>JAJYGA010000058.1 GCA_021785255.1 Actinomycetes bacterium
GTGTTTACACGGGAAGACTCAACTGAGTTGGCACCCGGTGTGAATCAGCTTGTCCGTGTATACGTGGCTCAGAGACGAAAGATTACAGAAGGCGATAAGCTAGCTGGTCGCCACGGTAACAAAGGTGTGATATCAAAGATTCTTCCTCTTGAAGACATGCCTTATCTTTCAGATGGTACTCCTGTCGATATTATTCTTAGCCCCTTGGGTGTCCCCTCGAGAATGAACGTGGGTCAGGTGCTGGAATCTCATCTTGGATACGCAGCTAGATGGGGATGGAAGTCGAATGAGCTCGCCTCAACTCCTATAAAGGGAACCGAAGTGAAAACCAGACCTCGAACGGAACCATCTACATGGGTGGCAACTCCGGTTTTTGACGGTGCCCACTGGGATGAAGAGAGCAAGTCAGGGCGTCACCCAACTATCCAAAAGGTGTTTGAAGATCTCAATCCCGACTCTGCAGACGGTCGTCGGCAGATAGGTGTTGACGGGAAGGCAACGCTTTTTAATGGGAGAACCGGAGAGCCTTACGATAACCCTATTTCGGTAGGATATGTCTACATCCTCAAGTTGGCGCACTTGGTCGATGACAAGATACACGCTCGTTCTACAGGACCATACTCGATGATTACGCAGCAGCCACTTGGTGGAAAAGCACAGTTTGGTGGACAACGCTTTGGAGAGATGGAAGTGTGGGCGCTGGAAGCATATGGCGCTGCATACGCTCTGCAAGAGTTGCTCACAATCAAATCTGATGATGTGGTGGGACGAGTAAAAGTTTACGAATCAATTGTTAAAGGCGAAAATATACCAGAGCCGGGTATACCTGAAAGTTTCAAGGTTTTGATAAAAGAGATGCAGTCTCTGTGTCTGAACGTTGAGGTACTTTCAGCGCTAGGAGAAGAGATCCAAATGAGAGAGTTGGACGAGGACGCTTACAGGAGCGTTGAGGAACTGGGGATTGACATCTCTAGGCCCGAGAGAGGATCTGACTACGGTGAAGGGTACAGAAGTGAGGACGGTGGTCTTTAATGCTCGACTTAAATAACTTTGAACAACTACGAATAGGGCTTGCCACTTCAGACCACATTCTGTCATGGTCTCATGGCGAAGTGAAAAAACCTGAAACAATAAACTATCGCACGCTTCGTCCAGAAAAAGACGGACTCTTTTGCGAGAAGATCTTTGGTCCTACTCGAGATTGGGAATGTTCCTGCGGCAAGTACAAGAGAGTTCGTTTTAAAGGTATCATCTGTGAAAGATGCGGAGTTGAAGTAACGCGATCCAAGGTTCGTAGAGAGCGAATGGGTCACATCGAACTTGCAGCTCCCGTAGTCCATATCTGGTATCTCAGAGGTACACGGTCTTGGCTCGCGTATCTTTTAATGGGTACTACAACGAAAGAAGAGCTGAAGGCAAAGCAACTTGAGAAAGTGATCTACTTTGCTGCCAATTTAGTAACTTGGGTGGATGTAGATCGACGTCATGAGGATTTACCTAACTTGGAAGCTGAGCTTCGGGAGGAACTAAAAGAACTTGAAAGCCAAAGGGACCTGGCATTAGAGAAGCAGTTCCAGGACCTAGAGAAGGACCTTGCTGAACTAGAAGCCAACTCAGCCAAAGATGCTGATCTACGTGCGCGTCAAAAGCAAGCCGACAAAGAGATTGCCTACATAAGGGATCGCTTTGATAACAAGTTGGATCTGTATCGTAGGGCATTTGAGGAGTTCAGAGAACTTCATGGCCGCATGATAATCGAGGATGAGCTTCTTTGGAGAGAACTTAAAGATCGATATGGCGACTACTTCGAAGGCGGGATGGGAGCAGAAGCGATTCGCAAGTTGATAGATCGTCTCGATCTAGATCAAGAAGAGATCAAACTTCGTGAGATGATTGAACCGGCTGACTCAAGAAGGCCCCTCTCTGTGCAAAGACGACAGAAGGCGATCAAAAGGCTAAAGATCGTATCTGCTTTTAATCGTCGAGATAGCGAGGACAGGAGAATAAACGATCCTGGGGCGATGATACTGGGAATAGTTCCGGTCATTCCTCCCGATCTTAGACCGATGGTTCAACTTGATGGTGGTCGCTTTGCAACCTCAGACTTGAACGATCTGTACCGCAGGGTCATCAACCGAAACAACCGGCTCAAGCGTCTGTTGGATCTGGGTGCTCCAGAGATTATCGTCAATAACGAGAAACGTATGCTACAAGAAGCTGTAGATGCCCTTTTCGATAACGGGCGTCGAGGCCGACCGGTGGCTGGTCCTGGTAATCGACCTCTTAAGAGCCTCTCTGACATGCTGAAGGGGAAGCAGGGAAGATTTCGTCAGAACCTGCTCGGTAAGAGGGTCGACTACTCTGGCCGTAGCGTTATTGTCGTTGGGCCGACTTTGAAGCTGCATCAGTGTGGACTTCCTAAGCAAATGGCGTTGGAGTTGTTCAAGCCCTTTGTGATGAAACGACTGGTTGACCTTGACTACGCTCAGAACATTAAATCTGCAAAGCGTATGGTGGAACGTCGCCGTGCCCAGGTATGGGAGGTTCTTGACGCGGTTATAAAGGAACATCCGGTCATGTTAAACCGTGCCCCTACACTTCACCGGTTAGGAATCCAGGCATTTGAACCGGTTTTGGTCGAAGGAAAGGCGATCCAGATACATCCGTTAGTCTGTGCGGCATTTAACGCGGACTTTGACGGTGATCAGATGGCTGTGCACCTTCCGCTTTCACCTGAGGCGCAGGCAGAGGCTCGTGTTCTCATGCTCTCAGCAAATAACATAATCTCACCTGCAACTGGACGACCGATTACGGTGCCTACGCAGGACATGGTATTTGGTATCTACTACCTCACAACCGAAGTCCCTGGAGCGGCTGGTGAGGGCAGGGTTTTCCGGCATCTGTACGAAGTGGAGATGGCGTATGAGTCCAAAGAAGTTACTGTCCACACAAAGGTGCTGTACAGACGAGAAGTTGGAGTAGACGAAGAAGGCGCTCCGATCTACGAAACAATCGATACTACCGTTGGGAGAATATTTTTCAATGAGACTCTTCCCAAAGGCTTTCGTTTTGTCAACGAGTTGATTGGTAAAAAAGCTACCCCAATTGGGTCCATCGTAGAGGAGATCGCTAACAACTTTCCAAAAGGTGTAGCACAAGAATCACTCGATAAGATCAAGGCGATCGGATTTAGATTTGCTTCTCAAAGTGGTCTTACTATCTCAATTAACGACGTTCGTACGCCAGCTAATAAGGCGGAGATCATTGATCGTCACGAGAAAGAGGCTCAAAAGGCGGAGCAGCAGTTTAAACGTGGAATAATCACAGACGACGAACGTAAACAAAAAGAGATTGAGATTTGGACAGCGGCCAACTCCGAGATTGGTAAAGCAATGGATCAGATGCTTGCATCTGATATCTTCAACCCTATCAACATGATGGTTGATTCGGGAGCACGTGGTAACGCTCAACAGGTTAGACAGATCTCTGGTATGAAGGGCCTTGTTTCTAATCCGCGAGGTGAGATGATTCCCCGTCCTATCGTTTCGTCTTTCCGTGAGGGACTGTCGGTACTTGAGTACTTCATCTCTACGCACGGAGCGAGAAAAGGTTTGGCGGACACGGCTCTCAGAACGGCGGACTCTGGATATCTGACTCGGCGTTTGGTGGACGTCGCGCAAGAGCTGATCGTGCGTGAGATAGATTGCGGTACCTCTCGAGGAATCTGGATCGAAGATGCCAAACCAGATGAAGCAGGCAAACGGTATTACCTAGAGACAAGAGCGTATGGCAGGGTGCTCGCAGAACCGGTTTCACTAACAGATGGAACGACGATGCAAGCGGGTACTCTCCTTACCGATAAGCTGGTAGCGGCTATACGCAATGACGAGTCCGTAAATCGTATCAGGGTTCGTTCTGTATTGACCTGTGATACAGAGCACGGGGTGTGTGCACTGTGTTACGGCCAAGCTCTTGCTGGGGCCGGTCAGATTGAATTAGGTGAGGCTATCGGCGTGGTGGCAGCCCAGTCAATTGGAGAGCCGGGAACTCAGCTCACTATGCGTACCTTCCATCAAGGTGGTATCGCAGGTGAGGACATTACGCACGGCCTACCAAGAGTCGTAGAACTTTTTGAAGCGCGTACACCTAAAGGTGCTGCCATACTTTCTTATACGTCGGGTGTAGTTCGTATAGAAGAGGGCGAAGCGGTTCGACGGGTAACTGTTGTTTCCGATGAAGGTGAGGAAGAGAGCTATGATCTTTCCTTGCGAACTCATCTTGAGGTTGTAGATGGCCAAGAGGTCGAAGCGGGTGATGCTCTTGTGGAAGGACCAAAAGATCCTAAACAGCTGCTCGAAGTCAAAGGTATAAGAGAGACTCAACAGTATCTGGTTGAGGAGGTTCAAAAGGTCTACCGTGATCAAGGTGTATCTATTCACGACAAACATATCGAACTTATAGTACGTCAAATGCTCAGAAGAGTGACGGTTGCTGAACCCGGTGACACGGACTTTCTGCCAGGCGAACGAGTGGACGCACGAGTTTATGCGGATACTAACAGAGCTGTAGTAGCTCGTGGAGGCAAGCCAGCAGAGGGCAGACCCGAACTCATGGGTATTACAAAAGCCTCATTGGCTACGGAGTCGTGGCTTTCTGCGGCATCTTTCCAAGAGACTACAAGAGTCTTGACTGAAGCTGCTATTGAAGGTAAGTCCGACTCTTTGTTAGGCTTGAAAGAAAACATCATTATTGGTAAGTTGATTCCGGCAGGAACGGGGATGAAGGAGTATCGATCCTTCCAAGTCAGTGCTCCAGATGCTAAACCACTTTCATTTTGGAGTTCTCAGGACTATGAGGATGATTATGGCTACTACTCCGACTATAGAAGTCCATCAACTTATGAGGACGAACTAGAGACGGATGAGGAGATTGTCCTTGAAGAAGATGATACTCCCCCAGATCTACTGGGTGAAATATAGATTTAGGAAGATTTTGCGGATGGTTGACGTTTCTGTGATATGATCGACGCTCCATCCGCATAATATGTAACTTTGGTTTGTCTCGGTAGAAGGTATCTACTGCAGACTCAAATGATTTTCTGAGAGAGGATTGTCGTGCCCACGATCGCTCAATTGGTGCGCAAAGGTCGCGAGACTAAGAGAACAAAGACGAAAACCCCTGCTTTGAAGGGTTCACCGCAACGTCGTGGTGTGTGTACGCGCGTCTATACTACCACGCCCAAGAAGCCTAACTCAGCTTTGCGTAAGGTAGCTCGAGTGAGACTCACCTCTGGGGTAGAGGTGACCGCATACATTCCAGGGGTCGGCCATAACCTGCAGGAACACTCTATAGTGCTTGTCCGCGGTGGTCGTGTTAAGGACCTTCCAGGTGTTAGGTACAAAATTATTCGAGGGACGCTTGACACTGCAGGCGTGAAGAATCGAAAACAAGCAAGAAGTCGCTACGGCGCTAAGAGGGAGAAGTAGTTAAGTGCCACGTAAAGGTCCAATAGAGCGGAGAGAGCTAGCCCCGGATCCAGTCTTTCACTCGGTATTAGTAACACAACTCACCAATAAATTGTTGTCGCGGGGCAAGAAGACTGTTGCTCAGCACATCGTTTATGGCGCACTGGAGGAGATCCGCGAAAAGACGGGTAATGACCCTTTAACGGTTCTCAAGCGAGCTGTAGAAAATACGAAACCTGAGCTCGAGGTGCGCTCAAGGAGAGTCGGTGGAGCTACCTATCAGGTTCCCGTGGATGTAAAGAATCGTCGAGGCACCACGTTATCTATTAGATGGATTGTTAGTTACTCGCGTGCCAGACGTGAAAAGACAATGGTACAAAGACTTGCAAACGAGATTCTTGATGCATCTTCTGGGATAGGCGCTTCTGTAAAGAGAAAAGAAGATCTCCACAAGATGGCTGAGTCAAACAAGGCGTTTGCTCACTACCGTTGGTAGCAGCGCAGATGCCAGGTATTGACAACTTCAATTAAGTTAACTAGGAAACGCTAGAGTACGTTATGAAAAAGGATTTAGTACAAAGAAGATGAGTACCAAGCGAGAGTATCCGATCGAGAGGATACGAAATATCGGTATCATGGCGCATATTGACGCTGGTAAGACGACGACGACTGAGCGAATTTTATACTATACCGGCAAGAACTACAAGATCGGCGAGGTCCATGAGGGCGCTGCCACAATGGACTGGATGCCTCAAGAGCAAGAGCGCGGGATCACGATAACCTCTGCTGCTACAACTTGTTTCTGGAGAGATCATCGCATAAATATCATCGATACACCAGGTCACGTTGACTTTACAGTCGAGGTGGAACGGTCGTTACGCGTATTAGATGGTGCAGTAGCAGTCTTTGATGCCGTA
Source organism: Actinomycetes bacterium (assembly GCA_021785255.1). Classification (GTDB taxonomy): domain Bacteria; phylum Actinomycetota; class Acidimicrobiia; order Acidimicrobiales; family Acidimicrobiaceae; genus Ferrithrix. Next base: position 6,383 of record JAJYGA010000058.1, read on the forward strand.
GCTGGTGTTGAACCACAAACAGAGACGGTATGGCGCCAGGCGAATAAGTATGGCGTTCCTCGTATGTGTTTTGTCAACAAGATGGATCGTGTCGGTGCAAACTTTGAACGGTGTGTCGAGATGATAAGAGATCGTCTTGATGCAGTTCCTGCGGTGATTCAACTCCCTATCGGGGCCGAAGGAAACTTTACAGGAATCGTTGACCTGATCGAGATGAATGCGAAGGTCTGGGAGGACACGCTCGGCGAGAAGTATGCAGTAACCGAGATTCCTGAAGCGATGCGCGAAGCAGCAGAAGCAGCGCACCATGAGTTGATCGATGTACTTTCAAACTATGACGATCCTTTAATGGAAGCCTATCTGTCTGATGATCCTATTACCCCAGAGTTTCTTAGAGGGGTCGTGAGAAGAGTTACGATCGGCGGGCATGCTGTGCCAACGTTGTGTGGGTCGGCGTTTAAAAACAAGGGCGTTCAACCGATGCTGGACGCTGTCGTAGATTTTCTTCCATCGCCTGTGGATATAGACCCAGCACAAGGTATATCAATGTCTGGCTCTGATTCTCTGGAGAGAAGACCTGATGATAAAGAGTCGTTCTCCGCTCTTGCGTTCAAGATCATGACAGACCCCTTTGTTGGGAAACTAACGTATTTCAGGGTATACTCAGGTACTTTGGAAAAAGGTGCTACTGTTTTAAACTCTACCAAGGACAAGAAAGAGAGAATTGGCAGAATTCTTTTAATGCACGCTAACCATAGGGAAGATATCGATACGGTCTATGCTGGCGATATCGTTGCTGCTGTTGGTTTGAAGCATACAACGACAGGAGACACGCTTTCCAGTTTGGATGCGCCAATCGTTCTCGAGGCGTTGGAGTTCCCAGAGCCGGTTATCCATGTTGCGGTTGAGCCAAAGACGAAAGCTGACCAGGAAAAAATGGGTAGAGCACTTTTTGCCCTTTCAGAAGAGGACCCTACCTTTAGAGTTCGCTCCGATGAGGAGACTGGACAAACGGTTATCTCTGGGATGGGCGAACTGCACCTTGAGGTGTTGGTAGACCGCATGCTACGTGAGTTTAAGGTAGAGGCAAACGTTGGTAAACCACAGGTGGCCTATCGTGAAACCATCACAAAGGCTGTCGAGAAGATTGAAGAGAAATACATCAGGCAGTCAGGTGGACGTGGGCAATATGGACACGTTGTTATTAACTTTGAGCCCCTTGGACCTGGCGGCGGATTTGAGTTTGTCGATAAGATCTCTGGTGGTGTTATTCCTCGAGAGTATATACCTGCCGTCGGGGCTGGTATTCAAGAAGCTTTACAAAGTGGTGTTGTGGCTGGATATCCTATGGTTGACGTTCGTGCGACATTGGTATTTGGTTCCTACCACGAGGTCGACTCTTCGGAGATGGCCTTTAAGATCGCTGGCTCCATGGCTGTCAAAAAGGCTGCCAGGGCTGCGAGCCCGGTGCTTCTGGAGCCTATAATGGCTGTTGAAGTTGTCACTCCTGAAGAGTATATGGGTGACGTTATCGGGGACCTTTCCTCAAGGCGTGGAAGGGTCGAAGGAATGGATCAGAGGGGTAATGCTCAGGTTATCCGAGCACAGGTACCACTCTCTGAGATGTTTGGGTATGCTACTGACCTTAGGTCAAGAACTCAGGGAAGAGCTACCTATTCAATGCAGTTCGGCTCTTACCAAATTGTACCAGATTCGATCGCAAAAGAGATCGTAGCAAGAGTACGTGGTGAATAGACTGTATCAGCCTGTAATAGTCGTGCATGACGTCGAGAGACGCAACTAGGTATAACGGAGCAGTAAAATGGCCAAGCAAAAGTTCGAGCGGAGTAAGCCTCACTTGAACATAGGAACCATGGGACATATTGACCATGGTAAGACAACTTTGACCGCGGCAATCACCAAGGTCCTGGCAGCGAACAACCCTAACGTGAAGTTCAAGCCTTTCGACCAGATTGATAATGCGCCTGAAGAGAGAGCCAGGGGTATAACAATCTCTATCTCACACGTCGAGTATGAGACCGATAAGCGTCACTATGCTCACGTGGACATGCCAGGTCACGCTGACTACATCAAGAACATGATTACCGGAGCGGCTCAGGTCGATGGAGCAATCCTGGTGGTCAGCGCTACCGACGGCCCTATGCCCCAAACACGGGAGCACGTGCTGTTGGCTCGCCAGGTAGGCGTACCTTATATTGTTGTTGCGCTTAACAAGGCGGACATGGTGGACGATGAGGAACTTCTGGATCTCGTGGAACTTGAAGTTCGTGAACTTTTGAGCGAGTACGACTTTCCAGGCGATGACACGCCTGTTGTTAGAGTGTCTGCGCTGAAGGCTCTCGAGGGTGACAAAGAGTGGGAAGCAAAGATTCTGGAGCTTATGGCTGCTGTTGATGACTATATTCCTGAGCCCAAGAGACCAATCGATCGCCCCTTCCTTATGCCAATTGAGGACGTGTTTACGATCTCTGGCCGTGGTACCGTGGTGACTGGTAAGGTTGAGCAGGGTGTATTGAAAGTTGGCGACGAAATTGAGATAGTCGGCCTCAGAGATACTCAAAAGACTGTGTGCACAGGAGTCGAGATGTTCAACAAGCTTCTCGACGAAGGTATGGCAGGCGATAATATTGGGGCGCTGCTTCGTGGTGTCAAAAAGACTGACGTTGAAAGAGGTCAGGTTCTTTGCAAGCCAGGATCTATAACCCCTCATACGCAATTTGAAGCGAACGTTTACGTTTTGTCCAAAGAAGAAGGAGGACGTCATAAGCCTTTCTTCAATCACTATCGTCCGCAGTTCTACTTTAGAACTACTGACGTAACTGGTTCCATCACACTGCCGGAAGGTACTGAGATGGTTATGCCCGGTGACAACGTCACAATGACAGTTGAGCTTCAAAAGCCAATTGCTATGGACGAAGGTTTGCGATTCGCTATTCGTGAAGGTGGTCGTACCGTAGGTGCTGGTGCGGTTACCAAGATCATTAAGTAAGTAGTAGTTTGCTGAGGCCTGAGACTTTGGTCTTGGGCCTCTTATCTATCTAAGGTGTGAGTAAATTGGCAGAGCCAGGTAAGCAGAGGATCAGAATTCGCCTGAAGGCTTTCGATCACGAAATTATCGAGAGTTCGACGAAGAAGATTGTAGATACAGTATTGAGGACGTCAGCTAAGGTTGTCGGTCCAGTACCGTTGCCTACGGAGATACATCGTTATACGGTAATTCGATCACCCCACAAACACAAGGACTCTAGGGAGCATTTTGAGATGCGGGTCCACAAGAGAATGCTTGACATCGTCGAACATACTCCAAAGACGGTGGACTCTCTACAAAGACTTGATCTTCCAGCAGGTGTAGATATAGAGATCAAGATTCAATAACTAGCGAATTTCCCATCTGCGGGATGGGTTTTAGGTAATTTGGGATATACTTACCTAGGTTTGATTTGGAAGTCCGATTGAGCCCTGCATATCAGGGGACCTTTCGGCAAAAGTTTAGCTCCGCCGCTTTGGCGGATTATTTGTGTTCGGTGCCAGTTGGCATCAGTATTGGATGAGGATTACTCAAATGACAGCTAAGGCTATCGTGGGTGAAAAAGTTGGAATGACCCACGTCTGGGATGAGAACAGCAGGTTTATCCCTGTCACCGTGATCAAGGTGACTCCGGTTAGGGTTCTTCGATCTAAGACTACAGACAGTGATGGCTATAACGCTTTGCAGGTGACTTATGGGATCAGAAAGAAGTCGAAGGTTTCGAAACCTCTGCTAGGGCAGTTTGAAAAAGCGGGCGTCGATCCAGGTGTTGCCATACTGGAGTTCAGGGAAGAGTCAAGTTCTGAACTATCTCCAGGTGACGAGTTTGGAGCTGAGATCTTTTCTTCGGGTGACAAGGTTGACGTCACGGCGATCTCTAAGGGCCATGGATTCTCAGGCGGGATGAAGCGTCACAACTTTAAGGGCCAAGGTGGTGGGCATGGTAACCATAAACACCATAGAGCTCCTGGTTCTATAGGTGCATGTGCAACTCCCGGCCGGGTCTTCAAAGGAACAAAGATGGCTGGACAGTATGGGGGTGGAAGTGTTACCACACTCAACCTTGAGGTTGTTCAAGCGGATCCAGAACGACAACTTGTTTTAGTGAAGGGTTCGGTTCCTGGTCCCAAAGGTGGACGTGTAGTTATTCGATCCTCCGTGAGAGGTGGTAAGTAGTGTCTAAATTTGTAAAGGATGCGAATTTTCAAGTTCGCATGGCTAAAAGGATCGATGAAGGTGGGAATGAGAGCGGGGTTCTGACTCTAAATGAGACTGTCTTCGGACGAGTGCCTAACATTCCTTTAATTCATCAAGTGGTTGTGGGACAACTAGCAGGAGTACGTGCAGGTACACAATCTACCAAGACGCGTGCAGAGGTGTCAGGTGGTGGGGCTAAGCCTTATCGCCAAAAAGGTACGGGACGTGCTAGACAAGGATCAACTCGAGCGCCTCACTTCAGTGGTGGAGGAGTCGCACTTGGACCAAAACCACGCAGCTATAAGCAAAAGACTCCCAAGAAAATGGTTGCACAAGCGCTCTGGGGAGCCTTGTCTGATCGTGCCGAAGCGGGCAAGATCTATGTTCTTGATAGTTTTTCTGAGGAGAAGCCATCCACTAAGAAGGCTGCAGAGTGGCTTTTAAAAGTTGGTGAAGAAGGATCGGTTCTCCTTGTTGTCAGTTCAGAAGACGAGATTCTAGCAAAGAGTTTTAGAAACTTGCCGCAAGTAGAGGTGGCATTTACTTCGCAACTAAGTGCCTATTTAGTGTTGGTCAATGAAGCTATAGTGTTCACGCCTAAGACGCTCGAGACCTTAAACGGAACTGGTTCTAGTACGAATAAAGAGAGTGCGGAGTAGAGATGAGTGGATTCGACCCGTATGCAATCGTAAAGCGTCCTGTTGTCTCTGAGAAGAGCTACAAGTTGATGGATGAGGGTGTTTACTGTTTCGAGGTGGACGATCGTGCGACAAAAGTCGATGTGCGCTATGCCGTTGAGCAGTTGTTTGACGTTAAGGTTCTTTCCGTGAATACGTTGAATCGCAAGGGTAAGAGAAAACGAAATCGCAAAAACGGAAGCTGGATAAATGGTAGCTCCAAGAAGCATGCAATGGTAAGGCTCGCCGAAGGCGACTCGATCGATTTGTTTGAGAAGTAGGAGTTGTAGTGGCTATTCGAAAGAGAAAACCTACCAGCGCCGGAAGAAGATTTCAGAGCGTATCTGACTTCAGTGAAATTACGAAGGAACGACCTGAGAAGTCGTTGTTGAGGCCGGCAAAATCTTCTGGCGGTCGTAACTCTTATGGGCGAAAGACATCGCGCCATCGTGGTGGAGGCAACAAGACAAGGTATCGCTTGATTGACTTTAAGCGGAATAAAGATGGTGTGCCGGCAAAGGTCGCTGCAATTGAATACGATCCAAATCGAAACGCGAGGATAGCACTCCTGCACTACTTAGATGGTGAGAAGCGCTATATTTTGGCCCCCGCTAAGTTGAGTGTCGGTGACACAGTCGTGTCGGGTGTGGGAGCTGATATCAAAGTTGGAAATGCTCTTCCTCTTAGGGTCATACCAGTGGGAACTACCGTTCATAATGTTGAGTTAAGACCTGGACAGGGCGGTAAGATTGCGCGTTCGGCGGGTATGAGTGTTCAGCTCGTGGCAAGAGAAGGAGAATACGCAACTTTGCGTCTTCCTTCTACTGAGATGAGGCGAGTTCCAATCGAGTGCAGAGCGTCGATAGGCGAGGTCGGCAACTCAGAGTTTGAACTCTTGTCTGTAGGCAAGGCTGGTAGAAACAGATGGAAGGGTGTTCGACCTCAAACACGGGGTGTTGCAATGAACCCGGTCGATCATCCATTAGGTGGTGGTGAGGGTAAAACTTCAGGTGGAAGACACCCAGTGTCTCCTTGGGGTAAACCAGAGGGACGTACCAGGAGTCGTAAGAAGGATTCAGATAAGTTGATAATTAGACGTAGGCGTACGCGCGGAGCCAGGAGGTAGGTGCTTACATGCCCCGTAGTTTGAAGAAAGGTCCCTTTGTTGACGATCACCTTTTGAAGAAGGTGGACGCTCTTAATGCAGAAGGCGAAAAGAGGGTAATTAAGACTTGGTCTCGTAGGTCGACGATCATTCCAGATATGGTCGGACATACGGTCGCTGTTCATGATGGACGTAAGCATGTCCCGGTCTATGTTACCGAATCTATGGTCGGGCATAAGCTAGGGGAGTTCGCCCCGACGAGAACGTTTCGTTATCACGCGGGTCAAGAAAGAGCTGGAAGGCGCAGATAGATGAGCACTGAAACAATGCAATCAGCGAGAGCTACGCATCGCTCATACCAGATGTCAGCCTCCAAGGTTAGAGAAGTTCTCGATCTCATTCGTGGCCAAAGCGTTGTAAAGGCAATGGAGAGACTTTCCCTTACGGATCGTGGAGCTACTGAGGCTGTCGCCAAGGTGTTACGATCTGCGGCTGCCAACGCATCAAATCTCTATGGATTGCCGCCTGAGGAGTTGTTTGTGTCTGAGGCTTATGCAAACGAAGGTGCGACACTCAAGCGTTTTCGACCAAGAGCTAGAGGTCGAGCGGGACGAATCCGTAAGAGAACAAGTCACATTGTGATAGAGGTTCAACGTCTGCCTGAGCAAGAGTTGAGAAGGCTCAGGGAAAAGAGTCGGGAGAACGCCGCCGGTAGAAGAGAAAGACGAGTTAGGGCCTCTCGAGGTGAAAGAGCAAGTGACTCCTCTGTCACAGAGGTGACGAGGCAAGAACAAGAACCCACGGTAAATGAGGCGGAGCCTGCTGTGGAATCAAGCAGCGCGGTGGTACCTGAACACCAAGAGACGTACGTTCAAGAGACGAAAGAAGTGGAAGCCGTGATCGACGGGGAAGAAGAGAAGAACTGATATGGGTCAAAAAGTAAATCCTTACGGTTTTCGCTTAGGGGTAACAACCGACTGGAAATCACGCTGGTTTGATGAGCGTCACTATAAAGAGTGGATCGTTGAAGATTACAAGATTCGTAAGTATCTTATGGAAGAACTTGAGACAGCGGCCGTTTCAAAGGTTGAGATAGAGCGTACTCGTGATCGGCTCAAAGTCGATATTTATACGGCTCGTCCAGGTATTGTGATTGGGAAGAAGGGTTCAGAAGCAGAGCGTCTTCGTCAACACCTGGCAGCGTTGACTGGTAACCCGAAAGTTCAGATCAATATCGAAGAGATCAAGCATCCTGAACTGGACGCGACTCTAGTCGCCCAAGGAATCGCTGATCAGCTGTCCCGTAGAGTCTCCTTTAGACGTGCTATGAAGCGAGCGATCCAGGTCGTTGAAAAGTCTGGGGGTCAAGGCGTGACTGTGATGTGTTCAGGTCGTCTTGGTGGTGCGGAGATGGCCCGAAAAGAGTCTTATCGTGAAGGCAGGGTTCCTCGGCACACTCTTAGAGCAAACATCGATTATGGCTTTCGAGAAGCAAGAACAACGTTTGGCCGTATAGGTGTAAAAGTTTGGATCTATAAGGGCGATATCCTTCCCTACAAGACTGTCTCTGATGAGAAGGCTCAGATTCCTGATGCTGCGCAAGGTGCCGATCGTCCTCGTAGGGTGATTACGGCGGGTGGAGGAAGACGTAAACCCAATCAACCGGTAGGAACTGCGGGTTCGGAGGTCGACGAGTCCATTGAAGAAAGAACGGGCTTGGCTCCTGCAGAGATTCTCGAGTCTCGAGACGCAGATACAGATGCGCTTGAGCGTCTTTTACAAGAAGAAGAAGAGATCGAGCGACGTACCAAGGACTCTGCTCCAGAGGCCCCGCACTTCAAGCGAGAGGTGGACTAAAGATGTTAATGCCAAGGAGAGTTCGTCACCGTAAGGTTCAAAGAGGCCGCATGGGAGGTGTCTCTAAAGGTGGCAACGAAATCATGTTTGGCCAGTTTGGCATACAGGCGCTTGAGCCGGGTTGGATCTCGGCGAGGCAGATTGAAGCAGCTCGTATCGCTATGACCAGACACGTTAGACGTGGGGGAAAAGTTTGGATTCGTATTTTCCCTGATAAGCCAGTTACTAAGAAACCTGCAGAGACGCGAATGGGTTCAGGCAAGGGTAATCCTGAGTTTTGGGTAGCAGTTGTGAAGCCAGGGCGAATCATGTTTGAACTTGGAGGAGTGTCTGAAGAACTAGCTTCAGCCGCTATGAATCGTGCTATTCAAAAACTTCCCATTAAGGCTCGCTTTATCGTGAAGGATGAGTCGAATTCGGTTTCGGAGGTGGGCGCATGACGAGGGCGAAGGATCTTCGTATTTTGGCAGATGTTGAGCTAGATGAGAAGTTGGAGGAAACCAAAAGGGAACTGTTCACCCTTCGTTTCCAACTTGCGACGGCCCAATCGACTAATACTGCGCGTCTGTCGTACTTGAAGAAAGAGATAGCAAGGCTCGTGACTTTGAAGTCTGAACGAGAGAATGCCTTGGTGGATGATGGAGTTGAAAGATGAGCGAAGATAGTGCGATAGAACGAGGCCGGCGCAAGGTCAGAGAGGGCATCGTCGTCTCTAGCGGTATGAACAAGACCGTAGTGGTAGCGATCACTGAAAGGGTACGCCATCCTCGTTATCAAAGGACGGTACAACGTACAAAAAGACTTTATGTGCATGATGCGGAAAGCCAGAGTCGTATAGGCGACACTGTCCGTGTCATGGAGACTCGTCCGATATCAAAGCTGAAGAGATGGCGATTGATCGAGATTGTGGAGCGTGCACGATGATCCAGCAAGAAACTCGGCTCAAAGTGGCTGATAACTCCGGGGCAAAGGAAGTTCTTTGTATCAAGGTGCTCGGTGGATCTAGGCGTCGTTATGCCAGCATTGGTGACGTATTCGTTGCGACAGTGAAAGATGCAATTCCGGGTGCGGCCGTCAAGAAAGGCGACGTAGTCAAATGTGTGGTTGTACGGGTGAAAAAAGAGAAGCGAAGAGCTGATGGAAGTTACATCCGATTCGATGAAAACGCGGCTGTTTTGATTAATGATGCCATGCAACCAAGAGGGACTCGTATCTTTGGTCCTGTTGGAAGAGAGTTGCGTGATAAGAGATTCATGCGCATTGTTTCATTGGCGCCGGAGGTTCTGTAGATGAAGATCAAAAAAGGTGACAAGGTACGTGTGATTGCCGGTAAGGACCGAGGACACGAAGGTGAAGTTCTTCGGGTCTTGCCGAAAGAAGATCGTGTGGTAGTCGCGGGAGTAAATGTGGCTAAGCGCCACACGAAGCCCACCTCTGCAACGACACAAGGTGGAATTATTGACAAGGCCATGCCTTTGCATGTGTCAAATGTTGCGATGCTTTGTTCAAAGTGTGGCCCGACGCGAGTGGGATTTAAGGTGGATGACTCTTCAGAGAAGTCACGTGTCTGTGCGAAGTGTGGTGCTGAACTATGAGTGATACGGTGCAAAGTGTTAAACCTCGTTTGAAAGAACGTTATGAGAGTGAGATCAAGAGGACTCTTCAAGAGTCTTTGGGTCTTGCCAACGTGATGCAGGTTCCCACCCTTGAGAAGATTTCTATTAATATTGGCGTGGGTCGTGCTACACAGCAGCCTTCTTTGATAGAGAATGCGACTCGCGATCTGGAGACGATTTCAGGGCAGAAGGTCGTAGTGACTAGGGCAAAGAAGTCAGTCGCAGGTTTCAAGTTGAGAGCCGGAAATGCAATTGGCGTAAGAGTTACCCTAAGAGGCGATCGTATGTGGGAGTTTTTTGACCGCCTCATTGCTGTGGCAATACCTCGAATCAGAGACTTTAGAGGACTCAATCCCAAGTCCTTTGATGGCCACGGTAACTACACAATGGGAGTGACGGAGCAGTTGATTTTTCCGGAGATTAACTACGATTCCGTAGATGCGACTAGAGGTATGGACATAACCATCGTTACAACTGCCAAGAGTGATGCCCATGGGAAAGCCCTGTTAGACGCTTTTGGATTTCCATTCAAAAGAGAAGGAGCGTAAGGTTCAGTGGCCAAAAAATCGTTGATTGCCAAACAAGCGAGAACGCCAAAATTTAAGGTTCGAGGCTATACGCGCTGTAAAAGATGTGGAAGACCACACGCGGTCTTTAGGAAGTTCGGGCTGTGCAGGATCTGCTTGCGTGAGATGGTTCACGCAGGAGAGATTCCCGGTGTTAAAAAGGCGAGCTGGTAGGGAGTATTTATGAGCATGAGTGATCCCATAGCAGATATGCTGACTCGAATTCGAAACGCAAGTTCTGCAAAACATGAGTCAGTGTTGATGCCAGGGTCTAAGGTCAAGGAAAACTTAGCCAAGATCTTAGAGAGAGAAGGCTTTATAGCAGGATATCGCATGGCGGATGAAGGCGATCGTCCAGGGACGGTCTTAGAGGTCAAGTTGAAGTATTCACCTTCTCGGCAGGCTGCGATTAGCGGTATACAAAGAGTGTCGAAGCCTGGTCTTAGAGTGTATAGGCGCGCTGACGCAATTCCTAGGGTCCTTGGTGGCATGGGAGTCGCAGTTTTGTCGACGTCAAAGGGTCTGATGACCGATAGAGAAGCACGCAAGGCTCATATGGGCGGCGAAGTGATCTGTTATGTCTGGTAGAGTGCGAGGGTTTTATGTCCAGAATCGGTAAAGTGCCTGTGACTGTTCCAACGGGCGTTGAAGTGTCTCTTAGCAGTGACAATAAGGTAGAGGTGAAAGGTCCTAAGGGATCTCTGACGCGTAGTTTTCCTGAACAGGTTTCTATTGTCCAAGAGGGTGCTGTCCTGGTGGTGTCTCGAGCAGATGATTCAAGAACTGCTCGTTCCATGCACGGTCTCAGCCGTACGCTCTTGGCTAACATGATCGATGGTGTAACAGTAGGATTTGCTCGGAACCTCGATATTGTTGGTGTTGGATACAGAGCTTCGACGAAATCGCCAAAAGAGCTTGAGTTGGCTCTTGGATTTTCGCATCCAGTGGTAGTGGAAGCGCCTTCTGGGATTGAATTTACGTGCCCGAGCCCTACTCGTATTACTGTTTCAGGTATCGACAAGGAACTTGTGGGCCAAGTAGCGGCAAATATTCGTAAAATTCGTAAACCTGAGCCCTATAAGGGTAAAGGTGTTCGTTATGAGAACGAGAAAGTTCTCCGTAAAGTCGGCAAGGCCGGCAAGTAGGTATAGGAGATATAGATGTCGGATAGGTCCCATGTCTCTGTGAAAAGGAGACAAAAGCGGCACTTCAGAGTTCGAAAGTTTATCGTTGGCTCTGCCGAAAGGCCGCGCTTAGCTGTCTATCGTTCCAATCAACACATTGTGGCACAGGTTATCAATGACTCTACTGGAACTACTTTGGCCTTTGCCTCCACGTATGATCCGGTCTTTAAAGGTTCCAAAACCGGTAACGTCGAAGCTGCTAAGCGAGTGGGAGCTCTCATTGCCCAACGAGCCAAAGAGGCCGGAGTGTCTACAGTTGTGTTTGACCGTGGAGGATTTGCCTACCACGGTAGGGTGGCGGCCGTAGCGGAGTCTGCCCGAGAAGGAGGTTTGATTTTCTAATGCCTGAGTCAGAGTTTGAAGAGAGAACTATTAAAGTTAATCGCGTAGCAAAGGTTGTAAAAGGTGGTCGAAGGTTTTCGTTCACTGCCCTTATGGTTGTAGGCGACGGCAAAGGAAGAGTCGGCCTTGGATATGGCAAAGCCAAAGAAGCTGGACTTGCTGTACAAAAAGGTATTGAAGAGGCAAAAAAGGCCTTAATCGAAGTGCCTTTGGCCGGGGGTACCATTACTCACCCGATCCTGGGTGAGGCTGGAGCTGGAAGGGTACTGTTGAAGCCAGCAGCTCCAGGTACCGGTGTGATCGCTGGGGGTGCTGCAAGAGCGATCCTGGAGATGGCAGGAATTAAGGACATATTGGCGAAGTCGCTTGGTTCTTCCAATGGAATCAATGTGGCTCATGCAACCATAGAGGGTTTAAGACAGCTAAAAAGACCTGATGAAATAGCAAAGTTAAGGGGTAAAGCTCCAGACGAAGTTACTCCTAACGGAGTGCTAAAGGCTTATGAAGCCTCTCAAAAAGCCAGGAGTGAGGGGTAGTCATGTCGAAGAAGTTGATAGTTAAGCAAGTGAAGTCCTCTATTGGTACTAAGCCTAAACATAGAGGTACGTTGCGTGCCCTAGGTTTGCACGGTATCGGAACTTCCAATGAACTGGCGGACCGTCCGGAGATAAGAGGGATGATTCGTCGAGTTCCTCATTTGATTAGTGTTGAGGAGATTGGCTAAGTTGTTACGCACACATGATTTAAAACCTGCTGCAGGTTCTCATAAAGCACGTAAGCGAGTTGGGCGAGGCACCGGTGGTAAAGGCGGGAAAACTGCAGGTCGTGGTACTAAGGGGCAAGGAGCAAGAGATACGATTCCTTTGGGATTCGAAGGTGGACAGCTTCCGCTCACTCAACGTTTACCTAAGTTAAAAGGGTTCAAAAATCCTTTTCGAGTTTCTTTTTCTGTGGTGAATCTCTCTACGTTAGAAACCTTGGCTTCTCAAGGTGTCGTGGTTATTGATCCAGAGGTCCTTTACTCGAGAGGTGTTGTGCGAAAAGGTTCGTTGGTCAAGATACTTGCAGAAGGTTCGCTAACTAAAGCTATTACCGTATCTGCTCACGGGTTCTCTGCAAAGGCAGCATCTGAGATTAGAACTCTTGGTGGTTCACCGATTGTCCTTGAGCGACCTAACGGTGGACGACGTGTACCTGCTCAAGGTAATGCTTTGATGAATCGATAGTGCTATAGCAGCGATGACTGGTGGGCAGTTTTCCCATAGACGTGTTAGATTCATTAAATATATAGTGTCTCAATGAGGCTTTGGCGTGTTTAATTTTGAGGAGTACGGGCTGTGCTGTCAAGCCTAAAGAATGTATTCAGGGTACCAGATCTTAGAAACAAAGTCTTGTTTACTCTGCTGATTATAGCGTTGTACCAGCTCGGAGCTAACATTCCAGTACCAGGTATTGATTTTCATCAAATACAAACTCTTGAGTCCCAGGTAAATGGCGGTGTGTTTGGCTTTCTCAACCTGTTTTCCGGTGGAGCGATAGCCAGGGCAGCACTCTTTGGCTTAGGAGTTATGCCCTATATAACTTCTTCGATTATCATCCAGCTGCTTACGACAGTAATACCCAAACTTGAGGAGTGGCGAGACCAAGGAGCGGTCGGTGAAAAGAAGATAACACAGACCACAAGGTATCTGACCATAGCACTGGCGCTCATGCAAGCTACTGGATTGGCGTTTATTTTTCATGACGGTGGAACGGGTCTGCTGACGAACGGCAAGCCGGTAGATCTGATCCCATCTTTCACCGTTCCCAGAGTCCTTTTTATCGTTCTTACCCTTACGGCAGGTACTGCACTTGTTATGTGGATGGGCGAGCTGGTCACCCAAAGAGGTATTGGTCAGGGCATGTCGATACTGATCTTTGCCAATGTCGTAGCTAGTTTGCCCTCTGCCGGTCGAATTATCCTAGCCGATGCAGGTTTGTTGAAGTTCATCGTTGTCTTCATAGTCGCAGTCGGTATCTTGGTCGCGATCGTCTTCGTTGAACAAGGTCAAAGACGTATACCCGTGGTATTTGCGAGACGCGTTGTGGGTAGGAAGATGTACGAGGGAGGCAACAGCTATATTCCTCTCAAGGTGAATCAAGCCGGTGTTATCCCGATCATCTTTGCTTCTTCTATTCTTTACTTTCCTGTCCTTCTGGCTAGCATCATTCCTTGGACTGCCTTTAGATCGTTTGTGAACAACCATTTAGTGTCTTCTACAAGCCTGTTTTATATATCTATATACGGTGTCCTCATCGTGATGTTTACTTTCTTTTATGTTCAAGTATCCTTTGATCCGCATCAACAGTCGGAGATTATCCGCAAACAAGGCGGATATATACAAGGGGTACGACCTGGACCAAATACTGAAAGATACTTAGGACAGATTCTTAATCGTATTACTTTTCCAGGCGCATTGTTCTTAGCCTCGGTGGCGTTGATCCCGGCTATTTTGTTGGCACTGTGGCACGTTAACAACGTCCCATTTGCTGGAACTACTTTGCTGATTGCCGTAGGCGTCGGCTTGGAAACTTTAAAACAGATCGACTCTCAACTTACAATGCGAAACTACGACGGTTTTCTTCGTTAGCTCGAGGTCTAAAAGAAATGGCAACTCCTACGCGTATCATCATGCTTGGAAAGCAAGGAGCCGGTAAGGGTACACAGTCGACGCGACTCTCTCATCACTACGTTATTCCTCATATCTCTACAGGAGATATGTTGCGCTCAGCTGCACGAGGAACCTCTGAATTTGGTCAGTTGGCAAGGGCCTACATGGAAAAGGGAGAGCTGGTTCCCGATGATGTGATTACGGGTGTGGTAAAAGAGAGGCTTGGGGAGGCAGATGCTCGTCTTCGTGGATTCTTATTGGACGGCTACCCACGTACGCTTGGCCAGGCGCAAGATCTTGAAAAGATCCTGTACCCTTCAGACCTGGATATCGTAGTTGACCTGGACGTCCCGACGGAACTAGTTCTAAGGAGGCTAGCGTCACGTAGGGTCTGTTCGGTATGTGGAGCTAACTACTCACTTACAGATAGGCCAAAGCATGACTGGACCTGTGATAGCTGTGGAGGTGAGGTTGTCCAACGTGAGGACGACACCGAGACAGCCATTCAAAGGCGGTTAGACCTCTATGAGACACAGACCGCGCCGCTTGTCCACTACTATCAAGATAGAGATAAGCTGGTGGTGGTTAATGGCGTTGGTGATCCCGACGAGGTTATGGCACGACTTATCTCAGTTATCAACAGAATGAGAGGCAATCCTATTGACCTCTAGATTCGCGGTAATTGGGGTTCATGTATGATTCGTACAAAAGATGAGATCAAAAAGATGCGTAGAGCCGGCCGGGTCGTCGCGGAAATTCACGAAGCAACTCGAAAGGCTATTCGCCCCGGAGTTACAACGCTTGAGATAGATAAAGTGGCACGGGAGGTGCTTGAAAAGCGTGGCGCTCGCTCGAATTTTTTGAACTATCACGGTTTCCCGGCGGTAATATGCTCCTCGCCAAACTCCATGATCGTTCATGGAATCCCCGGCGAGTATCGCCTTGAAGAAGGCGATATCATTTCCATTGACGCAGGTGCAATAGTGGAGGGGTATCACGGAGATGCGGCTTATACAGCTGCAGTCGGCAAGGTATCAAAGTTGGCTCAGCGTCTAATGGAGGTTACGGAACGTTCACTGTATGCAGGAATCGACGAGATGTGGCCAGGAAAGCATCTTCATGAGATTGGGCGAGCCGTACAGGAGGTATGCGAGAAGGCTGGGTTTTCTGTGGTCAGAGAGTATGTAGGCCATGGAATTGGGACTGCTATGCACGAACCTCCTAATGTCCCCAACTACTGGCCAGGATCAGCTGGACCAAAGATGCGTGCGGGAAACGTATTTGCCATTGAGCCAATGGTTAATGTTGGTGGACCTGAAACGCTTCAGCTCTCGGACGGCTGGAGTGTCGTGACGAAAGACGGATCGCTGTCCGCTCATTTCGAGCATACAGTTGCAGTAACTGATGAAGGCCCGGAAATTTTAACTGTTCCTTAGGGAATTGTGATAGAGCTTGGTCTACTGGACCTAAATAGCAACTATAATGACCGTTCGGGTGATTTTTGCCTGGATACTGAAGGTACCTTGTCTAGATCATCACTTTAGCTAGGAGGAGTAAACTGTCGCAACCAAAAGAAGACGTGATCGTGGTCGAGGGAAAGGTTATTGAACCGCTCCCGAACGCAATGTTTCGTGTAGAACTAGAGAATGGGCATAAGGTATTGGCCCATAGTTCGGGTAAGATGCGCATGCATCGAATTCGAATACTTCCAGGAGATCGCGTCCAGGTTGAGTTCACTCCATACGATCTCACTAGGGGACGTATTACCTATAGGTATAAGTAACCGAGAAGGTTTTTTAAAATTTGTTTTTATTAATAATTATTAACAGACTAGGTGGCATCGCGAGATGAAGGTAAGACCAAGTGTTAAGACCATTTGCGAAAAGTGCAAGGTCATAAAAAGAGAGAGAACGGTTCTCGTTATTTGCGAGAACCCAAGACATAAGCAGCGGCAAGGATAAGTTTAGATGGCTCGTATAGCAGGCGTAGATATTCCCAGAGATAAGAGACTTGAGATCTCACTTACTTACATCTACGGTATAGGTCTTACAACTTCGCAAAAGATCTGCAAAGAGACGCAAGTGGATCTAGATACTCGAGTAAAAGATCTGACCGACGACGAGATAAGCCGCCTTAGGAACTACATCGATCAAAATCTCCGTGTCGAAGGCGATCTACGACGTGAAGTAGACCAGGATATAAAACGTAAGATTCAGATCGGATGTTACCAAGGACTTCGACATCGTAGGGGACTGCCTGTGCACGGGCAACGTACTCACACTAATGCAAGGACTCGAAAAGGTCCGAAAAAAACGGTTGCCGGAAAGAAAAAGGCAGCTCGTAAGTAGCCGTAATGGTTGATGATATGATTGGAGGGTTTTAGCTAATGGCTAAGCCAAGGGCCGGTGGACGTCGTCCTCGTAGGCGTGAAAGAAAAAATGTAGCTTATGGAGTGGCCCACATTCACTCCTCGTTTAACAATACGATTGTGACGATAACTGATCAACAAGGGAACGTCTTGGCGTGGGCTTCCGCAGGAAACGTAGGGTTTAAAGGCTCGAGAAAATCGACACCTTTTGCCGCACAAGTGGCAGCGGAGACTTGTGCCAAGAGAGCGCAAGAACACGGTGTAAGACAGGTTGAAGTTTTGGTTAAGGGTCCAGGATCTGGAAGAGAGACCGCACATAGAGCAATAGCCAACGCTGGTATCGAGATAGTTTCCGTTAGAGACGTGACGCCTATCCCCCATAACGGCTGCAGGCCAAAGAAGCGAAGAAGGGTATAAAGTAAAAAGTGGCACGTTATACAGGTCCAGTATGCAGATTATGCAGACGAGAGCGCATGAAGCTTTATCTGAAGGGTCCCAAATGTGACTCTTCACGTTGTCCAATGGAGTCCAGACCATTTCCTCCAGGGGAGCACGGTAGAGATAGGACGCGACAAGGTTCGGAGTACTCAACGCAGCTTCGAGAGAAGCAAAAGGCCAGAAGAATCTATGGTGTGCTTGAGAAGCAGTTTCGAAATACCTATGAAGAGGCCAACCGACAGAGCGGTATCACCGGAGAAAACCTGCTCCGCATGTTAGAACTGCGTCTTGATAACATCGTCTTTAGAGCAGGATGGGCGTCATCGAGATCACAGGCCAGACAGTTCGTACGGCATCGTCACGTTCTGGTCAACGGAAAACGTGTGGACATTCCTTCAATGCGAGTTAAAAAAGGTGATCTGGTTGCCCTGGTCGACGGATTTGAACAGCAAATTGTCGTCCAGCATAACCGCGATACGCTTGATCGTCAACTACCTGCGTGGCTCGAAAGAGAAGGCACTGGAGTGCGAGTACTAAACCCTCCATTGCGAGAACAGATCGACGTTCCAGTACGTGAACAGTTGATCGTGGAACTTTACTCGAAGTAAAATCTAAGGAGAGAGAGTGTTATTTATTCAGCGTCCCTCCATTGAGGCCATAGGCGAAGAGATCGGGAATCGGCAGAGATTTTCCTTTGGTCCGTTGGAGCCAGGATTTGGTTACACGATCGGAGGTATGTTGCGTAGAGTGCTCATATCTTCCATCCCAGGTGCCGCGATTACCCAGGTGCGTTTTGATGATGCACTGCATGAGTTTACCACGCTTCCAGGGGTTAAAGAGGATGTGACCGATCTTGTCCTCAATCTCAAGGACATTGTATTTCGAAGTTTTTCAGACGAACCTGTAACGATTCGACTTGATGTACGGGGGCCAAGGGTCGTCAGAGCAGAGGACTTCGTGCTCTCTTCGGATGTCGAGATTGTAAATCCGGATCTGCACATTGCGACGCTTTCGCAAAGAGGACGATTGGCACTTGACGCAGTGGTGGAAAGAGGAAGAGCATACTCTTCTGCGGAGAGAAATAAGAAGACTTCTTCGATCGGAATTATTCCGATCGACTCGATCTTTGCTCCGGTCCGCCGTGTCGCAGTGGACGTGGAGGCAACTAGAGTCGGGCAGTCAACAGATTACGATCAACTAGTTTTGGATATTGAGACTGATGGCTCAATATCGCCTCGTGAGGCTCTGGCGTCTGCTGGAGAGACTCTTAGAAATCTAGTTACATTGGTTGCGGAGATTTCAGAGGATCCACAGGGACTCGAGTTGTCTGAAGCAGAGATAATTGAAGAACGTTCTCCTGATCTAGATCTTCCAATTGAAGATCTAGAGTTAACGGAAAGACCTCGCAACTGCTTAAAGCGTGCTCAAATTAATTCAATTGGCGAGCTGATCAACCGCACTCCAGAGGATCTTTTGTCCATTACTAACTTTGGTCAGAAGTCTTTGGATGAAGTAGTTGACAAACTGGAGCGCCGCAGTTTATCACTAAGGAGTAAGGACTAATGGTTCCTGGAAGACCTAAACACGGACAGAGGCTTGGAGGAAGTGCGGCCCATCAACGGGCGCTTCTAGCGAACCTTGCAGCATCGTTGATTGCCGCAGAGGCTATCCTTACGACAGAAGCCAAGGCGAAGCGGCTACGACCTATCATTGAAAGATTGATCACCAAGGCTAAGAAAGGCGATCTGCATAATCAACGCCAAGTGGTGGCATTTTTGCGAGACAAGGATATGGCTCATAAGCTTTTTAGTGATATTGCTCCTAGATACGAAGAACGTCACGGTGGCTATACAAGGATCCTGAAGCGTGGCCCCAGGCAGGGTGATAATGCTCCCATGGTCGTTATTGAACTGGTGTGATAAAGTCGTTAGGTCTGAATAGGGGCTAAGGCTCCTGTTCGGTTCATGCTATGCGTTGGGCGGCTCTAGTTTCGTACGACGGTTCGCAGTTTCATGGTTTTAGCGTTCAACCAAAAGGCATTGAAACTGTTGGTGAAGCTCTGACTTGTGCCTTGAATATCGTGTTTCAAAGTTCAATAGAGCTAGTCGTCGCTGGCCGAACAGACAAAGGTGTTCATGCCGTAGGACAAGTTATATCATTTGATGCTGGAAAGCCACGAACAGAACGTCCTTTAAGATCTTTAAATCGACTTCTACCGAGTTCTATTCGTGTTCATCACCTTGAAGAGACCGAAGAGTGGTTTTCCGCGCGCTACTCTGCAAAGTACCGATGTTATGTCTTCCGAATCAATAAAATTGGAGCTGACTCACCTTTCTTGACGGAAAGATCCTGGTACGTTGGCGAAACTCTAGATGTAAAACGTATGCAAACTGCGGCAATGGCGTTAGTCGGGAGGCATGACTTTAAGGCGTTTTGTAAGTCTGGGGGTCGAGATGGTCGTCCAACAAAGAGGGTGTTATATGGCGTGGAGGTTTTAGAGTCAAAGAACTTTGTCGATATAGTTCTTTGGTCGAACTCGTTTTGTCATCAGATGGTGCGCTCTATCGTTTCGTTGTTGGTAGAGGTGGGTTGTGGCCGTCGTCGTGGAGTTGTGTTGCGCGAAGCAATCATAAGCGGAGAAAGATCTATAATACATTCCGTTGCGCCCCCTGGGGGACTCTATCTCTTTGGAGTGGGATATAGCAGTTTTAATCAAGAGTCGCGAAGATTATGGCTCGATAGAGTTAAGTCTTGGGAATTTACTGGTCCGAATTGGCGTGTCGAGCGTGTATGATTTTGACTTGTGTCTCGTGCGCAAAGCGCGCCGTTAAAGACAAATATTCGGTGAGGATTATGAAGACCGTAGCTACTAAGCAGTCAGATATAACGAGGCAGTGGTTTGTCGTGGACGCCTCTGATATGGTTTTAGGTCGCTTGGCAACCGAGGTTGCAAGGATACTCAAAGGGAAACACAAGACATCTTACGTCCCTTACCTGGACTGTGGTGATCACGTAATCGTTGTGAATGCTTCGAAGGTGGTCTTGACATCCAATAAGGCAGAGCGAAAGTATGCATATAGACACTCCGGCTACCCTGGATCGCTTAGAGCTACGCTATATAAAGATCTGCTTGAAACTAAGCCGGAGTTCGTAGTTGAAAAAGCCATTAAAGGAATGCTTCCCAAAGGTCCACTTGGTCGAAAGATGGCGAAGAAGCTCAAAGTTTATGAAGGTGGAAAGCATCCTCATGAGGCACAAGGTGCAGTGCCGATAGACTTTGCGGGAGCTCGTAAAGTCCAAGAAATCTCTGGAGTTTAGGTAGGGTAGGGCATGGCAACAAAACCGTTAACACAAAGTACGGGCCGTCGCAAAGAGGCGGTCGCTCGAGTTAGATTGAGAGAGGGCGAAGGCAAGGTCGTTGTCAATGGACGTCCAGTTGAAGAGTACATTCCCTCTTTGACCAGTCGAAACTATGCCTTGGAGCCTGTAGCGTCGCAAAACTTGTCTACTACTTACGATATCGATGTAACTGTTGATGGAGGAGGTATATCAGGACAGGCTGGTGCTATTAGGCTGGGCCTTGCTCGTGCACTTGTTGAAGTGGATCCTGAGCTGCGTCCTGTTATGAAGAAGGCAGGTTTCTTGACAAGAGATGCCCGAGAGAAAGAGTCGAAGAAGTACGGACTCAAGAAGGCCAGGAAAGCTCCACAGTATTCAAAGCGATAACTTGTGATTTCGTTTGGTACCGACGGTATTAGAGGAGTTGCAAACGCGGAGTTAACTCCGGAGCTTGCTTTGGCTCTTGGCGTTGCGTACATGAGTATCGTCGGATCAAAGTCCGATGTTTTGATCGCCAGGGATACCAGGATATCTGGAACCATGTTGTCTGCGGCGCTGGGAGCGGGCCTGGCTTCTGGAGGTGGGAACGTTATCGACGTCGGTGTTATGCCGACAGGTTCTTTGGCGTTTCTTTGCTCAAGTCTTGGAGTTCCCGGAGCTGTGATCTCTGCCTCTCATAATCCATTTTTTGATAATGGAATCAAGATCTTCGGTGCTGGTGGAAGAAAGCTGTCTGACCAAGAGGAACGTGACTTAGAGAGACTCTTGATCGAAGTTGGGTCATCGGGGGTGCGAGAACGATCCTCTGATGTTGGGGCGATTGTCTCTCAAGACCTTTCCAGGGCTTATATAGATCACGTTATCGAAGTAGTGCAGGGGGCCTTTACAAAAGATATCAAAGTGGCCGTAGACTTTGCTAACGGCGCCTCGTATCCAATAGCTCAGCATTTACTAGAAGCACTAGGTTGCAAGGTCGTGGGGTCTTTAGGAAACGACCCCGATGGCTATAACATAAATCTAGACGTTGGTTCTACGGCTCCTCAGCGTTTGGCTCACCTTGTGCAAGAGAGCGGTGCGGACATCGGTCTGGCTTTTGACGGCGATGCTGACCGTTTGATCGCGGTATCGAATATGGGTGAGGTAGTCGACGGTGACAATCTTCTTGCTCTTTTTGCGCTGGACATGGCAGAACGTGGGGTTTTAGCCAAAGATGCACTGGCGATCACAGTCATGAGCAATATGGGACTGGAACTCTACTTACAAGAAAAGGGTATTCGCTGTTTCAGGACAAATGTTGGTGACAGATATGTTCTTGAAGCAATGGAGGAGCATGCCTTGACTCTAGGTGGAGAGCAGTCAGGCCATATCATATTTTCTCAGTATGCTACCACAGGGGATGGTCTGCTTAGCGCTGCGTTGCTACTGGAACTAATTGGAAGAAAACAAGCGAGTTTCTCCGATCTCCTTGAGGGGTCATTCAAAAGATACCCCCAGGTGCTGAAGAACCTTCCAGTAAAAGGAGGTAAGGAGATTCTTGGCCTGCCAGAAGTGGCAGATGCAATATCTAACCTCTCTGGTGCCTTGGGTGATCGAGGTAGAGTATTAGTTAGACCTTCGGGCACCGAACCAGTGGTTCGTGTAATGGTCGAGGCTTTAACTCAGGAACTAGCAGACGAGCTGGCTCTTCAGATTGAGGAGATCATTAGTTCCGTAACGAAAGAATGAGGCGGTCAAAGTGTGCGGAATCGTTGGAATCGTTGGAGACAAAGCGACCGCGCGAGCGGTCGTAGATGGTTTGAAGCGGCTTGAATACCGAGGGTACGACTCTGCTGGCATGGTTTTGGCATCCAATGTTGGGTTCGAGGTAAAGCGAATCTCTCAAGATACCTCTTCAGTAGCGCTCTTGGATGACTGGGTGAATGCCAAAGAGGTCGAAAAGGTCTCTGCAGCTATGGGACACACGAGATGGGCTACCCATGGACGACCATCTGAGATCAATGCTCACCCTCATCTTGACTGCTCGAATCAGTTCGCAGTAGTTCACAACGGTATAGTCGAGAACTATAAAGAGATTCGGGAACGACTTTTGAAATTAGGTCATGAGTTCGCATCCGACACCGATACTGAGGTGATAGTTCATCTAGTCGAAGAACGTTTTCGTCTAAATAACGATGTCCACCAGGCCGTCTCGGAGGCTTTCGAAGAACTAGAAGGTTCCATGGCGGTGGTTGTCTTGAATCTGAAAGAACCGGACTCGCTGTATATGATGAGACGTATGGCACCTTTGGTGATTGGAACAGATCTCGACAATCTTTTCGTAGCTTCAGATGTTCCAGCCTTGTTGGACAGTGTGACCACATACTTCTCGGTGCCTGAGGATACCTTGATTACCGGGAGCGTAAGACGTGGAAAGGTAGTCTTAGAGCCAGTTCCGGAGGTTCTTGAGGTCGACTGGGATATTTCTAAGGTTGATGTGGGTGGATACTCGGACTTCATGTCAAAAGAGATAGATGAGCAGCCGCGAGCCTTGAGAGACACCCTTGCTGGTCGAGTGGATAAAGTTGGAGTAATCTCCTTAGATGAGCTCAAGATATCGCCAGAAGAGTTAAAGACTGTTCAAAAGATTGTGATTGTGGGTTGTGGCACTTCGTTGCACGCCGGCATGGTCGCCAGATATGCCCTTGAACACTTTGTACGTGTGCCCGTTGAGATTGAGGTGTCTTCGGAGTTTCGTTATCGAGATCCTGTTCTAAGTCCGACTACTTTGGTTGTGGGCGTGTCGCAATCTGGCGAAACTTTGGATACAATGATGGCGTTGTCCGAAGCTAGAGCCTCTGGAGCTCGAACCTTGGTCATCTCCAACGTCGTAGGATCATCCATGGCGAGGATGGCTGACGCTGTGTTGTATACTCGAGCCGGCCCAGAGATATCTGTGGCGTCCACCAAGACGTTTGTTGCTCAAATCGGCGCGCTTGAGATCTTGGCGCTGTATCTTGCCGACCTAAAACGCACGCTGTTCCCTTCAGAGGTGCAGGAACTGATCGCCAAGCTAAATGATGTGCCTAATGCACTCAGTGAGGCCATCTCGTCCATATCGGACTATGAGAAGACGACACAAACGCTCCTGGGTTATGAAAGATTTTACTTCATCGGCAGGAATGTTGGATATCCGGTAGCGCTAGAAGGTGCGCTCAAGTTAAAGGAGATTACCTATACTCCCTCCGAAGGGTACCCAGCAGGAGAGCTAAAACACGGTCCGATAGCAATGATCGATGATAAAGCAGTTGTCGTGGCGATCGCGTCCAAGAGTGCTCTTTATGAGAAACTACTGGCCAATGTGGAAGAAGTTAGAGCTCGGGGAGCGAAGGTAGTAATCGTTGCCAACGAGGCTCCGGTAGATTCCAAGCTGCGAGGGGATGAGGTATTTTTAGTTCCTCGAGTGCATCAGTTGTTCTCTCCTATGGTTGATGTGGTACCGCTTCAAGTCATGGCTCACTACATCTCTGTGTCGAGGGGATTAGATCCCGACCGACCACGGAATCTGGCGAAGACAGTTACTGTTGAGTGATGCTATAGCAATAGTTCCAGCAGAGCTTTGGCAGACCGCTTGACATTGAAGGTATTTACTATGAAGTCCGAATTGATGTCGGTGGGCAGACTGCCCAGTTCGAGAAGGTTCCGAGCAAAACTCGGTGTGTGCAGAGGGTCGACTGACGTTGCTCCAAGCTCTACCGCTTGAGAGAGACCGCCAAGACCGGAGGTGATCACAGGTATACCTAAGGCTAAAGCTTCAAAGGCGACTAATCCGAAGCCTTCTGGTTCTACCGATGGCATCAAGACTCCGTCGTACAGGCTCATGGTGTGAGAAACCTCCTCTGGAGTTGTCAAAGGCGCTATCACTCTTGCATTTACTGATTTGTTGACTCGAGCGAGTACTTTTTGGGCAAAGTCTCGATCTTTAATGTGTGCTGAAGGACTGAAGGTTATATCGACATGAATCTCTGCTTCGGGTATTAGGTCGAGCGCATCGAGTAAAGCCCACACTCCTTTTTTATACATGAGTCGGTTGGGAAAGAGATAGCGAGTTTTGTTTGTGCTTTGGGTGCGACGAAAAGTGGTGGTCTTCAAGAAAGCGGGGGCCAGATAGGGGTAGACGTGGCTAATCTGCTCATCTCTTAGGGCCAGAGTTTTTTTGGCTTGTGCACAGAGCGAGTGCGAGAGTGCGACGAACCTCGAATTTGGTGAGATACTCTCAACTGGAAACTGATCTGTCTCCCACGCGCTTGGAAAGTTATGGAGGATAACAGCGCCTTTGACGTCTATCGCACCGAGCCAGCCAGGGCGATTGTTCAAGACGCAAAGTTCAATGTGGTGCTCTTTGCAGAGTTTAGACAGTGCCTTATAGCTCGTCGCGAAAAGATGCGGAACTCTGCCTATATGTGTTATCTCTTCTTTGATCGTCGGAGACACCGACACCAGAACGACGTCGTGTTTTTCACTAATTGTCTGTGCCCAGCCAACTACAAGTCGCTCAAGGGCTCCCTGGGCATAGATTGGTAGAAGTTCAGTGGATACAAAGGCGATGCGCACGGATGAAACTCTAACGGCAAGGGTGGTATTTTGTGCCCTTGAATCCTTCCAACGTATAGATGAGACGATTTTCACCCCACACGGTATCTACGCGAGCGCTTCACCAAGATATCGGATCGCGATGAAATTGATGTTAGATTCGTAGTCTCACGCTTTTGCTATGGCGAGGTCTCTGTGAGAAGGCCTGGATGCTGAGTAAATTTTCGTCACTACGAAAAGATATTAAAGTATATGGAAGTTGCTGAAAGTTACTCAAACGATGCCATAAATTTGACACTGACGAAGAAATTATTTTATTATTGTCCATCAACCCAAGTTTTTTTATAGTAGATAGTAGTTGTGGTGAATTTAGCACAATCAGTAAAGGGTCAGCGGCCCATGACGTTACATAGGCTCCAGAGAGTGAGTTCTGACTATCTCGTTACCTTGGTCGTAGTTGCTGAGACCGAGAACCTGTCAGAGGCGGCGTCCCTACTTGGTATATCGCAACCAGCCGTGTCTCAGCAGCTGAAGGCCCTTTCTCAGGCGGTTGGCGAGCGCCTTCATGAAAGATCAGGACATGGCGTGACACTGACGAGCGCCGGTCGTGAACTCGCACGAGAATCGGCGCCTTTGCTCCGTGGTTACAGAGGAGTAATGGAATACCTGAGTTCACTGGAAAAAGGTGAGGCAGGCGTGTTGTCGGTAGCGGCTTCAAACACAGTGGCAGCACATGTGCTCCCCAGTTGGTTGATCAAGTTTCGTAGAGCCTATCCTGGCGTGCGCGTGTCCGCTCGATCTACAAACTCTGAACTTGTCGTGTCTTCTTTGGACAACGGCGAGATGGAGGTTGGTCTGATCGAATCTCCAGAGTACTCTCACTCCAAGGAGTTGGTAGAGCGGGTCGTGGGTGGAGATGAGCTTGTTTTGGCGAGTTCGCCAACTCTTTGGGATTTCAGCTCCACGGAGATCTCTTACGCCGAGATAGAACACCTTCCCATGGTGTGGAGGGAAAATGGCTCAGGGGTTCGTTCGACGGTAGAGGCGGCGATGATAAAAGCTGGAATCTTCCCTCGGACCGTGTTCGAACTCGCCGGAGGCGAGGCCGTGAAGGAAGCTCTGGTCGCCGGGCTTGGTGTCGGTTTCGTTTCCTCCTTGGCTGTTGGACGTGAAGTTCAAGATGGTCTGCTCAAAGTGGCTACGATCAAAGAACTGGGCAGAATAACGCGGGATTTTCGCATAATTTCAAGACCCTTTGACGAGCTTTCCATTCCTGCGCGTTCTTTTTACCAGCTTGTGGTTACCAAAGCGTAAGGATTATAGATACTTTCTGAATGAAGGGCGATTTGAACTGGCAGTGAGAGTTCTTTGTGGCACAGATATTATTGAACTTTCTCGCATGGGCGCGGTGTTGGAGAGAAGACCGCGCCTCTTGGAACGTCTCTTCGATCCAACGGAGACCAGGTATGCCCGCGCACATGCAGATCCCACTCCTTATCTTGCTGCGCGATTCTGTGCCAAAGAGGCGGTGATGAAGTTGTTAGGTAGAGGTATTGGATCAATAAACTTTCGTGACATCGTCGTCGTGCGTGAACCGATGCAGCGTCCAAAGATTGAACTTACAGGGAGCGCTGCTAGGTTGGCGGTAGAGTTAGGCCTGAAAGATCTTGATGTTTCGCTGTCACACTCTGAAACCATGGCCATGGCCATGGTTGTCGGTATCATTGAAGACTAGCCTAACTAGTTAAAGGGATCTATAGCTTTGGGGGCAACCTTTGAAAAAGATAGCTTACTCGGCGGATGTACGCGTCTTGGACGACAAGATCGCCGAGCGCGGTGAGCTGAACTCGACCATCGAAAATGTTGGCTTTGCGATCTCCAGGGTTGCACTAAAGATGCTTGGAGGCAGCTATGGTAAGCGAGTTTTAATCGATGCTGGTCCGGGCAACAACGGAGCAGATGCCAAGGCTGCAGCCTTTCAACTTGAAAAACGAGGAGTAAAGGTAGTTGTAAAAGGACTGACGGACAGGTCTATGTCAGATGTAGAAGGAGTCGATCTTTATATCGATGGAGTCTTTGGAGTGGGAATTGGGCGAGACTATACGCCGCGTACAGTTCCAGATAGTATTCCCGTTTTAGCGATTGACGTTCCATCAGGCCTTAACCCGGATTTAGGAACTATTCATGGTGGGTGCCAACGTGCCGATGTTACTGTTACGGTAGGGGCGCTCAAGCCTGGACTACTTCAAAATCAAGGACCGCAGTTCGCTGGAAAGGTTGAACTTGTTCTTTCCGATCTCTATCAAGATGAGCTTCCGCTTGCCTTGATTGAAGATAGTGACGTTATAGATTTACTCCCGGCGTCGAACCCCCAAGATCATAAATGGAGCCACTCCGTGTTCGCCTTGGCAGGGTCTGAGTCGATGATGGGTGCTGCAGAACTGGCAGCACTGGCAAGCTATCGGATTGCATCGGGAATTGTTCATCTTTACTATCCAATCTTCTCTTCTGGTGTGCCAAGTGTGACGCTTTCACCCGAGATAGTGCGCGTGGGCCTTGAGAGTCTCTGGGCTGAGCCAGTTATAGAGTCCGCCAAACGGTTTAAGGCCATTGTCATTGGACCCGGACTAGGTCGCAGCCTGCAGCTGTCGAATTTGATCAGAAGACTGCTTAGCCATAGCGAGATACCGGCCGTTCTTGATGCCGATGGCCTCTTTGCCATGGGTGAACCTGCCCGTTTAGAACGGGTGACTCAGGGGCGTCGTGCTCCAATAGTCATCACTCCTCACGAAGGGGAGTTTAACGCTTTCTTTGAGTCGACAGGGCTGGTCGTGAAAAGTGGTGCCGATCGTGTTGCCCTGACGAGACAGGCTGCACTGATCACTGGTTCCATTGTGTTATTAAAAGGTGCTCCGACGATCGTAGCTACGCCACAAGGTGTAACTTATGTTGTCTCTTCAGGTTCGTCGCGTCTTGCGGTTGCGGGAACGGGCGACGTATTGTCGGGGATAATTGGAGGACTTTTAGCACGGGGAGTTGAACCTGCTTACGCGGCGGCTTTGGGAGCCCATATTCATGGTCGTGCTTCTTGTCATCTAGGTGGATACTCGATAAGGGCCTCTGACCTCATAGATGCGTGTTCGAAGTGGTTATCGAGTTTGAACAAGAGATGGCACGTTGATTCAGAAAGTATTTAGGCTGGAAGGAATGCTGGCGGTATCTTGCGATATTGGGATTGATTAGGAGCGAAGGTGGCTTTTCACTCAAGGGCACTGTGGGCCGAGATTGACCTCGTGGCATTGAAACATAATATCTCCTTGTTGAAAAGAACTTTCTATCCAGCTGAGCTCGCTGCCGTGGTGAAGGCGAATGGATACGGCCACGGTGCTGCTGAGGTGGCAAAGACGGCTCGTCGGGCCGGTATACAAACTTTCTGTGTTGCTACGGTTGAAGAGGGAGTGGAACTTAGAGATGCCGGAATAGATGGACAAGTGTTGGTCTTTATGGAACCAGAACGTGAGTTCATTGAAGAGGCATTGCTCAATGACCTGACCCTTAGCGTTTACAATGTTAGAGCCTTGGTTGAGGTGGTGGCGGCTTGGGAGCGTCTGAGTAACGGAGGAAGGATCTTTCCAAGACCGCGCATACATATAAAGGTCGACACAGGAATGCACCGACTAGGTGTGACAGAAGACGAAGCGCTGGAGCTGGCCAAGTTGGCTAAAGACAGCGGCGTCCTCTTTGAGGGACTGAGTTCTCATTTTGCCATGGCGGATCAAGGTGAGATCGGAAGAGCTCCGACGTTGGACCAACTGGCAAAGTTCGAACGGGTTGTTACCATGTTGGCCACCCTCAACATAAGACCTCAACTTCTGCACATAGCCAATACTGCAGGAGGAATCAACTACCCTAACGCACGATACGATCTAGTACGTTCTGGAATAGGGCTCTATGGATACTTGCCAAGCTCGCATGTTAACTTGCCTGGATTGAAACCCGTTCTTTCTTTGAAGGCTCGAGTATCTGCGGTGCGCCGGCTAGATGCAGGAGAGGCCGTTTCGTATGGCTTGAAGCGTCCTCTTGGACGTTCCTCTTATGTAGCCACCGTGCCAATCGGGTACGCAGATGGCGTGCGGAGACTTCTATTTGAGCAAGGTCAGGAGGTTCTCATCAAAGGTGAGAGAATGCCAATTGCCGGAACGATCACTATGGATCAGACCTTGATTGATTGTGGTGATGTGGAGGTGTCGCAGGGAGATGAGGTGGTATTTCTGGGCCGCCAAGGAACAGAAAGCATAAGCGCTGCAGAGTGGGCCGAAGCTTTGTCCACCATCACCTACGAGATCCTAACTTCTTTGGGAAATCGGGTTCCTAGAATCTATATTCGAGATACTACAGCGGAGAAAGAAACACTCTACCAATGACACCCGGTGCTCGCTTTGACGACCTCAATTCTGTAACGACGAGAGATAAAACTGTACGACTTCAACTTCTCAAAGAACAGGTGAAGAACTGCGAGCGTTGTTCACTTTCGAGAACGAGAAAGCATGTTGTCTTTGGAGAAGGGTCTCCCTCCGCCCGAGTTTTGGTGGTCGGTGAGGCTCCTGGTCGAGACGAAGACGAGCAGGGCCGTCCCTTTGTCGGTCGTTCCGGCCAACTGTTACGAAAACTCCTTGGTGAGAGCTTTGCTGATCTGGACTCAGAAATTTATATTGCCAACCTCATAAAGTGCCGTCCTCCAAACAATCGCAATCCGGAACCTCAGGAGATCGATTCCTGTTCAACTTATTTGGCGCAACAACTTGACACAGTATCACCAGAGGTAGTGCTTGCGGTAGGTGCGTTCGCTGCCCGAACCTTGCTGAGAACCAAGCTGGGAATAGGTGAGATGCGCGCCAAGGTGTACTTCGACGGAGACCGAACAGTTGTACCAACTTACCACCCTGCGGCAGCTCTCAGGGGAGGCCCACTGGTGGTAACGAAGATGCGCGCGGATATCTCACTGGTGAAGTTGTACTTAAAGGGTGAGGTATCCACATGTCCTTTTCCATAGAGATCCTGTCAGCGCAGGAGATGGGAGTCTTGGGTGAAGCTCTTGGCAAAGATCTGAATCGACCAGCAATCGTTCTTTTGCATGGCGAGATGGGTGCTGGAAAGACACGCTTTGTCCAAGGTATGGCTAAAGCTTTGAATGTGCAAAGGTTGGTCACGTCGCCTACCTTCTTAACGGTGAAGGAGTATCCTACGCCAGATGGCAAGTTCATTCACTGTGACTTGTATCGAGTTTTTACCGAGCACTACCTTGAAGAGGTCGGTGTCTTGGACGAACTTGAACGCGGAGCTATCGTAGCGGTGGAGTGGCCAAGATTCCAAACAATAGATTTGGAGGTTATGTTAGTGGACGTGCAGATTCAAAAAGGTGATGTCGAGACATCTAGACTGGTAGTGTTGGACTCTGTAGGAAGCGAGTGCCAGCTAAGTAACGTATCTATTTTCTCAAATACCCGAAGCAGGGCTAGTAAGTGACCTATATCTGTATAGATACCTCTGATAACATAACGTCTTTGACTCTTGCTGAAAACGGTGAACCAATAAGGTTCTTGAGTTATGAAGGGCCATATCACGTCGAACGCGTGGCATCGCTTGCAGCTGAAATCGTCTCTGCATCTGGTATTCAAATGAAGGATCTGGACTTCATCTCGGTGGTAGTGGGTCCGGGTGGCTTCAGCGGACTTAGAGTAGGGGTAACGTTTGCGTCAGTTCTTGCCACAGCGCTGTCACTTCCTGTCGTGGAACTTTCGGCTCTAGAGCTCCGTGCGTTGAGCGTACAGGAGCGATGGGACTACCTCATTGTGGTCGAAGATGGCAAGCGCAAAGAGGTATTTTTTGGTATTTTCCGAGCTGATGGCGTAAGACCGGTGCTTGTATCGGAAGGGCACGATAAACCTGAGAATCTGAATGTCTTAGTGTCGACGCAGTTGTCAGACCTCCTTGATTCTTCGAAAGTAGTGGTCGTAACAGGTGGAGGATTGAATAAGTACAGAGACATATTTGCCTTTGGTCCCGCTTTCCATCTCAACGAAGATGTAAGATTAGGGCAAAGTGCCAAAACCCTTGCTTACCTGTCGTACGTGGAGTTTTGTGAAGGACGGATAAAAGATCCCAAGAACGTGACGATAAAGTATCTTCGTGATGCAGATGCGCGTGCTAACTACGTAATGATGAGAGAACCAAAAGCGGGGAGTGTTGTTGAAGCGTAGTGCTTTGGTTGCTGAGGTAACTGTTGTACCCATGAAGAAACGGCATCTTCCTCAAGTGATGAGGATCGAAGCTAAGGTATATCCGCGACCGTGGTCACTTGGAATATTCCTATCTGAGCTGAATCTCACAGAATCAAGACACTACTACGTTGCTCAGGTGAGTCGTAAGGTTGTGGGCTACTGCGGCTTGATGGTGGCTGTTGGCGAAGGACATATTACAAACGTTGCAGTGGATCCGGAGTTTTGGGGTGTCAAGGTCGCTACTCGGCTCCTGGTGAATGCTTTTGAAGTAGGTAGAAAAACAGGCGTTAAGGATATGACCTTAGAGGTCAGAGCGTCCAACTCAAGGGCACAGAAACTGTACTTTCGTTTTGGATTTGTGCCCATAGGTGTTCGCAAGGCCTACTATCAGGAGAATAATGAAGACGCTATAGTCATGTGGTCTTACAACATCGATTCCCCTGCCTTCGGCGCCAAACTGTTCGAGATCAAGCGGAGTCTTTCAGATGGGGAGATCGATGACTGAGGTGGATGTGCTGGACTTTCCCAAGGATCTTTGCGTTTTAGGGATCGAAACCTCCTGTGATGAGACAGCGGTGGCACTGCTCAAGGATGGGAAAATTGTCGGAGAGAAGGTTGTCTTTCAAAATGATCTTCATGCTGATTTCGGTGGTGTGGTTCCGGAGTTAGCTTCCAGACAGCATGCTAGGGCGATATCTCAGGCGATTTCGCAGACACTAGAACAGTCCGGTGAGAAAAGACCCGAGAAGGTGATCGACGCTATTGCGGTAACGTATGGACCTGGTCTTGCTGGATCCTTGATGGTGGGTGTATCGGCTGCGAAAGCACTCTGTGTCGCGTGGGACTTACCTCTGGTAGGAGTGGACCATATGGAGGGTCATCTGTACGCGGGAACCCTGCACTGTCCAATTAAGCTTCCGTCGCTCACACTACTTGTCTCGGGGGGCCATAGTCAGATCATCAGTGTTGAAGCACCAGGAATCTATAGATACTTGGGTGGAACTTTAGATGACGCCGTAGGAGAAGCTTTCGACAAGGTGGCCCGTCTACTAGGCCTGCGGTTTCCTGGAGGACCTGAGATTGAACGACTGTCCAAAGCTGGTGATCCGACGAAAATAACTTTCCCCAGGGCGCTAAAGGGAGACTCTTTAGACCTATCATTTTCGGGTCTAAAGACTGCAGTGCTTAGATACCTCGAAAGAAATCCGAGTTCAAAAAGTGAAGATATTGCCGCTGCTTTTCAAGAGGCTGCCGTAGATTCACTCGTGGACAAGGTGACATTGGCTCTAAAAAAGGCAAAGTATCGGTCAGTGGTAATTGGAGGCGGTGTAGCTGCAAACTCTCTTTTGCGGGACAAGATAAGCGCACTGTGTGAAGACATGGGAGTGGATGCTGTGATACCGCCTAAGGGTCTTTGCACGGACAACGGCGCAATGATAGCGGCTGCTGGCGCGTATCGCTTTGGTACCGGCTCTGCGTCCCCCTTGGAGCTCTCGATAGATCCTTCCTTGAGCTTTGTTTGACTGCTCGAGGAAACAGGGATGTAAAAAACTTTGTTTTTTGAGCAGAAATTAGCACTCAAGAGGCTAGAGTGCTAATTGGCCATTAAGAGGCTTGATTCAACCAAGGAGGCTTGAAGTTATGAAGCTCCATCCCATGGAGGATCGTATTGTTGTTAGGCCAGCCGAGTCAGAGGAGCGAACGGCTTCTGGACTCGTTATACCTGACACTGCGAAAGAAAAACCACAACAAGGTGAAGTTCTAGCTGTCGGCCCAGGTCGTCGGGCTGAGACAAACGGAGAGGTCATACCTCTCGATGTAAAAGTCGGAGATCGAGTTGTCTACTCAAAGTATGGTGGAACAGAGATCTCTGTTGACGGAGAAGACCTTTTGATTCTCTCTTCGCGTGACGTATTGGCCAAGGTGGAGAAGTAAAAATGGCAAAGATGTTAAAGTTTGACGAGGCTGCGAGACGAAGTCTTGAGGCAGGAGTAAACAAGTTAGCCGATACGGTTAAAGTTACTCTTGGACCCAAGGGTCGTAACGTGGTTCTGGACAAGAAGTTTGGCGCTCCTACAATTACCAACGATGGTGTATCCATTGCTCGAGAGATCGAACTGGAAGATCACTTTGAGAATATGGGTGCCCAGCTTGTCAAAGAGGTCGCGACCAAGACAAATGACGTTGCTGGTGACGGAACGACAACTGCAACCGTTCTAGCTCAAGCGCTTATTCGGGAAGGATTGAAGAACGTAGCCGCTGGAGCCAACCCTATGTCCTTGAAGAGAGGAATTGAAAAGGCTGTAAAGGCTGCTTCGGACTCGATCTCTGCGCAAGCAAAGCCAGTAGAGGGCAAGCAGGACTTCGCTCAAGTGGCCTCGATATCTGCGGGCGACCCTGCAATTGGAGAGGTTCTCGCTGAAGCCATCGACAGAGTTGGCAAAGACGGTACAGTAACGGTCGAGGAGTCAAATACCTTTGGGCTCGAACTGGAGTTTACCGAAGGTATGCAGTTCGACAAGGGTTACCTCTCGCCGTACTTTGTGACTAACCCAGACCGCCAAGAGGCAGTACTTGAGAATCCGTATATCTTGTTCTTCAGCTCGAAGATCTCTTCGGTCCATGAGATGCTTCCAGTACTTGAAAAGGTAATGCAAGCTGGTAAGCCACTTCTTATTATCGCCGAAGATGTCGAGGGCGAAGCTCTTGCTACGTTGGTAGTGAACAAAATTCGTGGGACTTTCTCATCGGTAGCGGTGAAGGCACCAGGATTCGGTGAGCGTAGAAAAGCAATGTTGCAAGATATGGCCGTTCTAACGGGTGGCCAGGTTATCTCTGAAGAGGTCGGACTTAAGCTCGAAAACGCGACCTTGGATCTCATGGGGCAAGCTCGTCGTGTTGAAGTTACCAAGGACGACACCAAGATCATTGGTGGAAGTGGCAAGATAGAAGAGATCAACGGTAGGGTTGCTCAGATACGTCGCGAGATTGACGAGACCGACTCTGACTGGGATAGAGAGAAGCTCCAAGAACGCCTGGCAAAGCTTGCTGGTGGCGTGGCAGTAGTGAAAGTTGGGGCTGCAACAGAGGTGGAACTCAAGGAGAAGAAGCATCGCATCGAAGACGCTCTCTCGGCGACTCGAGCCGCTATCGAGGAGGGAATTGTCGCAGGTGGTGGCACAGCACTTCTTCGAGCACGTTCTAAGGTCGTAGAAGTAGCAGGTACCCTCGAAGGTGATGAGGCTGTCGGTGCTAGCATTGTTGCCAAGGCCCTTGAGGAGCCTTTGAAGTGGATAGCGTACAACGCGGGTCTTGAAGGTCCAGTGGTTGTACAAACAGTGGAGCGCGAGAGTGGTGCTTACGGTCTAAATGCTCGCACAGGTGAGTATGAGGATCTCGTAAAGGTGGGTGTGATCGATCCTGCTAAGGTGACGCGCTCGGCCTTGCAAAACGCTGCATCCATCGCTGCATTGTTGCTTACGACGGAGGCACTTGTTGCTGACAAGCCTGAACCCAAGGACAACGCCGCCGCAGCAGCTGCCGCAGCAGCAGGCGGTATGGGTGGAATGATGTAATAGTAGGCGCCTACAAATACTTAAGGCGTAGTGTCAGGAGCAGGCTCACTTTTGGGTCTGCTCCTTGTATATTTTGGACGTAGAAAGTCATGGATTGTCCGAACCTATAGGTCGATTCGATATCCTACTCCTGGCTTTGTTTTTACAATGTCTTCTCCATAAGGTCCGAGTTTTTTTCTAATTCTGTTGATGTAGACCCTTAGGTAGTTGGTCTCGACGTAGTAGTCTGCACCCCAAACCTCTTTGAGGAGATCTCTATGGGTGAAGGTTTTGCCGATATGTGATGCAAGAGTACACAGGAGATCAAACTCTTTGGCTGTTAGATCGATAGGAGCGTCGTCAACTAGAACCTCTCGTTTTATGTTATCGATGCGGACATGCGAGCCCAGGTTAATGATTGGTGACCCGTTCTCGGGACGATTGGTATGGATGTCAACGTGGCGCAGTGCGACTCGTAATCTAGCGAGGAGTTCACCCATGGAAAAGGGTTTGGTTATGTAGTCGTCAGCTCCAATGTCTAAGGCTTTGATCTTTTTGTCTTCATCGGAGGTGGCTGAAAGTACGATAATGGGTGCGGCACTGAAGGTCCTTAAGGCTTTGCAAATGGAAAGCCCATCCATATCTGGCAGTCCAAGATCCAAGATTACGGCGCTAGGATTTGACTCAATAACTGATTGAATACCCCTTTCGCCGTCTGCAGCATAGATGACCTCGTATCCTTTGGATGTCAGTCCTATTCGAAGTGCGGTAAGGAGTGCAGGATCGTCGTCGATCACTACGATCTTATGAACTAAAGTGCTCATCGCTCTCCTTTTGCGTAGTTGTCGTTTGTTTTGGAACTGTGAAATAAAAGGTTACTCCGTCGTCTTTGGAAGAGTCGACTCCGATTGCGCCTCCGTGAAGTTCAATGAAAGTCTTGGCTATCCACAGTCCAAGGCCTTGAGATCTCTTTGAACGACCCATACCTTGGAGCATCTCTTTAACGTCGTCTTCTTCGTCTTTTGTCATTCGCTTCCCGTAGTTGGTAATCTCGACTTTGAAGTTGTCTACTTCATCGACAAGGCGCACCTTTACAGGACGATCTTTAGGACTGTATCGTAAGGCGTTCTCCACTAGATTCGCAGCAACTCTTCCAATGAGAGCGGCATCTATATTTACATCTTGGCTGAGGTTGTCCTGACTTATGAACTCCACCTGCGCCACAGTTTTGTCCCCAAGGGTTCTTACGCCTTCGACTATTGCCTCGAACAAGTCACTTTTTGCGAGTCGCAGTACGAGCATTCCTGACTCAATTTTGGTAGCATCAAGGAGATTGAAGACCATCTGTGTTAATCTATCGGTCTGAGTTAAAATGGTGCTGACAAGAGTTTCAAAGTCGTGACTCTGGAGTTTTAAATCGGAGTCTACCAGCAAAGATGCCGCTGTTTTTATGGACGAAAGTGGTGTTCTAAGATCGTGAGAAACGGTTTCGAGTAAGGTTTTTCTCCATTTATCCACCTCCTTCAAGATACGACTGTTTTCCGCCTCCTGATCTAGTACAGCCTTATGCAAGGAGATCGCGCATTGATTTATGAATACCTGTAAAAGCTCGGCTTGAACCTTTGACAACTCGGAGCCGCTAAGAACTACAAAGCCCACCAAGGCTCCCCCTGAGCTCAGAGGCACCCCCAATGTAACTTTGTTGGATTGGGTTGTGCTTTCGATACGTAACTGCGAGACGCGATCAACGCTACTTTGCGGGGTTATGGAAGATCTAACCACCGGATCGATCGGATCACCGATCTCGACCATTATCTTGAAGGATCCCTCTCGTTCTGGTGTCGATATGACTATTGAATCAAGATTGAAAACTTCAAAAAGGGCATTAGCTGTAGTTTTTGCTACCGTCATGGGAGAGCGTTGGCCGATGAGTTCTTGGGAGAACTCCAAGAGTCTTCGAGTCTCTTCCTTGGCCCGATCGGCCTGTCGCTTGGCTGACTGTAGGTCGGAGACGACCTTCGAAACGATCAACATAACTGTTGCATAGACACCAAGGGCAACCCAATTTTGGCTAGCTCCTACCGAAAGCGTGTAGTAAGGTGGGATAAAGACGTAGTCGTACACGAGAAAACCTACTACGACATCTACTGCTCCCACGGAGAAACCTCCGAGTGAAACGCCAACGACGACAGGAACTATGAGAATGAGAGCGGTAGTGGCTACCGATAGAGAGGATCGTATCGGTACAATAGCGAGGGTCAAAAGAAGGAAAAGGAGTAGTGACGTCGCCACTCCTATGTAAGGTTGTCGACGTCTTGGAGCCAGATTCATACAGTTACATGCTACTTTATTGATACTGCGGTGGTAGGACTTGGATGAGATAACTAGGTCGTGGAGGTTCTAAGGTGGAACAAGGAGCCTTGGTAGATCCAGCCGGTAAGTTCCGAATATACCTTGGAGCTGCAGCCGGTGTTGGCAAGACGGTGGCGATGCTAGACGAGGGTCACCGTCGTTTACAGCGAGGATCTGACGTTGTCGTTGGTTTCGTTGAAACCCATGGAAGACCCAACACTAAAGCGAAACTCGAAGGACTCGAAACTCTAAAACGTAAAACGGTTCACTACCGTAATAGCGTTTTTGAAGAGATGGATATAGACGCTGTGTTGGAACGTGCGCCTCAGGTGGTACTCATAGATGAGCTAGCGCATACTAACGTACCTGGTAGCGGGAGGCACGAGAAAAGATGGGAGGATGTCCTCGAAGTTCTGAGTAATGGAGTCTCCGTCATTACTACGTTGAACATTCAACATCTTGAGTCTATTGCCGATGCAGTAGAGGAGTTTGTGGGTGCGAAGGTAAGGGAGCGGGTTCCCGACTGGGTTGTGCGCAAAGCTGATCAAATCGAACTCGTGGACTCTTCTCCAGAACAGTTGCGTCGGCGACTTCTTCATGGGAATGTGTATCCTCCTGACAAGATCGAGGGCGCTTTGTCGAACTTCTTTCGCTTTGAAAATCTAGCGGCACTTCGAGAACTTGCTCTGAGATTTGTAGCAGACGAAACTGAAGAAGAGATGCTTGCATACTTGGCAAAGTATCATAACTCAAAGTCGTTTGAGAGCACCGAACGAATTATGGTTGGTGTTACTGGTGCTCCTGGCACTGACCGAGTGCTACATCGAGCTGCGAGAATGGCTGCACGAGCGCGGGCGCCCTTGATGGTCGTGCATGTTCTTCAAGAAGATGGCAAAGCAG
>JAJYGA010000151.1 GCA_021785255.1 Actinomycetes bacterium
AAATCCAAAGTCAATTGCTTTAGCTCTTGTTGACCGCCTCAGTCACCATGCTCACCTAATTGAGACAAATGGTGAGTCCATCCGACTTGCTCAGGCTCTCTCTGGAAAGGGGGTGGTGCCTCTCTAGCTACATATCGAATTAATATTTCGGTGCCTTAGCTTCTCAAATGACGCCTTCACCCATGCAAAACTGGTGTCCGTCTCCGTGCAACTTAGGTGACCGTGAGTGTGCAGTTTTAATTGGCCATTGACACGTTCACAAGTTCATCAAAGTCCAGGTGCTCCGACAAAGATCGGTTGACTAGATTTACGGCGTCTTCGGAACGACATGCCGCAGCAAGGGATTCAAGTAACCAGTTGAAGGCATGGGCAGCGTCACCAAGCTCATCTTTAGAGTCAATCTCAAGTTGGCAGGACTCCTGAGAACACGTACTCCAATCTCCTGTAAGCCTGGCCTCTGAAAGTGAAGTACCTACATGAGACATACTTTCCGCTAGTCGTCTAACACGTGCTCCGACAATTGCGTGTGCCAAAAAAAAGTTAACGGCGCCAACAATGAGACCAGCCACAATACAGCCCAAAAAGAACTTTGGTCGCAACGAGACGGTCGAATGAACTCCTAGCAGAACAATGCCGAAAGGAAACAGTATGCCAATTAAAAGGCCAAACCCCGACATCCAAATCGCTAAATCCCAAAATACCTTAGCGGTTAACCGAGGCAACGCAGATCTGTGCGAGCGAGCTAGCGAAGTATCAAGCTCCGTGAACATACTTCCTTATCGTACGACTTGCATAAATGCTTTAGTTCGTAAACATAGTGACATCAAGTTCTTCGCATCCAAATAGAGGACCTATAATAGGGACTTCGCTGTCTAAAGTTACTCATACCCGCATCCATGTGCCTAGCTGCTCCTTTAGCATTTGAATCAACATGGCAGCATTCGTAGAATGGTTCACCAACTCACGTCCAAAGCCCTTGTACGAAAGTTACCTTGAGAGGCCCTCAATCAAGAGTCTTTTCGACCGCAGTTACACACAGGCTATAGAGTCTCTCATGTTCTTTAAGGTTCAGTTCTCTTTCACTTTTGAAGAGCACCACTGACAACTCATCTGGTTTCGATCGAACCAGATTCAAAACCTCTGCAACATCAGATACCGCAGCAACACGATGCACCGGTATCTTCATGCCCTCGAGAAGATCTTCGAAATCAACGCTTTGTGGAGTACCAAAAAGTCGTTCAAACTCGAACGTATCCAAGCGTTCGTGTTGAGAGAGAAAGGAAAAGATTGCTCCCCCTTGGTTGTCAGTCACGAAGATAACACCACTCTCTCTGTCTCTGTATAAAAGAGCGGTAAGGTCGTACAAAAAGGCGAGGTCCCCCACAAGCAGAACGGAGATGCCATCTGAGCTCCGGTCTTTCCAGCTATCGGAGGCTCCGAGAAAAGTTGAAACAACACCGTCTATGCCGTTCACACCGCGATTTGCTACCACGGTAACGCTGTCGTTACTCATATCGCCAAAGAACTCGATATCTCTAATTGGCATTGAAGATGAGACAAACAACATATCCTTAGAGGACAACTCCCTGACAAGAGATCTGGCAAGGTAAGGTTCATTTAAAGATGATGCCACCATGTCGGCATCGAGTGTACTTTGAACTGCACGTTCGGCCCTAACCCATCCATCGAGCCACTCCGTATCGCATAACCTTTGGTCTCCAATTTGATCGGACCAGCTAGCAACTGTGCCTTCCACATCACCGTGAAGAAAGAGATCAACGCTACGATTTGGATCTACAGTACTTCCCGCAGGACCCAATTGAACTGTAAAAGCGGAGCCTCCACGACTGTGGGATGTATTTACAAGGTACTCACTGAGAATCTTTGAGGCATGGGTTTCACCGATTCTGAGAACGACATCGGGAGTCATACAACTTTGGAATCTACTTGAGCGAAGTATCAAATCTGCTCCACGGATATAAGTGGCCTCTTTGAAGCGCCCTCCAAATCGATGATCAACGACCACCGGCCATCCTAATGCGGCTGCTAAATGACTTAAGGTCCCCGCCTTTAGTTCTGACCGCCCCCCTGCTACAATAACACCGTTCAAGTTGGGGTCTATGAATCTTCTCACCACTTCGAAGTCGCAGATGCCCTTAGTCTTGTAAGTTCTCGAAATTGCAACATCGACAGGAATGTTTGCCACAGAAAAGTCTTCCGCCTCTGACTGATCATAAAGTGGTTCAGCAAAGGGAAGATTCATATGAACAGGAGCCATCCCCAAATACTCATCAGTAGCCTTGGCAAAGGCCTGGCTTGCAAGTGATACCCAGACACCGTAGTCAACAGATTTTGGCACAGAAAACAAGATCTTCTCGTTGATCACATCGTCAAACAAAGCGATCTGAGATATGGTCTGAGCAGCTCCTACTCCTAAAAGCTCCGGAGGACGATCTGATGTGGCTACTATTAGTGGAACCTTTGAATGAAATGCCTCGGTAACGCAGGGTCTCAGCTCTGTTGCGGCAGTACCAGAGGTGGTAAGTACAACTGTTGGCCTGTTTGAGATCTTAGAAAGTCCAAGGGCAAAAAAACCTGCCGAACGTTCGTCAAGCTTCACGTAGAGTCGAATTCGTGACTCTCTGGCCAAGGCGATGGCTACTGGTGTAGAGCGTGACCCCGGGGAGATCACCGCGTCTGTTACACCTAAAGTTGCAAGGGTCCTTACTATCGTGTATGCAAATGCCATATTGATACCGTTTGCAGGCGAGGAGGGCTCCTTGGCAACTTTCGACATTGTTAGATCAAACTCCTTGTCCCATATAAAGTACCTAGAAGTGGCTAGATTTAGGCAAACCCCAGCTAGCCGATGTGTATTCCTGCATGGATTTACACAACAGCCTCAGATGTGGTTAGACCTGGCTACGAATCTAATAGAGATATTTCCCTTGAGGTGCGATCTGTTATTTCTCCCTGGCCACGAAGAGCATGCCCACCTTGCACCTCAAAAAGAGACATACCTGAAGGACCTAGCCTCCTTTATGAGAGACTCTCACGTCGTTGCCTATTCCATGGGGGCACGACTAGTGCTTTGGTCTCTTTATGCAGCTGGATTGACCAATGGACTCTTGTCTCTTACACTCCTAAGTGGTCACATAGGTCTTCAAAGTGAGAGAGAAAGAAGAGAGCGGTACATACATGACGTACTATTGGGTGGGTCGCTCCTACAGATGAGCACCAAGAGCTACCGGGAGTTCTTGGTGCAGTGGAATAAACAAGAGATCTTCAACGGGAGAGAGATGGATGAAAAAGAACTACGTCTCAGAGGCAGAGCACAGCCATTTGGAGTGGGCAGTTCGCTTGTCGAGTACACAACCTCACTGCAACCTGACATCTCTTCGTTTTTGGGAAAGGTGACCTTTCCCACATCATTCATTGTCGGTTCCAAAGACATAAAATACAAAGAACTCGCTTCCATTGCACACCGGGCAAATCCAACACACATTGACAAGATGATTATTGACGGCGCATCACATGACGTTCTCTCAGCTAGACCTTTTGAGATACAGGAGAAACTAAGTTCAACCTTCAAACATTTTTTCGACACCTACCCTGTCAGGAGTTGAACAACACTTTAGAAACAATGATTCCTAGTGACATAAGCACCGAGTTGTAAAGCACCATCTTTGACGTGCCGCCT
This sequence comes from Actinomycetes bacterium, assembly GCA_021785255.1. Taxonomy (GTDB): domain Bacteria; phylum Actinomycetota; class Acidimicrobiia; order Acidimicrobiales; family Acidimicrobiaceae; genus Ferrithrix. The sequence goes on from JAJYGA010000151.1 coordinate 3,701, forward strand.
AAAACAGGAATAAGTTCTCGTCCCACACTTTTTGCCCTAACCAACTTTATCAGTCCATAAGTTGGGACTACCGTGGCTAGGGTTATGAGCACCAACGGAAAAGAAAGAGCTATCAGGCCCCCTACAAGATATGGAACAATCATCAGCACCTCATAAAACCTTCGCGTACGCGACTCCCCCATTCTTACCGCTAGAGTCATCTTGTTCGATGTCTGATCTGTCTGAATGTCTCGAAGGTTGTTTGCGACAAGCACCGCAGTAATTAACATTCCCTCTACTACTCCAGCGGCCACAACATCTAAGCTGACTGCATTGGTCTGAACATAAAAAGTAAAGATCGTCTCTACCAGCCCAAAAAATACGAAGGTAAAGAGTTCTCCAAAACCTAGATATCCGTAGGGTCTCTTTCCACCGGTATAGTACCAACCTGCTAGAACAGACAAGACACCGACGAAGATCAACCACCAATGACTCAGAACGACTAGGGTCAATCCAAAGATACAGGCAACTCCGAATGATATGAAAGCTGCCATTTTCACCTGGAAAGGCGACGCGGCTTTAGAAGCTACCAGTCTCCGAGGTCCACTTCGCTCCTCATCCGTACCGCGCACTCCATCTGCATAGTCGTTTGCATAGTTGGTTCCAATCTGTAAGAACAACGCCACAAGGATCGCTAGAATCTCTTTCAACGGGCTGAAACTACCGGCCCCAAAAGCTAAAGATCCACCCAGTATCGCTGGTCCCACAGAAGCTGGAAGGGTACGCGGGCGAGAACCTTCTATCCAAATATGGGCCTTTTCGAACAGTGCCATAGTATCAGGGACGTTTCGGAAACTTAGAGAAGTCAGGACGTCGTTTCTCAACGTAAGCGTCTCGACCTTCTTGAGCCTCTTCAGACATATAAAAAAGCATGGTTGCGTCTCCGGCAAGCTGTTGAACTCCTGCAAGACCTTCATCAGCAGCGTTAAAGGAAGCCTTGAGCATGCGAAGAGCGATTGGAGAGAGCTCCAAAATCTCGTGAGCCCACTTGAGCGTCTCCTCTTCAAGTCTCTCCAAGGGTACTACGGTATTTACAAGCCCCCACTCATAGGCCTGCTGGGCGTCGTACTGTCGACATAAGAACCACACCTCCTTAGCTCGCTTAAGTCCAACTGTGCGAGCTAGCAGTCCTGCTCCATACCCTCCATCAAAGCTCCCTACTCGAGGGCCAGTCTGGCCAAATCTTGCGTTGTCTGCAGCGATGGTAAGATCACAGACTAAGTGCAGCACATGTCCACCACCGATGGCATGCCCAGCAACCATAGCGATAACAGGCTTTGGAAGTCGCCGAATTTGAATCTGGAGATCCAGCACGTTCAACCTTCCAATCCCTTGTCTTGCCACTTCATCAGCTCCGATATACCCATCTTCGCCGCGAATACGTTGGTCTCCTCCTGAACAAAACGCCAAGGGACCCTCACCAGTCAAGATGATGACACCAACGGAGATGTCGTCTCGGGCTCTTGAAAACGCATCTTGAAGTTCAAAGAGCGTCTGAGGTCTAAATGCATTGCGAACCTCAGGTCGACAGATCGTAATCTTAGCGACACCATCTCCTGACAGTTCATATCGAATATCTTGATAGTCAACCGTACTTGACCACTGAACCGAGTTAGACACCCACTACCTTCACTTTCTATCACTTGCCCCACCGACAGCTATGTCGTTTCAGGTTCGCCTGTGGCGAAAAACATCCAAAAAGGCAAGAAGCATCGCAGTCACCTATAGTTTCAACTGTGTGAACGAACTAGTAGCCATATTACTTCCAAGAAACGACATACTTACTCGTGCGATTGAATCTGTTTGGCAGACAGATGACGCATTCTGCATTATCGATACAAGACTGCCGAAGTCTCAGATCCAAACTCTCGCCACGAAGCTAGCTCCAACCATGATGATAGAAGATGCGTCCTTGTCGAGACATCGAGTACCAAATGGTCAAAAAGTTGAAGACGGCGACGCATATGTAGTCGCGACGTCTGGCACCACAGGCATACCAAAGGGAGTCGTTCACACCTGGAGATCACTTGAAGCCTCGTCATTCGCAACTACCAAAAGGATGGATATCGACCCTGATGTCGATGGGTGGATCTGCGCCTTGCCACCAAGCCATGTGGGAGGACTCTCCATCATCACTCGTTCACTTCTCAGCGGAACCAAAGTCTTCGTTATTGATGGATTCGATGATGAAGAGATCAAAAAGCGACAAAGGGCGGGGGCCAATCTGATATCTATCGTCACCTCCGCAGCCCACAAGATAGATCCAAAGGGATTCAAAGTCGTACTTCTTGGGGCACAAGCCCCTCCCAAGGATATTCCAGAGAACTTTCTTGTGACCTACGGCATGACGGAAACCGGATCCGGTGTCGTATACAACAACTTCTCACTTCCTTCTGTTCAAGTAACTATCTCCGAGGAGAACGAGATTCTCATAGATGCCCCAATGCTGGCAAGGAGTTATAGAGACGGTGAGCCAATACGTTCTCCAGATGGGCGATTTAGGACAGGTGACATCGGAAAAGTATCTCGAGATGGAAGAGTAACAGTACAGGGGAGAGCATCTGACATGATAAACTCAGGCGGCGAAAAACTCTTTCCCTTCCCTATCGAAGAGTCAATAAAAAGACATCCATCTGTAAAAGAAGTGGTCGTCTTTGGAAAACCCGACTCACAATGGGGAGAAGTAGTAGCTGCAGCTCTCGTTATCAAACGAGACGCCACCGCACCCTCAAAGCAGGAAATACGCGAGCTAGTCACAGCAGAGGTAGCTCCTTGGGCATATCCAAAAGAGATATATATCGTCGACGAAATTCCAAAGACACCTTTAGGAAAAGTCCAGAGAAAACTCCTATGCCAGAGGTTGTTGACCTAGAAATACGTTCTCTCCTCACCATTGCACTTAGCACTCTTGTGGCGTCCTCCTCACCTTTACAGACAGGGTTTCTCTCGCCATTGAACAAGATCACGACTATGTTGTGTTAGCTCATTAACAAGACCTTCTTATCTAGAAACATCGATAGAGCACCTTTTATCTACTCTAAACAAGCAACGATCCACCATCTACCACAAGGTTTGTGCCGGTTACCCATTCAGACATTGAAGAGGCCAGGAATACGGCAGCTTTGGCTATGTCGGAGGTCTCCCCTATCCTTCGCGCTGGAAGCTTCTCTGCTAGTTGGTCACCATAGTTCTCCCAAAGAGTTCTTGCCATATCCGTCTTCACCAATCCCGGCGATATAGCGTTCACCCTTACCATGGGACCCATCTCGCTAGCCAACTGTTTAGTTAGATGGATTACGGCAGCCTTTGATACGTTATAAAATCCGATGCCACCTCCAACAGAGATACCGCCAATGGAGGCAATATTTACAACTGAGCCCTTGTGTATATTGTCTTTCCAGCAGTGTTCCCAGGCCGCCTGCGTCCAACGCATAACCCCAGCCACATTAACCTTTAAAATCTTATCCATCTGCTCAGGTGTTATCGACAATGTCGGTCCGAAATGAGGATTTGTAGCGGCATTGTTGACCAAAATATCTATCTTTGCAAACTCAGAAACTACCGACTCTACGACCTCAAAGGGAAGGTCCGGATCTCCAGCATTGCCAACCTGATAAGATACATTGACGTTGGGAGCAGACTCTTTAATCACATCACAGGCTCTTTTCAGAGACTCTTCTTTACGAGAAAAGATGACTACATCCGCTCCACATTGCGCGAACACCTTTGCGATCTCCAAGCCAATGCCGCGAGAACCGCCAGTGATAAGGGCTACCTTCGAATCCAATGAAATCTCCATAGCCCAACAGTAGCTTTATTAATCTGGATTGACACGTCAGATGAGGCAAAGGCTCCACTTATCGTCGATCACAACTTCATCTTTTTAACAAGCTTCATACGCCATCCATCCCTTGGTCTGCAAGCGCAGCTACCGTTACATGAAGATTTGCTATCTCATTGCAACCCTAGATCCATATAACCTGGGAACATATGAACGAGAACGATACACCGCCACACCCTGAAACATCTACCGATAGTCGACTGAGCAACTCGTTGTCGCCGTATCTAAGACATCACGCGACCAATCCCGTCAATTGGTGGCCATACTCCGATGACGCCATGCAAGAAGCACAAGCAAAAGATCTTCCCTTACTTATATCGATTGGTTACTCTTCTTGTCATTGGTGTCACGTAATGGAGAAGGAAAGTTTTGAGGATCGAACAGTTGCGGATCTCATAAACGCAATGTGTATTCCGATAAAAGTAGACCGTGAAGAACGTCCCGATATCGACGCTATCTACATGGAGGCCCTCTTGGCTATGTCTGGATCAGGAGGATGGCCCATGACGATCTTTGCCACTCCTCAGGGACGGCCGTTTTTCGCGGCCACTTATCTACCCAAAGAACCCCGAGGGTCCATGCCCGGTTTCATTCAACTTCTCCAAGCAGTAAGGGAAGCGTGGCAGAGTCGCAGGTCAGAACTCTTGGAAGAAGCCGACCGAGTCACCGAAGCCATTATGAACAGGTCTAATGGGACCTACGCCTCAAATAGACCTCAAGTTAGGGCCAAAATAGAAGCCATCGAACCTGTTAGCAGAGCTGTTAAAGAGTTCTCCACCGCCTTCGATGGCAATTGGGGCGGTTTTGGCAGAGCGCCCAAGTTTCCTCAACCTCACATCTTAGAACTCCTAATGAACTTCCACCTGCTCGATAAAGACATGGGAGGCTTGGAAATAGTTGCGAAGACTCTTGATCACATCACAAGAGGCGGCATCTTTGACCATGTTGGAGGCGGACTTTTTAGATACTCAACCGACAGATTCTGGATAGTACCTCACTTTGAAAAGATGCTCTACGATCAGGCTGGTCTAGTTCACGCGCTTACCTCTTATTTCGCTCTTAGCGGAGACGAGGACACAGCATTTGTCATAGATAAAGTACACAGCTACGTCTCTGAAACCCTATATCTACCCGGAGGTGGAGTGGCAGCCTCTCAAGACGCTGATTCACAAGGAGAAGAGGGTGCCTATTACATCTTCAGGAAAGAAGAGATAAAAGAAGCGCTCCAAGATAAAGCACATTTAATAATTGACCACTATGGAGTTACGAAATCCGGCAACTTTGAGGGAAGGAACATCCTTCATAGGGGGCTTGATGAACCTTTGAACCTTGGTGAAGACGTCAATAACTGTTTAAAGGTCCTCAAGGAGTTTAGATCCAAAAGGGAAGCTCCTGAAGTAGATGACAAGATAATAACTGAGTGGAATGCCATGTGGATATCGGCTCTTTTTTATGCAGGAAGGATCCTAAAGAACCAGCAATACGTTCATGAAGCAAACGTGCTACTGGATTTTCTTCTTCGCGACCACACGGATCCGGACGGAAAGGTTTTTCACACGTCTTATCACGGAGTACGATCACAGTTTGGGTTCATAAACGACTATGCATGGCTTCTTACAGCCCTTCTAGAAGGCTTCTACGCTACTGGCGAGCACAGCTTCATAGACAAGGCAAAGACCGTAGTTGGATATGTACTTGAACATCACTACGATCACCAACATGGTGGATTCTTCCTATCAGATACCACATCGACGCTAATAGTCAATCCAAAGGAGATTCTCGACGGTGCTACCCCTTCAGCAAATGCCGTTATGACAAGAGCACTCCTGCGAATAGGGCTCATTTTGGATAGTCGCGACATTTTAGATGCAGTGGATAAAACCGTATCATGGGGAGCCGCCGCGGTTTCGGCATCACCTTCAGGGACAGCCTCTTTCTCTCTCGCTATCTATGAACACGATGGAGGACTAAACGAACTTGTCGTCGGAGATCAAGCACCTGAAGAGGTTGTCGAGCTATCAAGAACTCGATATCTTCCAAATACGATATTATGTGTTGGACCATTTGGAGACGGACCCCTCTATCAAGACAGGGATGCACGCTACGCTTATCTGTGCGAGGGATATAGCTGCAAGACTCCCACAAGGGATGCAACTGAGTTAGAGAGGATATTGAGTTGACGGCAACGGAGGCTCCTAAAACCCTAAACAAGAATGGGCGCTCACTAAAGTATGTCTGGATAGGAGTGATTGAAAAAGAACACCTTCTCATCGAGCTCGAGACTCCTAGAGTGGTTCGCATCTTAGTAGAAAAAGCCACTTTCGATGAAGGAGGCTTGACGGTAGGCACTGTATTGGAGCTCATAGACGCAAGAGATGACTTCATATTGGATAACGCACGCCCAGAACTTCTCTTGGCAGATGACTTCTTCTTTTCCCGCAAAACCCTTCCCAAAAGACGATTTATGAAGACTTTGAAGCGCCTCGCTATTTCATCGACCGAGCCCTCTCCTTGGAGACACGGAGCATCAACTTCTTACGCTCTCTTTGACGGCTCTACTCCTTCGGTGTGCATAGTAGAGTTAGCAAACAAAGTCGCTCTCTTTAAAAACGGTCGAGACGGTGAAAATCACGTTGGTTTTAAGTGGTATGGGATCTTTCAGAGTTTCCCACTTTCAAGGACATTGGACTCATCTCTAAAACTCGAACTCACAGACCGTGCTACCAACAAAAAGATGATCAAGCGCGCCTTGGGCTTTTATCCAATCTACGCAGTTGTCGCTTATACCTTACCCAAGAACGGCTACTGCCAAAAGATCATAGTTGCATTGTTTTGATGTTCTAGCCCGACTTTCGGCCAAAAAACACAAACTCCCAGCTCAGAATGTGGGTAGTTGTGGTTTTGGGCACTACATTTAG
>JAJYGA010000155.1 GCA_021785255.1 Actinomycetes bacterium
CATCGCCACGATTTTCATCTTTACAGCCGAATCTATACAGGGCGAGATCGTACCGATAGCGTCCAGGTGTATCCAGGTCGAGATTCCACGCCTCAGTGAGATTGGCATAAGGGCTTTCTTGGATACCTTTGACACGCCTCCTTCACATATCGAAACCATCGTAGCGGGATCTATGGGAAGGTTAGATTTCGCTCGTTGGTTGGCATCAAGCGAGGATCTTCTAAAGTATCTAAAGAGATGGGAAGCTGTTCTCTCAAGTGCACCAACCACTCCGTGGCAACTTTCAGAACTAGCCCAACAGCTCGAACCTATCCCCATGGAATCAACGAATATCGAAGACACTAAGGCGGCTACAAAAAGACGACGCAACGAAACTGATCAGATTATCATGGCCCTGAACTACTTGCTATGGTCCATATTAAAAAGCAGACCTATCAATTCCCACCTAGCAAGTCAAGCACGACAGCTAATTAGCCAAGCAGTATCTTCGCTACAACTAAATATTTCCTACTCACTTGTCGTACGCGAACTCATCTTTTCACTTTCTCAGATTTCCGAGTCCGAAAAATGAACCCTAGTGGTCTCCGCCGCCAGAAGAGTCTCCCTTGCCTTGCGTCGACGTTGTTGTAGTTGAACTATTGTCTCCGGAACCATCTGAAGACGGTACGGTTGACTGGGGACTACCTTGCTCTATAGTCGTGGTCGTTCCCCCTGAATGAGACTGGTCTTTCCCGTCAGATGGAGAAGTACTGGAAGACTCAGGCAGAGATGGTACGGGTGAACCCTTACTACGTTCGGTCGCATCTCCCGAAGATTGTCCAGCACCTTCAGATCGAGCCACCGTTGGCACAGTTGAAGCAGGAATAGAAGTTGATGTTGTAGTTGAACTAGTCACGGTTGGATTAGAGGGAATCGCTGGGACAACCATATTTTGTGAAGCCGTAGTCGGTGTTGACGTCAAAACTGTCTTGGTAATCACGGTACTTTCAGGATCAGGAAGTTGCACGCCTGAAACCGCCTTCACCATCTTGGCCACTACGTTTTGAACACCCTTTGGGAGGGACCCCGACGCAGCTGCGGCCGCACTACCCGTCAGGAATACCGTAGCAGCTGCTGCCACCATGGACCTAGTCGTCAATCGTTTGAAGAAAGACCCAGAAGCCTTGGCATCTAGCGAAGCGACCATAGTGTTTTCTTCACCAGTCTCTTGGGAAGGCGCAGAAAAAGCCTGAGTCATGGCTCCAATAACTACGAGTTCGTGAGCAAGATCCTTTTCGCTCGGTGCTGCATCGCTTAAACTTTGCAACAACAACACCAACTCAGAGGCAGTACCGCCCAAGTTCTGAAACTCTTTGCCATCTCTCACGAGAGCCAAAATCTCTTCTCCATTTATGCCCTCACATACGTCAGGAAATCTAACTGGCTCCCCTACTTGATCTGCAGTAGAGTTGTCGTCACTTGACATCTATCTCACCTCCCTTCCTTTGAAGTCCCACTTGAGTCAAGCTCATTAGAGTTTTTTCTACTTTTCTCAATCAATTCCGCTAGGCGCGCAAGTCCCCTATGACTTAGTACACGCACAGATCCTTCGCTTCTACCAACAAGCTCTGCAACCGTCTTTATATCAAAACCGCCGATAATACGCAAGGCCAAAACCTCCGACTGCGACTCCGGAAGAATCTGGAGCATACCGAGAGCTCTTTCCAAGTCATCTAGTTGTCCAACATGATCAGGATCATTCGTACTAAATTGGACAACGTTGTAATCTATCTCTACGGTCGGGGGTCTTCGATATTGAGCACGAAGATGATCAGCAAGTCGACGTCGTGCAATGTGGAAAACTAAGGCCTTGAGGTTGGTCTCCGTGCCTTCAAACGTTCTAATAGCCCTTGCCAAAGATACCCATGTCTCTTGTGCTATATCATCTGGATCAGAAACACCTAAGGATCTTAAAAACCTTAGAAGCGAAGGGTTAAACCGCCTCCAAAGCACGGACATCGAAGAAGAGTCCCCTTCTCGGAGACCCTTTACAAGTTCGTCGAACTCCTCCTTGCTCCAGCTAAGCTCTTTCACCCTCTCCTCGAAACCACTAATGTCGTATGTGGAGTAACTGCAAATATCTAGATCTACACTATCGGCATAGTTCGGCCTAATCAGTAGAGATGCTCCAGACATTTGCAGTTTCCACAACTTCTATAAAGATTTAGTTATCAGAGCCCGAGGAGTTCTGAGGGGAAGATGTCGTTGACGAACTTCCATCTGGAGAATCCGAAGAGTGATGATCCTGAGATGTTGTGCTCGTAGATTGACTTTGGTCACTAGAACTGACCGCAGTAGTGGACGAACTCTTCTGGTCTTCTTGTTTTGCGTGATCGGAACCATGAGAAGCCTCTCCATTAGAGTTAAGCACGCCGTTTTCATTAGGAATGGTAGCGCACAAAGGATTGGTTGCAACACCCGTACCACTTTGACCTTGAGGCGTGCTTGCACAAAAGTCCCCGTGCTCGCCGCTTGGAGTTTGATGTACCGATCCTGACGCCTGCGTTGTCACAGTAGGCGCAACTGTTGTCGTAGGAGCAACCGTCGTCGTAGGAGCGACCGTTGTCGTAGGCGCAACTGTTGTCGTAGGAGCAACCGTCGTCGTAGGAGCGACCGTCGTGGTCGAGGCCACTGTAGTCGTAGGAGCGTCGACACTTTGACTCGTGTCTGGCACCTGGACACCTACGACAGAGGCAGCACTCGCAACAGCATTTTGAATGGGAGTCGGGAGAGCCCCAGTAGCAGCCGCGGCAGCTGTACCGCTAAATGCTACGGTTGTAGCAGTAGCGATAAGAGCCTTTGTCGATAGAAACTTCAGTATCACTTAGATCCTCCTATTAGTTCAGAGATCCTTCAAGAAGCTTGTTAGTTCAAACTTCATAGATCCACATCCTGTGTGAAACTAGAGTCGTTCTTCTAACTCTCTTTGTTACAGAAGTCGAATCATTTAAAAGTCGCCTACTAAAGAAAACAACTCCATCGTTGTCGTGGTTCTAAGATCCCCACACCATGGACAAGTAAGTTCGATTCAACAGCTGCACCACAGGCATGACTTTGTGGAGAGCCGGATGCGGTGAGAGTCGCAAGTCCGGTTCGGAGGGCGGACCAGAGAAACCCACCAGTTGAAAGGCTGACAGGGCGCTCTGGCCCGACCCTACTATCTGAAGGGAGTCTCCAAAGGTGATATGGCAGGCGTCCTTGGGGTGGTCGTTGGTGAGGGAGCCAAGAAGCTAGCACGAACTTGATTGGTGACATTTGAGTGGGAATAACACCCGATTGGTCAACTGGCTAATAGCGAATGCCCAAACTGCCTCGAAGCAACGGTTTCGAAGTGGTTCATAAACAACAGACGTGCATACCTCTACAGGTCTGTCTCACATACAACTTGGTGTTTTAAGTCATGTCTTGGGCTTCCTTTGTTATTTCACTTGGAAGGGACTGACCTACCTAACCTCCAGTTCAAGTTAACACGATCACTTCTTGTAGAGAAGCTCTACTTCAGTTGCCTATCGTAATGGGCGTATAAATAGCGTGTGGGACATCTTGCAAGATGTCCCACACGTGCTCCTAATGAACTTTTAATGTCGCCAGGATATTACTTCCGTCTAAATCGAAGTTTTCTCCACGGCATCAACAGCGACAGACCCAGTATCGCTGAGAGTTCCACTAACAAATACCAGTACCTAGAGGACCACGGCTCGCCCGTGTGAACCGCCGGTACAGTGACTGTGGACGATGCACTCACCTGAGGAGCGACCTGGGTTCCACCACCACTTGACGATACAGTAGTTGTCGGAGTTGTTGTTTGAGGCACAGTAACTGTTATAGTTGCAGATGCCGTAACCGGCGACAGGCCATCACCTGAATCACTGAGCGTCGCAGTATTAGTTATCTGTCCTGACGGGGCGCTACTGGAAACTGTAACTGGGACTGTGATGGAACCAATTGTCGGATTTGTTAGTCCACCACTAGGTGGAGTAAAGGTACAGTTGACGACGTTGTTAGTCGCCGAACATGTAGACGATGCGAAGCTAGAACCACTGACAGTCGGCATGCCACTAAGTGTCACATAGTTAGGCATAGGATCCGTCACGGTAACCGTTGACGCCACTGCACCAGTAAAGGAACCAGTGATAGTAAAGGAGTCATTGGCTCCTGGTTGCACAGACGAATTCGTAGCTACTTTAGTGAGTTGCACGCTCAGTTGATGTGAAGGCGCTACCGGCGTAGTCGCATTTACATTGACTGTCACAACATTGGAACTCGCAGTCGAGCCCGTGCTTGAGACGGAAGTCCCCGTACTACCCGATCCACCATTAGTGAATGATCCCGGTGAGGCTGCCGAACTTAGAGCAAACGGTATGGTGATCGTTACTAAGTTAGTCGTGCTAGGAATCTGTACAAAGCTAGAACCAGATGCTAATGGAAATGTGCATGTCATTACTGCACCCGGAGTAGGAGTTGTACACGAAGTCGACGAGGACGTGAATCCGCTGTTCAAACCACTTATCTGTGGTGTTCCATAGGTCAAACCTGCATAAGACGGAAGATAGTCAGATACCACAAGAGACGTGTTGAACGTTCCAGATCCCGAGGGAACCAGAGTGAAGGTGTTGTTAGTCGAAGGCGGTGTAACTGTAACCGAACTCGTCCCATTGACGGTCTTCACAATGGATAACGTGGGATCGTTGACATTCACGACTACCGTATTAGACGCCACGCTCGGACTTTCTCCATAGCCAATGTTCGCTTGGTTCGAGAACGAACCTGCCAAGGTCGCCTGCGAACTTAGAGCAAACGGTACAGTAATGGTCGCCAAAGACTGCGTTGAAGGCAAATACAGATACGACCCCTGTGGAGTGAACTCACAAAACACAGTATTACTGGAGGAATTGAGCGTACATCCATTCTCCGTAAGGCCTTGTGCAACGTTGCTAACGACCGGAGTCCCATAACTCAATCCAAGATATGTTGGGAGATGATCACCGATCATAATGGGGTGTTGGAAAACACCTGAACCTTGTGCTACTAGCTGATAGTTATTGTTCAGCGAAGGAGCCGGCAGCGTTATCTGCGTAACACCGTCAACGGTTTTATTGAGTGATAACGTTGGCGGAGGTGGCGTTACCATTATCTGCGCAGAAGCCGAGGCACTTTGGGTCTGATAGCTAAGTGTGGCCGTATTCAAAAGATGAGTAAGCGGGGTAAAATTTGAAGTCCTGACCCCTATTACAACCGGAGCAAACACCGGGTCACTCACTCCAAGTCCATTCGTAAGCACGCCACACAGAAGCCCGCCAGGTGTGTTAGGTGTCGGCTCTGTAATGGAGCAACTACTCCATGGAACTTGACTAGAAGAGGTAACTCTGTCTGACACAATAACGTAGTCAACGCCAGGCGCATACATCAAGGGGTCTGAAAGTTTGACCGTTCCTGCTACACCACCTATAGCAGCAGTGTTAATTGTATAACTTGAGCTTTGACCACTCGCAATGTTACCTGGATTCGATGTCTTCGAAATATACAGGCTCGTAGGTACACATCCTCGATAGATGTCAAGATGGGTCTCTGCGATGCTGGCCAACTCATGCACATAGATACTTCCCTCGATTTGGGCAGCTCCCGTAAAGAGTGCATAAGGTGCAAGGATTGTTCCTCGCCACTGTACAGATTTATTCAGCGCCACTACAGTAGCTGGGCCAAAGTTCCACAAGGTATACGTTCTGGACGCATTGACAGTGGTAACATCAGTCAGGTCGACGCTACTTGAAGATCCAATTACGTTTATGACTACGGAACCTCCACTGGAGTTCACCGTCACTGTAAGTCCTTGATGTTGGAAAGCCACAGCCGGTACATCAACAATTCCAACTTGTCCGCTTAAGGCGCTACTACTTATAGTCAGAACGTGAGTACTCGAATTAAAGCTGTAGCTACCGTACTGCTGGGGATCAGCATAGACGGCTGAACTTTCATGCTGGAGGAACGAGGTCGTCGTTGCAAAGTTCAATGGGGAAGTAACTGTCGCGTTTCTATAGATCGTACCGCTTCCATTATTGGTTATTTGCCCGACACCTGAACCTACATGCACATTACCGGAGTGTATAATTACATTCCCTGTTCCATTAGGAGCTATAAGGGAATCGCCTAGGATCCCTGGCCTAGACGAATAACTACCAGACAAACCGATACCAACTGAAAACGACTTTCCTGGCGCGACAGTGAAGTCAACTGACCCCCCAACAGCAACAGCACCCTCTGTATCTTGAATATAGGAGGTGCTTCCATTCCCAAAGTATGCATTTCCAGCAACATAATCAGTAAACGGAGTGGCGTCGCCAAAATTAGACGCAGTTGGCGTACACACAAGTGCCGCCGATCCTTGAGGTAACGACCCCGCTGAGGCCGCTGATTGAAACACTGGAAGGGCAAAAGGCAAACTACCACCGACTACGACAGTAAAAGCAGATGCCCCTATCTTTAAACGACCAAACTTGGTCAACCTTGACCGCATTTTTGAACCTCTCTCGACATCCTCAATTAGTGGTTCAAGTAAGTTCAAAACTTACTTGAACCACTAATAATGAGAAACCACTAATACTCGACCACTCAATAATACGACTAATTCACTCTAGGTGCAAGATAATTTTCAAAAATTACTAAAGAAATTGATTTATTGTGCCGATAATGCGAATTTTTGTACTCTGAGTGAGATTTAAGGTCTCCAGGTGTCGAATTTGCTTTCACACTCTGTCCATTTACACCTGAATTAAATTCTCTCAAAGTGGCAGCACGAGCTCAACTTCAAGTCGATCGCCATCTTAAAGTCGAAGAAGTATCGTCGAAGATCCCGTTGCTCTCTATGTGAAGACAAGTCTGACTATTTTTACCCGTCCTCGACACCGTCATCGTATTTGGTTGTCACTTATGGGATATATCTGCTCAATCTTTTTCAAAGAATGATTCCCAGCACACGAGATTCTAACGAGGCCAAGACTCTTGGAGGTAAGCATGCAGAGTCAGATCGGCTATCAACATAACCACAAGACGACGAACAAGGAACTCGCTCAGCTCTATCAATGATTCACCGAGGGTAAACCAAGTAAAAACGAAGCCTTCGTCGATCTTCTCTAGCATCTCCCCAGTGCACTGGAGTGGGTGTTGGACAAAAAAGTAGCAAGCTCATGGATTACGCCAATTTGCATTGGAACTTTGAGATAACTTGGTTGTTTTATTTCTTTTCTTCCTTAGACAGTCAGAAGATCTCGAGCCCCTGTATCAGAAGACGGGTGTCGGAGTTTTGACATTGCTCTGGCTTCTATCTGCCGGATCCTCTCTCTCGTCAAATTAAAGTATTCGCCCACCTCTTCAAGAGTTCGAGGTTCTCCCCTGTCCAACCCAAAACGGAGCTTCAAGATCTCTCTTTCTCTCTCGTCAAGTGGGGCCAGCAGTTTTGTTATCTCAGTGGGAAGCAGCTGAGTTGCCGCATGGTCAAAAGGAGAAGAGGCTGATCTATCCTCCACCACGTCGCCTAACTCTGCGTCCCCATCTTCTCGCAGTGGTTCGGACAAAGAAAGTGGATCACCCCTAAAGCGCAGCGCTTCAATCAACTTGTCGTAAGGAAGCTCGACTTCCTGACCAAGCTCGGCTAACGTAGCCGGGCGTCCAAGTTTCAGCTCGAGCCTAGCCTGAGCCTTCTGGACCCTTGCTAGCGTGTCACCTGCATGCACGGGAAGGCGGATCGTCCTTCCCGTATTAGCTATTCCACGAGTGATAGCCTGCCTTATCCACCAAGTGGCATACGTCGAAAATTTGAATCCTTTGCGCCAATCAAATTTCTCGACTGCATGTATCAGACCTAAGTTACCCTCTTGAATTAAATCGAGAAGCGGAAGGCCCGAAGCTTGATATTTCTTAGCTATGGAAACCACTAGTCGAAGGTTTGATTGAACAAAAGCCTCCTCGGCTCGAGTACCCGCCTTCACCTTCTTCAGCAGCTCTTTCTTGACGTTCTGGTCGCAACCTTTTCCTTTGGATCGTAAGTCCCGAGCCGCTTGACGCCCCTCTTCGATGTCTTGCGCCAAGTGGACTTCGTCGTCTTTGGTAAGTAAGGGATAAGCGCCAATATTACTTAGATAGATACGGACTAGATCCTCTTCGTCCCTATCGAGCCTCTCTTTGGCCAAGGGTCTTCCTCTCCTTGAGTAACCGTCGGTTATGCCAAATTGGCAAAGAGTACTTCCTGTCTTTTACATCTCGTTTTCGTAACGTTCACTTTGTCTTACCTTTAGAGTACCTTTGCATCATATACTTCAATACGAAGTAGCAAAAAAATCTTAGCTAACATATCTAATTAACTGTCATAGCTTACAGTTCATTCTCAAATCTTCAGCAATTCTTTAATCTAACGAAACCCGTTGGTAATTGGAAATCTCCTGTCTTTTCCAAATCCTTTGGTGGTGAGGCGAACGCCGGGAGGCGACTGCCGTCGTTTATATTCAGATCGATCTATCAAAGACGCAGCCTGCTCCACCGCCTCTGCATCATAGCCAAGAGAGATTACTTCAGAACGAGCCATATCCAGGTCGATCAAACGATATAGAATCGGATCTAGCACATCATAGCTAGGCAGCGACTGATCATCCCTTTGATCAGGACGAAGCTCAGCCGATGGTGCTTTACTAAGAACCGCCTTGGGAACAAGATCAAAACCAGCAATCTGATTTCGGTAGTTACACAGCTCATATACGTGTGTTTTTGGTACGTCTTTGATTACCGCGTATCCACCAGCCGTGTCTCCATACAAGGTCGAGTATCCAGTAGCTAGTTCAGATTTGTTACCCGTCGTCAAAACCAATGCCCCTCGGAAGTTGGACAACGCCATTAACAATGTACCTCTGACTCTCGATTGAAGATTTTCTTCAGTTGTACCTCCAGGAAGCTGCCCAAGATGGCTTTCAAGAAGATCCAGGTAGCTTTGAAACACGTCGTCGACTGAGACAATCTCCAAAGAAACCCCTAGGTTTTTACAGATGTCCATCCCATCACTGACCGATGATGAACTTGAGTATCGTGTCGGCATTCCAATAGCCTGCACTCTGCTCGCTCCCAACGCGTCGACTGCCACTGTAAGCACGAGGGCAGAGTCCACGCCTCCGGAGACGCCAACCATTACTGACTTGAAACCGTTTTTTTCAACATAGTCCCTGGTACCCAAGACGATGGCTGGATATGACTCAGACGCATCAAAATATCCCAAGTCAACCCTCGAAGGTAGTGGCGCCAGATATCCGCGCTCGGAGTCTTGACTTACTTGAGCGTGAAAGATCAAAGGCCTTATCACGTGACGTTTCGAGTCATAAAGGTGATACGACTCAGACCTCGTATCACTTGGTTGAGGCTCAGACCGCACCACCCTCGTCTCAGAAAGTCTCGAAGGTTCATACCTATCGTTACCCCGGGGATCGACAAGTCGCTTCCTAAATCGTTCTGGAAGGTATAGATCGAACGAACAAACTTCCTCTGAAAATCTTCCACAAGAACCAATCATCTCACCAAAGTGATTAAACACGACGGACGAACCATCAAAGACCAGTTCATCTTGTCCTCCGACCATGTTCACATAAGCAAGAGACAACGATCCATCTGCAGCACGCGTAGAAAGCATCTTTTCCCGCTGGAGCTGCTTACCCTGTGCAAAAGGAGAGGCATTTATATTCACAATGACATCGACCTGACCAGCACTATATGCTGCCATTGGTCCATATGGTGACCATATGTCTTCACATATCGTAACCCCTATCCGAACGTCACCAAAGAGCATTACTAGAGGTTCTTTACGACCTGGACGAAAGTACCGGAGCTCGTCAAATACTCCGTAATTGGGAAGTATTTGTTTATGAAAAACCGCCTGAATCTTGGCATCACTGATGAAAGCAGCCGCATTGTAAAGATCATCCGAACGATCAACAAAGCCTATAACAACAGCTATATCTTTGGTCATAGCCGTAACCTCGGCCAGTGCATCAAGGTTTGCTTGAACAAATCGCGGCTTTAGCACTAGATCCTCAGGCGGATAGCCAGTAATAGAGAGTTCTGGGAAAATAACCATCTCAGAGCCCAGATTCCGTGCCTCGGCCACTGCTTTTTCAATCTTCGTTACATTGGCACTGATGGCACCAACCTCGAAGTTGAGCTGCGCCATAGCTAACTTGAGAACTCGCATCGACGCTTTACCTTCCACTTTCCATCGTAGGCAGCTCCCATCAGAGATCTCCCGTCTCTCTAGAATAAACGAGAGGGTGTCTTTTAAGCAAAGACACCCTCTAAAAAGAGATCGCTATGGTTTGCAAGACGTTGCTAAATATCGTAGTAAAGGTGGAACTCATAAGGATGCGGTCTCAGGCGA
>JAJYGA010000110.1 GCA_021785255.1 Actinomycetes bacterium
GCAGCTAAGAATATAATCTCAACCGCCGTAGGACATACGGTCTTTAGACGTGGAGGAATATCGCACGCTAGGTCTAACAAGACACAGCACAGCGACCCGATGAAGCGTCAACCAGCCGAGGTCGCATGAGCGACTTTGGGAGCCTCGTCCGTAAGGGTGGGGAGGATGTCACAAAAGATCGTCCCAAAGATCACTGACGTCTGGCGGTGGCAGGATTTGCATTCGAGTGGAAACTGCCTTCGGCCAGATTAAAGTAAAACAAAATACCAGACATCTGCGCTTGCCTGGACTGGCTGGAGCCAGTGGGTAGTGGAAACTGCATGCAATTTGTCACAACTTTAGAGAACTGGCCAACTAACGTAAAAACGGAGCGATAGCGCTGACACAAGGAGGAAATAATCCCGAACTGCCTCAATGAGCCTGCCTCAGATACCGGTCATGCTTTCTTAGAGTCTTGTCTATCGCCAGTATTGCCAACAAATAGGTGAGATAGACAAATCAGTCCGAATACCAAAACTGATTCAGACTCATGCTCCTAGACCTCGATACTATCGCCCGGTTTTAGTCGTCGGATATCCGCTCCGAGACGTTCAGCTTCTGCTGTGAGGACACTTTCTAGCACCATGACCCCCCATTCATTTATCAATCCATCATGTATTGCATATGCTCGCTTTGGTCTTATGGTGCGTAGGTAGGAGATCAGATCTGGCATAGTCATCCACGGTGCTTGACCTGGCACTAATAAGGTTGCAATATCAAGTATTGTTAGAGCATCACCAGGATGAAATACTTCATCGTCTATTACGAAACCGACGTTGTCCACCGGAGGAGCGTCTGGATGACTGAAGTGGTGCTTTTCTCCTACAACCGACACCTTGAATCCACATGCAGAGAAGGTATCTCCATTCTTCACAACATGGACGCGGTCACCAAGCTCCTGCAGGTGTCCTGCAACTCCAGCGCATGTGTAGATATCCAGTGCAGGATTGTCCCTAACTGCGGCAGCCAAACGGACAGGTTCAAAGTGGTCAAAGTGTTCGTGCGTAATCAGTATCGTATCGATATTTTGCATGGCGTCCGGTTCAGGAGTCATTGCTCCTGGATCAATGACGATGTTTTTCGAGTTCTTCTCTAGCCGGACACAAGCGTGACTGAATTTCGTGAGTCTCATGCAACAAAGCCTAACATGCATATAAAGACATACTTATAAAGATTCACAAGCCAAACTCCGTTGCACACCACGAGTCGAGTAAAACGAAAGTGAACCAGTGGTTGAAGCTTCGTAAGATCCCACTGGCCTGTCAAATCTGAAGGATGGGTCAAACTGCGTTGGGGAGGGGATGTCCGCTATGTCCTCTCTCTCTGGAGGGATGTCTACTTTGTCCATCCAGAGGCCAGGTCCGATAACGGAATTTGAGGACCTGGACGTGGCGCCGGAGTAGAGCTGGATGCCAAGTCCATCAAGGGAATATCAGGTGAACATGGGAAGCGGTCATACATCGCCTGGCATGTCAGGCTAGGTCCAACGCCGACTGATGATGTATGAGCGTGGCGGAGGATCCGTAGTAGTCCGAGGACGGGAAAGCCGTCCACATGGCGAAGGGATCCAGTGAGACAGAGCAGATGAGAGAAGAAGGGAAGGACGTTGGTGAATACTGGCGCATCTGAGGCTGATCCCAGACTCAGAGTACTGCTTCATCAGGAAAAGTTGCACGATTGGTCAAAAAGCGACTCCCAAAGGTGCTTCGATTGGAAAGGCCCTCAGCCAAACGACGGGCACGTAGGTCTGAGTTCGCTCGTCCATTCGAATGCGGAAACGAACCACAATGTGTAACACTCCAGTTCGCCTGACGGTTTCCCCACGATTGAGCCGGTGCTGATGGCCGTTAACCAGGGACACTAAGATGGGCTGATGAGCATTGTGGACAGCCCGAACGTGACCGTGACCTTTGCCGGTTCCGGCGACGCCTTCGGCAGTGGGGACCGCTATCAGGCCTGCATCCACTTGCGGGGGCCCGATCGATCAGAACCACCGGTGCTGCTCGACTGCGGAGCCACCTCGTTGCTCGCTCTCAGGCGCCAAAGGCTCGACCCCGCTGAGGTCGCGGCCGTGGTGGTTTCTCACCTTCACGGGGACCATTTCGGTGGTCTCCCGTTCCTTGTCCTGAACGGCCAGTTCTCCGGACGCACCAGGCCGCTGAGCGTTGTCGGGCCGTCCGGGATCGCCGAGCGGCTCACCGCAGCCATGGAGTGCCTGTTCCCCGGATCCTCATCGGTGTCGCGCGGGTTCCCCGTCGACGTTGTCGACCTGGACCCCGGCGCCACGGCGACCGTCGCCGGTATGGAGGTCACGGCATGGGAGGTCGACCATCCGAGTGGTGCCCCACCCCTTGCCTTGCGTTTGACACTGGGCGGCAAGGTCATCGCCTATACGGGTGATACCGCCTGGACCGACTCCCTCATCGAGGTCGCGGCCGACTCAGACCTGTTCATCGCCGAGGCCTACTACTGGGACAAGGCCGTGCCCTACCACCTCCGCCACACCGACCTGGCCGCTCATCTCGACCAACTCGCGAGCGCTCGAATCCTACTGACCCACATGTCCTCCGATATGCTCAACCGCCAGGACGAAGCATCCTTCGACTCTGCCTACGATGGTCTCGTCGTCGAGGTCTGAGCGTTCGACTGAGCGTCAGTGAGCGGACTCCTCATCATGGGCACCCCATGGCCACCGTCCTCCGAAACAGCTTGGCTGATAAGAAGCGACAGTGGCAAATATTGTGGATGTGCGAGCTTCATGGCACTAAAGAATACGTTGCGATTGACGGCACTGGTTTAGATCTGAGTGTAAGTGAGACTATCACCATGTATCTCGGCACGGTTGGTCTCCGTGGACACTGAATCTTTGCTTTACAGGTATGATGTACTTGCAAACTTCACGGCTACTTGTACCCACGGTCGTTCTTTAGATGAGCGTAAAAGTAGCCTGAATTAAACCGATGGGAGGAAATGTGGCTGACAAGCCTGTTGTAACGATGAAGCAACTTCTGGGGGCCGGGGTTCACTTTGGTCATCAGACTCGCAGGTGGAATCCGAAAATGAAGCGTTATATCCACAGCGAGAGAAATGGAATATATATAATCGACCTTCGGCAAACTTTGACATTGATCGAGGATGCCTACAAGTTCGTCAGAGATCTCTCCGCAAAAGGTGGAGTGGTTATGTTTGTTGGGACAAAAAAGCAGGCACAAGATGCTATTGCGAGTTATTCAAGTGGTGTTGGGATGCCGTATGTAAATCATCGGTGGCTTGGTGGAATGCTTACCAACTTCAATACGATCGTCTCTCGTATCAAGAAAATGAAAGAGTACGAGTCTATGAGAGCAAACGGCGACTTTGAGGCTATGCCCAAGAAGGAAGCTCTGTTGCTTTCCAGAGAACTTGTCAAACTCGAGTCAAACCTAGGTGGCATTGCAAATATGACACGACTTCCTGATGCCTTATTCATCATCGATACCAAGAAAGAGCACCTTGCGGTTACCGAGGCAAATCGTCTTGGAATTCCGGTGGTGGCTGTCGTCGATACAAACTGTGATCCAGATCTGATCCAATATGTCATTCCAGGTAATGACGATGCTATTAGAGCGGGAGAGTTGATGTGTGAAGTGATTACTACCGCAATCGCTGATGGTCGAAGGATGCAGGCCGAGAAGTTCAAGCCCAAAGAGCCCAAAGAGTTCGTCGAAGATCCTGAGGTAGTGGCTAAAAGGGAGCAAGAGCAAAAAGAGGCAAGACGCCAAGCTGCGCTGGAGGCAGAGGCTCGGGAGCGAAGATTGGCGGAACAAGCGTAAAGGTGCGCACCATAAAGTGTGTGCAGAGTTTACTAAGTAGATTAATTTTGGGATGGCAATATCCCAAATGGGTATTTGTAAGGAGATATACCGGTGGCAATTTCAGCTGCAGATGTACAGAGCTTGCGTAAACGGACAGGAGCCGGAATGCTTGACGCAAAAAAGGCTCTAGAAGAGGCCGGAGGAGATGCAGAAAAGGCCGCCCAAATTCTTAGAGAAAAAGGACTTGCTGGAGCTGTTAAACGAGCGGATAGAGAGAACTCCCAAGGCGCATGTTACGTAAGTGTGGGATCCAACTCTGGTTCCATCGTGGAGCTTCGTTGTGAGACTGATTTCGTCGCTAAGTCTGAGAGTTTTGTTGCATTGGTTGAAGAGATCGCCAAGGCGGTAGCCGAGAAGGGTCCTGAAGCAGTAGACGCTTTCACCTCTAGTGTGGATGAACTGAAGATTACTCTCAAGGAAAACATAGAGCTTGGACGGGTAAGTTATATGAGAGCTGACGATGGAGAGATAATCGACGGTTATATGCACCTTCAAAGCGGGAGAGGAACTGTCGGTGTCCTTATGAAGGTCAAAGATGGTACAAGGGAACTTGCCCACGATCTTGCGCTGCACGTAGCGTTCGCTCGACCAAGCTATCTGAGCCGTAAAGATGTCCCAGAAGACGTTGTTGAAAACGAACGCCAAACCTTGCTCACAATCACGAGAAATGAGGGTAAGCCAGAGGCGGCTTTGGACAAGATCGTGTCTGGCAGATTGGATGGGTTCTTTAAGAATCTGTGCTTGAACGAACAGGCTTTTGTAAAAGATGAAAAGCTGAAGATTCAAGATGTGCTTGGAAAAGCAAAGATTGTGGAGTTCGCGCTCGTAGTCGTGGGCGCTTAGTCCGTATGGTGAGTACCTCAGATTCCAGAACTACCTCCAGATGGAGTCGAGTGGTTCTAAAACTATCCGGAGAGGCACTAGGCAATGACAATATCGATGACCCAGTGGATGCTAAAACGTTAGACCGGATAGCGTCGGAGATAGCCCAAGTGAAGGAGCTGGCTGGAGTCGAGCTTGCCGTCGTTGTTGGTGGAGGAAACATTTGGAGAGGTACAAATGGAACCGCTATTGGGATCGATCGCGTTACCTCCGATCATATGGGTATGTTAGCTACGACCATTAACGCGCTTGCACTTCAAAATGCAATTGAACGTTATGGTCAGCCGACTCGAGTTCAGTCTGCTATACAGATGGCTGAGTTGGCCGAACCGTACATTAGACGCAAAGCAATTCGACACCTAGAAAAAGGTCGAGTTGTTATCTTTGCTGCGGGCACGGGTAGTCCCTACTTTACAACCGATACGGCAGCTTCGTTAAGGGCAGCAGAGATTGGCGCACAAGCAATGTTAAAGGGAACTCACTCAGGTGTAGACGGAATCTACAGCGCGGATCCAAAACTTGACCCTGGGGCGAAAAAGTACGATACTTTGGAGTACATGGAGGTCATTACGGAGAGTCTCGCTGCTATGGATATGACGGCAGTGACATTTTGTAAAGATAACAACTTGGAGATCTTGGTGTTCGACGTCTCGATTTCAGGTAACATAATTCGAGCTTGTCAAGCGAAAAATATCGGAACTTTGGTGAGGTAATGGCAGAATTTGACTCTATTGACTCTCTTATAGTGGCAGTGAAAGAAAAGATGGCTAAGGCTGTGAGTCACGCGGAAGGGGAGTTTGCAACGGTACGCACGGGTAGGGCAACCTCGGTTCTTGTCGAGAAACTGCCTGTGGAGTACTACGGTAGCGAAGTTCCTCTTCAGCAGATGGCTAACTTTTCTGTTCCAGATGCGCGAACATTAGTGATTACCCCATATGACAAAACTGCCCTCAAAGAGATTGAAAAGGCGATTCAATCATCAGATCTTGGTATCAATCCAAACAATGACGGTTCAATCATACGATTGAGTTTTCCGCCGCTCACAGAGGAGAGACGGAAAGAATTAGTCAGGGTTGTGAGACAAAAGGCGGAAGACGGTAAAGTTGCGATCCGAGGTGTTAGACGTTCGGCTCGCCACGACTTGGAGGCTATGGAGAAGGTAGGTCTCATAACCTCGGATGACGTCGAAGGCACTGAAAAAGAACTGGATAAGTTGACTCAAAGCTACGTACAAGAGCTGGATCGAGCTTTAGCTCATAAGGAAAAAGAACTGCTAGAAGTTTAAGTCCGAGGGGAAGTTATGGCAGACCAGGATGTAGGTCATGGAGATGAAGAGATCGTAGACAGACGTCGAAAGATCGATAGCCTGGTGTCAAGAATTCTTCCTCCAGAAGACGACGAGATTGTACTTCCTCACTGGAGTGATCCTCCAACGGGAGAGATCCCCAAAGTAGTTCTTGAGATGTCTGGCGACAAGCCCTTGTGGCTCGATCCATCTACGTCCTCTGAAGACCTCTTTGGCCGTGGTGACGTCTATGAAGATGAGGAAGGGGAAGAACCGCTTATCTTTGGATCGGGCAAGGAGCGCTACCATGAGCGACAACCCAACCCCTTGGAAAATGATCTTAATCTGAGTGGCTCGCGCGGTTCAAAAGAGTACAACGATGCCCGGAGCTTTAGTACAGGACCATCTGAAGGTTCTTTGGACGGTGGTGATAACGACCAAGGGCGTTATCGCAAGGTGCGAATCCCTCGGGGGTCGTTTCCCTCTTTATCTCCGTCTATACAAAAGGGAAAGAAAGGGTCTCGCTTCAGATCCAGCTCTATGGGAGAAGCTGAGGAGTCTATGGAACAGATGGATCCAACCCCAAGACGTAATAGACATAAAGAGTCCAATCCGAAGCCGAAATCCTCCGATGGAGGATCCGTTGCCGGAAGATCCAAGTCCAAGTCGATCGCTACCGGCATTGTGCTTGGCGCATTGGTGCTTGCAGCTTTGGCGGCAGGAGCAAAGATCGCAGACGCTTTAGTTACCATCGCTTTGGTGATAGCGGCATCTGAATACTACAACAGCGCCCAACGTGCAAAGATGAAACCGGCTAAGTTGGTGGGTCTTGTCACAGTGGTGCTCATGTCTGTGGGTGCATACGTTCAAGGTATGCAAGGCATCGTCTATGCCTTGCTGCTCGGAGTCATAGTTACCTTTTTATGGTATTTGGCAGGCCTGTTGAATACCTCTTCCTTGGAGGGTATCACTGTGACTTTGATGCCACTTCTCTGGATAGGACTACTTGGATCATTTGGATCTTTAATACTTAGACCGCAAAGTTTTCATGGGTACGGGGTTCGTCTCTTGTTGGCGTTACTGATCACTACTAGTTCCGCAGACATCTTTGCGTACTTTGGAGGTCTTGTGATGGGAAAGCGCAAGTTAGCGCCGTCCGTCAGCCCATCAAAGACCTATGAAGGTATGGTGGCTGGAGCTATAGCGGCAGTGATTTTGGGGGCTTTTGTTGCAGGTGCCATATTCCCTATGAACCTCGAAAAAGGAGCAGTACTTGGCTTGGTCGCGGGAGTCGTTACCCCTCTTGGGGATCTCTGTGAGTCCATGATCAAGAGATCTTTAAACGTGAAGGATACCTCAAATATTCTTCCTGGACATGGTGGGGTTTTAGATCGCATCGATGGGGTATTGTTTATGCTTCCCACGGCTTACTTTATGTTTCAGCTTTTCCATTTAGGTTAAATAAGATGCCTCAAAAAGCGAGATCGCTGACCATCTTTGGCTCCACGGGTTCTATTGGAACCCAGACCCTCCAAGTTTTTGCAGACTCGAAAACTTGTCATAGTTCCTCAGAGATCGAACTCTATGGGATCGTCGCGAACAGATCCATATATACCTTGGTGGAACAGGTAAGACAGTACAGACCAAGCGTTGTGGGAGTGGCAGATGCTGCTCTTTACAGAGATCTGAAAGTTCTACTGGGGAACTACCGCGTTGAGATTGTCGCTGGAGAAGAGATCTATGATTTAGCCAGGCAAAGTGACCTTGTGATGAACGCTGTTACAGGTTTTTCTGGAGTTCCTGTCACAGAGGCCGCATTGACGTCGGGTGGTTTGTTGGCTAACGCCAACAAGGAGTCGATTGTCGCTGCTGGCGATCTCATAGAGCCATGGCGCCAAAAAGGTGGAGGTGAACTCATTCCTGTTGACTCTGAACACTCAGCGATCTTTCAGGTCCTCGGTTCCTCTGAGCTGGCAAGACAATCTGTGAGGCAGCTAGTGATTACAGCATCGGGAGGACCATTTCGGACACTGCCCCAAGAAGAACTAGAAACTGTTACCGTCAAAGAAGCTCTTGAGCATCCAACATGGCAAATGGGTCCAAAAAACACCATTGACTCTTCGACGCTCGCCAACAAAGGATTGGAAGTGATTGAGGCGCATTACCTGTTTGACATGCCTTATGACCAAATCGAGGTGGTCGTTCATCCGCAGTCGGTAGTCCACTCGATGGTTGAATATAGCGATGGGACGGTACTAGCGCAACTCTCGATGCCAGATATGAAACTTCCAATCTCGCTAGCCCTTAACTATCCGCAACGCTCTCTCACTCCCTATGGAGCGATGGATTGGAAGGAGAACTTGACGCTGGAGTTCATCCCACCAGATCATGCCCGATTTCCTGCGCTCAAGATAGCTTATGGCGCAGGCAAACTTGGGAGTGGAGGAACCTGCTGGTTCAACGCCTCCAACGAGGTGGCAGTGGAAGCGTTGATCTCTGGTGAGATTGCTTGGAAGGATATAGCAAAACTCTTAGAGTTGTCTATGGATCGCTATGAGAACTGCAATATCTCAACTGTCGGAGATGTTATATCTGTAGATAGACGAGCGAGAGAAGTCGCGCGTGGAGTTGTTGAGGAGATCTCTTGAACCAAGACTTATCTGAGCCAACGGAGTCACCGCAAGGTCAGGTGGAGACCTCCGAAGGTCCGAGTTTGTCTGAGGCGCGTAACTTGGGAGGTCGTCGCCTTGTGGAGCTTTTGATCGCGTTAAGCGTGGTCATATATCTCGGCTTTGAGACCCATTCCTTGGCTACCCTAGGTGTTGTGGCTGCCATCGTGGTCATGATCATGATCCACGAACTTGGTCATTTTGTTACGGCAAAGCTCTCCGGAATGAAAGTGACCGAGTACTTCTTGGGATTTGGCCCCAAGATATGGTCTTTTAGACGCGGTGAGACAGAGTATGGTGTGAAGATTCTACCTCTTGGCGGATATGTAAAGGTGATTGGGATGTCATCCGCCGATGAAGTACCAGTGCAAGACGAACCTCGGACCTATAGACAGGCTAGTTTTCCGAGACGCTTAGCTGTTGCAGTGGCAGGATCGTTCATGCACTTTGTCATGGCCTTTGCTCTATTGCTTACAATTTTGTCGATGTATGGTATCTCCAACCCTAAGGTCGTCGAAATTGGAGCAGTTGCCAACTTCTCTAATCGAACCTCGCCTGCGATTTTGGCTCATCTAAAAGTTGGAGAAGTCGTGATCTCTGCAGGAGGAAAGAGGATCACTTCATCCAATGAGCTAGCCGCTATTTTAGGTTCAAGCGTTAACAAACCCGTTAAGTTGGTGGTTCAAGACGGTTCCCGGTTGCTTACCACTACCGTCACACCGGTGGATGGCAGAACGGTCAAAGTTGATGGAAAGAGCTATCTACCCAAGGGTTCAAAGGCAAGGGGAGTAATCGGGATAGGGATTGTGCCAGGTGTCTCGCACTATGGAGTACTTGGTTCAATTGCGGCGGCTGGCTCGGATATGTGGAGTTTTTCCGCTCAGACGGTGGGTTCGTTGATAGCCCATTTTTCCCCTCATGGAATCTCTCAATACTTCGGTCAGTTGGTGCATCCTTCCACCAACCCGGCATCTAAGGGCGCACAGGCGCGTTTTGCTTCGCCGGTTGGAATAGTGAGACTTGCCTCACAAGCAGTGCAGTCCGGGTTCCAAGCGGTATTAGCGCTGCTATTTTCGATAAACATTTTTGTCGGAATATTCAATATGATTCCACTTCTGCCTCTTGATGGTGGACATGTCGTCATCGCTGTATATGAGAGGTTAAGATCTAAAAAGGGCCGACCTTATCATGCGGATATCTTGAAACTGATGCCCGTGACCTACGCAGTGATATTCGTTCTGATCCTGGTGAGCGTGACGGCTTTGTACCTGGACATTACCCATCCCGTTGGTAATCCATTTATTCGCTAGGCTTATAAGTGATGCTGTCTGAATATGGCATAGTTTACAAAAAGCAAGTTTAGGAGGCTGATATACGTGTCGAGAGCGTCTGTTCAAGTGGCACAGAGGAGAAAGACCCGCCAAGTTATGGTGGGAAAAGTTCCGGTGGGCGGAGGAGCCCCAGTCTCTGTTCAGTCTATGACGACTACAAAGACGGCAGACGTTGAAGGTACCTTGGCTCAAATATACTCTTTGGCTTCTGCTGGAGTAGATATTGTTCGCTGCACGTGTAATCAGCTTGAAGCAGCGGAAGGACTTGCTCAGATTGTTCCACGGTCGCCCGTACCAATAGTGGCGGATATTCACTTCCATTACAAGATGGCTTTAGCTGCTCTTGAGGCTGGTGTGGCTGCCCTGAGGCTCAATCCAGGGAATCTTCGAAAACCCAATGAGATCAAGTTGGTGGCTCAAGAGGCAAAAGATCGTTCAGTGCCAATTCGAATAGGAGTAAATGCAGGTTCGCTTCATCCGGAGCTTTACGAAAAATACCAAGGTGCTACTCCAGAGGCACTCGTGGAGTCCGCAATGAGAGAGTTGGAGCTCTTTGGAGAAGTAGGATTTGATCAAGTTGCTATCTCGGTCAAAGCGTCAAATGTACCTTTGATGATAGAAGCCTATCGAATGTTGTCAGAGGTAACAGATCACCCTCTTCATCTAGGGGTTACTGAAGCTGGACCGCCTCCGGCTGGTCTTATTAAGTCCACGGCAGGAATAGCAACGTTGTTGTGTGAAGGTATCGGAGATACTATTCGGTACTCTTTGACAGCCGATCCCGTAGAGGAGGTCAAAGCGGGTAGGCAGTTGCTTGAGGCACTTGGGCTTAGAGAGCGTAGAGGACTTGATCTTATTGCATGTCCGTCATGCGGTCGAACAGAGATCGATGTAATTAGAGTTGCAAGTGAAGCCCAGGTGGCACTTGAGAAGCTTAATTTACCTATACAGGTAGCGGTAATGGGATGCGTTGTAAACGGTCCGGGAGAGGCTCGAGAGGCTGATCTGGGCATAGCGGCAGGGCGTAAAAAGGGACACTTGTTTATCAAGGGGAAGATCGTTGATGTGGTTCCCGAGTCTGAGATGGTTGCTGCCTTGGTCAGAGAGGCTCAAAAGATTGCCGAAGAAGGAGTTGAGGCCCGTCTTTTGGCGGCAAATCCTGAAGCAGCCCTTCAAGCTGAAAAAGATAGGGCGGAGCTTCTTTCCGACAAGGGCGAAGACGCTAACAACTCAGCCGTTACGATCGAGCGTATTCGACGGAAAACTAGCTAAGTTCTCAAGATTAGGAGAGTCGATACTTCAACTCAGGGAAGTAGCTTGTAACATTTCCCTATGCAGATGAGTCAGTTGGTATTTAAGTCGCTCCGTGAGTCTCCTAGTGAAGCTGAGGCAAAGTCTCATCAACTTCTTCTACGAGCCGCATACATTCGGCGTTTGGCCTCAGGGGTGTATTCTTATCTGCCTTTGGGACTGAAAGTTCTTTCAAAAGTATCACAGATCATAAGGGAAGAGTTCGATCGTGTGGGAGCTCAGGAGGTGTTACTCCCGGCACTTCATCCATTGGAGATCTGGGAGAGCACTGGTAGAGCAGAAAAGATGTCTGACGTGCTGATACACGTTGAGACCAAAGGAGGCTCTTTCGTGCTCGGTCCAACGCACGAAGAGGCAGTCATTGAGGCGGTTCACCAAGATCTAAGTTCTTATAGAGATCTTCCTGCGATCGTCTATCAGATCCAAACTAAATTCAGAGACGAACCGAGATCTCGGTATGGGCTGATGAGAACCAGAGAGTTCATAATGGCGGACGGATACTCCTTTGATGCGGATCAAGAAGGAATGAGATCCTCCTATCGAAAGATTTATGAGGCTTATAATAATGCATTTGGCCGTATAGGAATTCCCTTTGAGGCGGTCGAGGCAGACTCGGGAGCTATAGGCGGCGATGTTAATCATGAGTTTATGTCTCCAGCAGACATCGGCGAAGATCACTACGCTAAATGTCCACAGTGTGACTATCGAGCTAATATTGAGGCGGCGAGAAGACGGGTAGCGATTCCGGCAATACTGAAGAACCTTGACGAACTGCCTGAGATGTCTTTTCATTATACGCCGGATGCGCCTGGTGTGGATATTGCGGTTGAGGCAATAACCAAGCTTGGAGTACCTCTAACTGCAGCAGAGATGCTTAAATGTCTTGTTGCGAAAGATGCGGCTGGCAACTTGTTCATGCTGCTTGTCCCTGGCGATCGGGAGATAAGAGTACCATCTGGCCTAACTTTATTGCTTGACGATGAGTTTGAACAGTTTCCATTCTTGTACAAAGGCTTTATCGGACCGATGAGCGCTCAAACCAATGGCATGAGTGTCATAGCTGACTACTCTGTTGCAGCGAAAATGATATTTGCGACCGGTGGTAACAAGGCTGGTTATCACGTTAGTGGTGCCGTGCTTGGGCGAGACTTTGACGTAGATGAGTTTCAATCTCTGGTTGTGGTTCGAGAAGGTGATCCTTGCCCTAACTGTGGCGAACCTCTTGAGCTGGTTAGATCGGTGGAGATTGGTCATACTTTCCAACTTGGACTTGCTTACTCAAGTCTCCTGCCCCAAGCGAGTTTTACAGGATCAGATGGCGAACAGTATCCCTACTTTATGGGTTGTTACGGCATCGGTGTTACTCGATTAATTGCAGTTATCGCAGAGCACTTCTCAGATGAAAAGGGACTTTGCTGGCCCGTCTCTGTGGCACCGTATGAAGTGGTAGTGGTTCCCCTTGGAGCTTCGAGATCTGCTGAGGTGCAAGATACCGCACAGAGTATTTATAATGAACTATTGGGCCTTGGGGTGGAAACACTCATAGATGACCGTAAACTCTCACCAGGGGTGTCATTGGCCGACGTCGATCTTATGGGTATACCGCTTGAGGTCATTGTAGGATCCAAGTCTCTAGCAGAGGGATGTGTAGAGGTCAAGCTCCGTAGCGACGGAACGGTGCTAAAGGTTGGACTTGTCGATGCTGTCTCTTTAGTCACGGAGAGACTAAGGAAACTCAAATGACAGATTCTTGGGACAGTTCCCGCTAAAGTACTTTTAGCTAGGTTGCAGTAATTGTGTGGAAAGCGTGGGCTCGAAGCCCGCGTTTTTCTTTATTTGCGGCTTGTGGAGTAGGTTCGATCGGTTGAGAAAGGAGGCGTTGTGTCTGATGCACACCTGAAGCGGAAGTCTAAAGGGTCCAATGCCTCCGAACGTTTGGACTCTCTTCAAAGTACTCTTGATGCGGCCTTGAAAGAGATTGACCTTCAAGTTCTCGAACTCGAAGCCACGAAGTCCTCCCTTCGCGTCAGTGTTGAAGGCGTCGACAGTCAGAGCTTGAACAAGGTCGAAGAAGCTACAAAACTCATATCTGCTGTAGTCGATCAGATGAATCTTGAGTCGATTTTCCGTGGCGCCTTTGAGTTAGAGGTCTCTTCTCCAGGCCTAGAACGACCGTTGAAGACGCTTGATCATTTTCGAATTTTCAAAGACGCACTTGTGGATTTGAAGTGGCGAGATGGAGACAAAGGTCTGAAACGAAGTCGTGTCAGAGTGAAAGATGTGGAAAATGAGGCAGTCATATTTGAGGACGAGACTTCATCACAGAGATTCCAAGTAACGCTGGGCGATATTATCAAGGCTAAAACAGTGTTTGTGTGGGGGTCCGAAGACTCGAAGTCAAAAAGTGCAAAAGCTAAGAGTGAGGACGTGATCGAGGAGGGTGAAGAAGATGGCAAAGAGTAATCAAGACTTTATGGAGGCTTTAGCGCTTGTAGCGCGAGAAAAGGGCCTAGCGGTCGATACGTTGCTCGAGTCTTTGGCTAACGCCCTGGTCGCAGCTTATAAACGTATGCCAGGAGCGGCTGAAGAGGCTTTTGTAATGATAGACCCAGACTCGGGAGAGATAAGGGTATTCGGGCAAGAGCTGGATGACGAAGGTAACGTTGTAAGAGAGTGGGAGGATACCCCAGAGGATTTTGGTAGAATTGCCGCCCAAACGGCCAAGCAGGTCATGTTCCAAAAAATCCGAGATGCAGAGAGAGATTTAAAGTACGATGAGTATGCGGGTCGTGAAGGCGATGTCATCACCGGAATAGTACAACAAAGTGACTCTAGGTATACCTTGTTGGACCTAGGTAAAGTGGAAGCGCTTCTTCCCCAGATGGAGCAACCGCCTAACGAGCGCTATGAACATGGCTCGAGAGTGAAGGCTTATATAGTTGAGGTTCGAAAGACGGTCAAGGGTCCCCAGATCGTAGTGAGTAGAACTCACCCGGGGCTGGTAAAGAGACTTTTTGAGCTTGAGGTACCTGAAATAGCTTCTGGAGTTGTGGAGATAAAAGCCATAGCCAGAGAGCCAGGACATAGAACCAAGATGGCTGTGTGGTCCAACGACCCTAACGTTGATCCCGTTGGCTCTTGTGTTGGTGCTCGAGGAACAAGGGTACGAATGGTTACGAACGAACTACGTGGCGAGAGAGTGGATATAGTAGCGTTCTCAGAGTATCTTTCAGAGTACGTTGAGCGCTCTATACAGCCTGCCCATGTACTTGATGTTCAAGTCGACGAAGAGTCAGGGTCAGCCCGAGTCGTCGTACCTGACTCTGAGTTGTCTTTAGCAATTGGACGAGAAGGTCAAAATGCTCGGTTAGCTGCCAGACTAACAGGACTCAAGATAGATATTCACTCTGAGTCAGAGAACTATCAAGATATCGAGGTGGAGGAGTAGGATCGCAGGTTTTCTTTTGGATCCTTTGGACATATGGAAGTTTATAGAAGCTGTGTGGGGTGTAGAACAAAAAGGGAGCGCTCCCAACTCATTCGCTTCCGTTATCCTGACGCTGACAAGGGGCGAGGTGCGTGGGTCTGTAAGGGCTCCAAAGAATGCTTTTTGAAAGCGATCAGTCGCAAAGGTTTTGAGAGAACTCTGAAAGTTGCGGTACCTAGGGAGGTACTAGCTAATTGGAGCTCTCATTTTGAAGACACTGAAGAGGTCACTTCGGCTTCAAGCTTGTATTAAAGGTCTAGGCTATAAGGGCCAGTCTTATGTAACAAATAACTCGCTTTGTTCATTTTGTATTCGGAGGTCAGGGTCGCCAGTTGGTAAAGAAAGTACGAGTTTATGAGCTAGCTCGAGAGTTAGGAATAGAGAATAAAGAGGCTTTGGATCTTTGCATTGCACTTGGAATTGGTGTGCGTAGCCACTCCTCAAGTGTCGAGGATCCACAAGCCGATCGCGTAAGAAGACGCGCTGAACGTGACGGAGTAGGTATATATGCATCCGCCAAGAACTCTCATGTAGCGTCTGCTCAAAGTAACGTTGCTGAAAAGCCTTCACAAGAAGTTGAAACCTCGCCTGTACAACCAAAAAGTGAGAAGGCCCCTAAAAAAGTGACGGAACCTCAACAGGTGGTAGAAGAAGTTGCAGGTCCCGCAGAAGAGTCTTTTCCCGACGCCAAGCCTGCCGTGGAAAAGGCCATTGAACCTGCATCCCAACGTCCCAAGTTGGGTGATCTTGTAGCTCAGGAGTCAGCTCGAATCTCTGCAGAGGAGCGCATGGAGGTTAGGACAAAAGAGGGAGTTCCTACAGGCAAGGCTTTTCAAGGCGGCCAGACAAAAAGACAGTCTCTTCAAAGATCTTCCGATGTGACTGGCGGACAACGACAAGGCAATACCCCGACCTCCGCTACAGGTAGGCCTATTCCGCCCCCACCTGGACCTCCAAGGTCCGCTACAGGTAGGCCTATTCCGCCTCCACCTCGACCGCAGCCTGGTAATGAAAAGGTGAGCGCTCGTGCGGAAACTCCACCAGAGGGTGACAGAGGTAGGAGACCATCAGGAGGCTCTGGTCAACGAGAGTATCAAGCCGCTCCAAACAGAGATCGTCAAGGATCGGGTTATCAAGGAAGAAGTCAGGGACAAGGTACCCAAGGTGGCTACCAAGGCCGAGGACAAGGTGCCCAAGGTGGCGCTCCAAACAGAGATCGTCAAGGATCGGGTTATCAAGGAAGAAGTCAGGGACAAGGTACCCAAGGTGGCTACCAAGGCCGAGGACAAGGTGCCCAAGGTGGCACAAGACCACCATTTTCAGGAACTTCGGGACCATCGTCTTCTTCCAGCCCAAGAGGAGGGGATCGACCTAGCTTCTCTGGTCCTCCTCGAGGTGGATCTTCAGGCCTGGATAGGCCTTTTGGTACCCGACCAAGCGGTGCTCCGGGTTCAAGAGGTCCCGGTGGCGGAGGAGGTTCCGGACCACTTCCTCCAGCCGGTGGTAGAGGAAACTCAAGGGGTGCGCGTCCTAAGTCAAAGCCTTCGAAGAGAAGATCCAAAAAGACATTTGAAGAGTTGGAGCCAACTCAAGTTACGACCTATATGCCGTCATCTGCACCGGTGCCAGAGGGTGAAATAATTGTCGAAAGGGGATCCACTGCACAAGAGGCGGCTCCCAAGTTCAATAGGAGTCCTGGTGATATCGTAAGATTCCTGCTTCTTCAGGGTGAACTTATAACAGCGACACAATCGTTGTCGGACGACATGATCGAGCTTTTTGCTGCTGAGATCGGTGCTCGTGTCAAGCTGGTCGATCCCGGTCAAGAACAAGAGGCAGTGCTTTCTGCGAAGTACTTTGACGAGGATGAGACCGTTGATCCATCGCAGTTGGCGGAGAGGCCACCTGTGGTCACAGTCATGGGTCACGTTGATCATGGCAAGACGAAGCTACTTGATAGGATCCGGGAAGCTAACGTGGTTGCGCAAGAAGCGGGAGGAATCACTCAGCATATAGGTGCTTACCAGGTATCGTTAAATGGCAGAGCGATTACTTTTATCGACACACCGGGTCACGAGGCATTTACTCAGATGCGTGCCCGTGGCGCCAAGGTCACTGATATCGTAGTGTTGGTGGTAGCTGCTGATGACGGCGTGATGCCCCAAACAGTCGAAGCCATAAACCATGCGAAAGCTGCTGAGGTACCTATTATTGTTGCCATCAACAAGATCGACAGGGAAGATGCAGATCCAAATAGGGTGATGCAACAGCTATCAGAGTACTCTTTGGTACCGGAGTCCTGGGGAGGCGACACGATAACGGTCGAGATCTCGGCGCTTCAGAACTTAGGTATCGACGATTTGCTAGAACAAATCTTGGTGCTTGCTGAAGTCCTAGAGTTGAAGGCGAATCCATCTGGACGCGCCACCGGAGTCGTGTTAGAGGCCAATCTGGATGTGGGGCGTGGTCCGGTCGCTACGGTACTCATCCAAGGCGGTACTTTACACATCGGCGATCCGATGGTTGCAGGGATTGCCTGGGGAAGAGTAAAAGCTATCGTCAATGATAAGGGTAAAGCTATAAAGATAGCTTCATTAGCTATGCCAGTTCAAGTCCTCGGTTTTTCGGAAGTACCAAGTGCTGGTGACGAATTTAAAGTTACTGCTGAACTTGCGACAGCAAAAACAATCGCTGAATCCAGGGAACAACGTATACGTATGGCTGGCTACGCCTCTAGGGCGGCAGCTACTACAGGTGCCAAACTTGAGGATCTCTTCGAACAGATCCAAAAAGGTGAAACTGCTACGTTGAACATCATCTTGAAGGCTGATGTTCAAGGGAGCCTTGAAGCGCTTGCTGAGAGTCTGAGGAAACTTGAACGACCTGAAGTGAAGGTAAGTATTATCCATAAGGCTGTGGGTGGAATCACAGAAAATGACGTGGGCTTGGCGGCTGCATCCAATGCGACCATAATTGGATTCAATGTGCGTCCAGACCGACGTGCCAGGGAACTTGCCGAGATTCAAGACGTGGAGATTAGGTCTTACGAGATCATCTACAAAGTCATCGAAGACATCGAATCTGCAGTTGTAGGTATGTTGGCGCCAGAGTACGAAGAGGTAGTTACAGGTGACGCAGAGGTGAGGGAGGTCTTTAGAGTTCCAAAAGTGGGCGCAGTTGCAGGGTGCTATGTTCTCTCGGGAACCATCACGAGAGGATCGAAAGTTCGCTTCCTGCGTGACGGCGTTATCTTGTGGAAAGGTTCCATCTCCTCTCTTAGACGTTTCAAAGACGATGTGCGAGAGGTGCAAGCCGGTTTTGAGTGTGGTATTGGACTCTCTGACTTCCAGGACCTTCACTCTGGTGACATCATTGAGACGTTCGAGGACCGTGAGATTCCACGGGTCTAATAGGCATTTGGTATAGACGATGAACGCTCAAAGTGGGTCGAAACGTAGAAACTATGACAGAGTAGCCAGGCTGAATCGCGTTCTCAAAGAGGTCATTGCCGAGGAGATCGAGCGGGAATCGGAGTTTGATGACCGCCTAGTGCTCTTGACGGTAACTGACGTTGTGGTGGATCCAGATCTCAAGCGAGCGCGAGTGTTTCTTGCCAGCTTGACTGAGGAGACGGAGATTGCTTTAGCTGAAATCCGGGTGGCTATACAGCGTCGCGTTGGTAGGGAGATGAGATTAAAGCGTACTCCACTTCTGAGTTTTGAGGTGGACCCATCTCTTGAAGCAGGTGAACGTATTGAGGCGATCTTGCGGCGAGTGTCACAACCTAAAGACCATGATGAAGAGGGTGAATGACCCAGGGGATCTTCGCTGTTGACAAAGAGAGTGGTCTGAGTTCACAAGCGGTATTGAATCGATGTAAGAAACAGCTTAAAGAAAAGAAAATAGGCCATGGTGGTACATTGGATCCGATGGCCAGTGGTGTCTTGGTAGTTGCCACAGGGGGATGTACAAGACTGCTCAGCTACGTCATGGGGGCTAAAAAGCGATATCTTGCGACGTTTCGCCTCGGTATTACAACAGATACCTATGACATAACGGGGAAGGTAATCTCTGAAACTGACGCTGGTGACGTCGAACTCTGTGACTTGGTCGTTGCCTCTGGAGCTCTTCGAGGTGAGATTTTACAAGTACCTCCTCGATACTCCGCCATCCATGTCCAAGGCAAGCGAGCATATGACCTGGCAAGGAAGGGAGAGATCTTTGAGATCCCACCGCGCCGAGCCCAAGTCTTTGAACTTAAGATGGATAGGGCACCTGATGGCCTATTCACTATGTACTGTGAGGTTTCAAGTGGAACTTATGTGCGCTCATTGATCCACGATTTAGGGCAAATCTTAGGCGTGGGCGCTACGATGACCGACTTGACACGCCTCAGCGTGGGAGATATAGACATTGAAAAGGCTTCCAAAGTGGAGGATTTGTCTGCTGCCTCTGCATTGGATCCCTCTACAGTTTTCCCGTCTGACTTGCATCTCCTTGTGAATGAAGAGAGTACTTTGGTGGCAATCTCGAATGGACGATCCATCGCTGCTGACCGAATCGTTCCGGGGGATTACCGAGAATATGACAAGGTATTCTTGTATGAGTCAGGGATTATGTCATTCGATAGCCTCTTTGCCGTGGTGAGAGTTAGAGATGGCTTGATTGTGCCTATGGCTGTTTTGCAACGAAAAGTTGCATCTCATGTAACCGAAAGTTAGTCCGAGAGGTATCCAGGAGAACTAAGTGGACGTACTTTATGATAAACAAGGTCCAATCAGAGACGTAGAGTCGACGGTCATGACTATTGGGACCTACGACGGAATCCACCATGGACACAGAAAGGTAATTTCACAAGTCGTAAGTCGTGCCAAGGAGCACTCCCACGCTTCGGTTGTTGTGAGTTTTGACCGTCATCCTCTGGCGGTACTTCGACCAGAGATGGCGCCTTTGCGACTGACCAGTCTTGATCAGAAAATTGAACTAGTTGCTTCACTGGGCGTTGACTATCTATATCTACTTACATTTGATGAAGAACGAGTTTTCCAAAGCGCGGAAGACTTTGTCTATGAGGTAGTTATTGGTGGAGTAAAAGCCAAAGAGATACTTGTAGGAAGTAACTTCCGTTTTGGTCATAAGAGACAAGGCGATATCGAGTTTCTGGCCAAAGTTGGCTTTCGAGAGGGCTTCGAGGTTATCGGAGTAGGGCTGAGCATGGTGAGTGAAGTATTAGAAACTACACATCCCGATGCCAATCAACCCATATCATCGTCGCTAATTAGACGAATGATTACTTCAGCGGACCTAAAGGGAGCCTCAGCTTTACTTCATAGACATCATAGTCTCAGAGGGGTTGTTGTGGGAGGAGACCATAGGGGTTCGGGAGAACTTGGATATCCAACTGCTAATCTTGAGATTCCTAGCCAGTTGGCAGTGCCTCTTGATGGCGTATATGCAGGAACATTGAGAGTGCTTGGTTCGTCAAGTTCACACTTGGCGGCTATTTCGGTCGGCACACGCCCTACTTTTTATCCCTCTGGAGGTCCGAGACTTATAGAGAGTTTTGTTCTTGATTACGATGGCAATCTCTACGGCCAAGAGGTAGAGGTGGCCTTTGTGCAGTACTTGAGGCCGCAGATAGCCTATGAAAGTGCTGATGAACTTGTCGCTCAGATCAATAAGGATGTACAAGAAGTGAGGGAGAACATTGATCTCGGGTGATTTAAATTGCACCTAAAGGGACGAATATATTTCTAGGTAGTGGTTGCTATCTGATGTCGTCTAGCTAAGATGTTGTAGTTATTTAGAGAATGTAAGCGGATCACGCTTCCGAGTAGAGAAGGCGCCGAGGGTCGACGCAATGTCAGATAAATCAGAGATTATCGCAAACTATAGAAAACACGAGACAGATACCGGTTCGGCTGAGGTGCAGGTTGCAATTCTTAGCGATCGAATTAATCACTTGACCGAGCATCTTCGTTACCACAAGGGTGATCATCATACTCGACGTGGATTGATGATGCTCATTGGAAAGCGTCGTCGAATGCTTGACTACGTTAGATCCAAAGACGTCGAGCGATATCGAGAGCTGATCTCCAAACTTGGCATCAGAAGGTAGTAGATCTGTAGTTTCAAAGTGTTTAACCTCTGGGTCGTCCGATCCGGGGGTATTGCTATTTGTCCCGTGCTCTGGATGTTTCTACATCTGGGGTGGGACAAGATAAAGAGGAAAAATGAATAAAGTAATAACTGTCTCCCACACATTTTCATCTACGGATAAAACCATCTCATTTGAGACTGGCAAGCTGGCTATGCAGGCGAACGGCGCTGTTGTTGGCCGGTTGGGTGATACCATGGTGTTAGTAACGGCGACTGCCGCTAAAGGAGTGAGAGAGGGGATTGACTTCTTCCCCTTGACGGTCGACATTGAAGAGAGAATGTATGCCGCTGGGAAGATTCCAGGATCGTTTTTCAGAAGAGAAGGACGGGCCTCAGACCAGGCAATTCTTACTGCACGCCTTATTGATCGTCCTCTGAGGCCGTCTTTCCCAAAGGGATTTCGTAACGAAGTACATGTGGTGGGTACGATCTTGGGTGCGGATCTCGAGAATCCCCACGACGTGTTAGCGATCAACTGCGCATCGGCAGCTTTGATGGTATCTGGAGTGCCCTTTGAAGGTCCAGTAGGAGCTGTTAGGATGGCGTTCTCTTCCGATGGTAACTGGATCGCGCATCCTACGTATCAAGACGGAGACGATTCTTCTTTTGAACTGGTCGTAGCTGGAAAGATGACTTCAGATGGGAGTGACGTTGCCATCATCATGGTCGAGGCTGGTGGGACGGCGAGTTCGTGGGGGAATATCTCAAGAGGTGGAGTTCCCGTTACGGAAGAGAAGATCGCAGAAGGCCTAGAGGCTTCAAAGAGATGGATTAAAGAGTCTATAGACCTTCAGAAAAGTCTTGTAAAAGAGGTTGGAGAACTTCCTGACTTTGGTTGGGAACCTCAGATCGACTATAGCGACGAGATCTTAGAAGCAGTCAAAGAGTCAGCGTTAGAGGCGTTGAAAGTGGCAAACGTTATCTCTGGCAAGAGTGAACGACAGAGCGCTATTGATGAGATAGAAGCTTCGACCCTTCAATCCCTAACGGAAAGATTCCCCGAGGGAGTAGGGGAGATCAAAGCAGCGTTTCGTTCTCTGCTCAAGAAGGTCATTCGTGAGCGAATCATAGCTGAGGGCGTAAGAATTGACGGTCGAGATCTTACCACAGTTAGACCTTTGTATATCGAAGTTGGAACCGTACCGACGGCTCATGGTTCTGGACTTTTCCAAAGAGGAGAAACACAAGTTCTGAACATCTGTACCTTGGGTATGCCAAAGATGAATCAGATGATCGACACTATCGGAATCGATGAGACGAAGCGATACATGCATCACTACAACTTCCCACCATTTTCTACCGGTGAGACGGGAAGAATGATGGGCCCTAAGCGCCGGGAGATCGGTCACGGGCTTTTAGCGGAGAGGGCTTTACTACCAGTCATACCGTCCCAGGAAGAGTTTGCGTACACTTTGAGACTCGTATCAGAGGTGCTTTCTTCTAACGGTTCTACATCAATGGCCTCAGTCTGCGGCTCTACACTTTCACTTATGGACGCTGGTGTTCCCATTAAAGCTCCTGTAGCTGGAATTGCCATGGGCCTCATCGCTGATTCCGGGTCATATGTGACTCTCACTGATATCTTGGGTGCTGAAGATGCTTTCGGAGATATGGACTTTAAGGTGGCTGGAACGGCGGAGTTTGTTACAGCTCTTCAGTTGGATACCAAGATCGATGGAATACCTGCTGAGGTATTAGGCAAGGCTCTTTTGCAAGCTAAAGAAGCAAGACTGTTCATCCTTGAAGAGATGACCAAGGTGATCTCTTCTCCCAGAGGTCAGGTAGCTTCACGAGCTCCAAAGATTATCTCGTTCGAGGTACCTTTGGACAAGATTGGTGAGATCATTGGACCCAAGGGAAAGACGATCAACACCTTGCAACAAGAAAGTGGAGCCGAGGTGTCCATTGAGGAGATGGATGGCTTTGGATTCGTTACCATTGGTTCAACCAGCATGGAAGCTGCGGAGAAAGTGAAGACGAAGATCTTGGAGATAGTTGATCCGCCCAAGGCTGAGGTGGGCGCGATCTACCTAGGCAGAGTGGTAAACATTACCAAGTTTGGTGCGTTTGTGAACATTCTTCCAGGTCGTGATGGACTTCTCCATATCTCTAAATTAGGGGGTGGCAAGCGTATCGACCGAGTGGAAGATGTTTTGTCACTAAATCAAGAGATTGACGTTCGTGTGGATGATATTGATCCCCAGGGTAAGCTGTCGCTTTCTTTGGCGGGACCGCAGACAGATAAGGTGGTTTCTTCCGCTGAACCAGAGACAAGATCTGACGACGGTGAATCTTTCTCAAGCCGAGACGATGTTTCAGAGGAGGAGAGATCCACCGACATCCCGGCAAAACCAAGGGTTTCGTTTGAGGAGAGCTTTGAAGCTGAGTTAGTGCAAGAGTATGGAGACCTCGGACCAGACGTTTCCCGCCATGCTGCTCCTCAAAGAGATAGATCGCCACGACGAAGTCCTCGTAGGAGCTAGTAAGACGGAAATATCTCTCCTGCAGGTTCAGGAAGAGCCGACGGTGACAACTATGTCCCGTAGTCGACTTGAACTAGCAGGAGCAGCCCGTTCTGTGAAGGAAGGCTCAAATAATGTCGTCGCTTTTAGGTCTCCCTGAGGTGGGTCCTTAGGAGACTCTGGTTCTTTACATACTTCTTCATGACACTACGTGAAGGCAGATCGCGGCCAAGAGTGTTTCCCCAGCAGATATGAAGATCTGTTCGGCAGGC
Source organism: Actinomycetes bacterium (assembly GCA_021785255.1). GTDB lineage: Bacteria > Actinomycetota > Acidimicrobiia > Acidimicrobiales > Acidimicrobiaceae > Ferrithrix. Next base: position 23,752 of record JAJYGA010000110.1, read on the forward strand.
TCCTTTATGTTCTGGGCAATGACGTGTGGGATCTCTTATCCAAAACGTTGCAATCGAGCAAGCAATGTAGAGTGCGAGCTACTCAATCGCCGGTCTGTCCGTCTATGTGTTCTCGAAGAAGATCCGCGTGACCGTTGTGACGTGCGTACTCTTCAATCATGTGCAGATAGATCCAGCGGATGTCGATTGTTCTTGCAGGGTCATGTCGACTTGGAACTTTCAGATCCAAAGACTTGTCTGCAACAGCCGCCTTTGCCGCTTGAATCTCGCTGAGGTACATATCGAGAGCACTTTTTGAATCTGCAGTTTCTAAGTCAAGAAAGTCAGCGCCAACCTGCTGTGGATCATAAGGAAACTCAAGATCTTGTTGGTCAGCGTGCATGCGAAACCACCAGCGTTCGACTTCCGTCATGTGCCTTAGAAGTCCTAGTAAGGACAAGGCAGAAGGCGCCACAGATCTCTCTTTGAGTTGGGCGTCTGTAAGTCCGGCGCACTTGAAAAGCAGCGTTTCACGATGGTAGTCCAACCACTCTTCCAGCGCTGGACGTTCCTGTGACACAAAGTGAGGCTCGTGTCGTTCTGACTGTGGGAAGACCCAAGGTTCATCGTCGTGCAAGTATGGCGGATTGGTGTTTACCATGGTGAGAGTCTATATCGTTGTCTCCATATAGGTGCAACTGTGAAGTCCACAGACAGCTGGCTTCTTAGGAACTTCAGCTTGCTCGATGCCATGTGTCTTCAACTGTAGGTTGTCAGAGATACGCACCTGTCGATCTTTGGTCTGTAGCAGGTTTTCTTTCCTGTCTGCGATGGCGACCTCATTTGTTTACTAGATTAGGTGTGTGAAAGTAGCAGTAGTTGGTGCGGGCGGTGCCATGGGATCGACAGTATGTCGTACTGTGGTTGAGCAAAACGATATGACATTAGTGGCGGCCGTTGACCCGAAAATGGCGGGAATAGACTTCTATCAGATGACAGGAGTCAAGGCGAGGGGAATAGAGGTTGTTGGAGATGTCAGCGTACTACCCATGCTAGGTGTTGACGTTGTCGTTGACTTTACCAACGCTGAGGCAGCTCGACGCAACTTAGCGTTTTTCGCGGAAAATAAGATTAGGTGTGTCGTGGGAACAACGGGATTCTCTTCCGATGATATTGTTGGTTTTCAAGAGGTTTTCCGCCAGAAAAAAGTAGGTGCTATAATTGCCTCTAACTTCTCAATCGGAGCTGTCCTGATGATGAAGTTTGCAGCACTCGCTGCCGGTTTTTTTGACTCTGCAGAGATTGTAGAGATGCACCATGAAAGAAAGCTGGATGCGCCCTCTGGCACCGCGATTGAAACTGCAAAGATGATTAGCGATGTTAGAAAACGTCTAGGTAAAGGTTTTCTTGAAGACCCAACGAAGAGAGAAACGATCCCAGGAGCACGAGGAGCCCATGGCGGCGAAAACATACACATCCATTCACTTCGAACTGTTGGTGCCGTTGCACATCAAGAGGTAATCTTTGGAACACTTGGCCAGTCTCTCAGTTTACGCCATGATTCTTATGAGAGGTCTTCTTTTATGCCAGGTGTGGTTTTGGCTCTGCGAGAAGTGTTTGCAATCGACTCGTTGAAGCTAGGCATCGATTGGATAATCCAGCGAGAGTTAAACGACGTTTTTGGGGGAGACTCAAGAAGAGGAGAGGACTAATGGAGAATTCGTTTGGTTCATTGATGACAGCAGTGGCTACTCCGTTTTATGATAACGGAGATGTTGATTACGGTTCTTTCGAAAACCTAGTCGCATGGTTGATCGAGCACGGATCCGATACTGTGGTTATTAGTGGTTCCACTGGTGAGTCTGCAACGTTATCGGATAAAGAAAAGATTGAACTAATTCGAGTAGCAAAGGGAGCTACCTCCAAAGGACATGTTATAGCGGGTGCTACGTCAAACTCTACTAAGCACTCTTTGGAGCTTCTCAAAGAGGCGGAGGTTGCAGGAGCGGACGGTATTTTGGCGGTGACCCCTTACTATAATCGACCATCCCAAGATGGACTTGTAGCTCACTTCTCCGCTATTTTGTCCGCTACGGGTCTCCCCGTGATTCTCTATGACATCCCTATAAGAACGGGTCGCAAAATCGAACACAGCACGATCGTCGAGCTTAAAGATCGTCACGGCAACCTCTATGGCGTGAAAGATGCCAGCCAGATTCCAGGACAGGCCGCAGCTCTTTTGAAGGAGTGTGGCGAGGACTTCTTTTTGTTTTCTGGTGATGACTCCTTGACTTTACCGCTCATGGCTATCGGCGGCGTAGGAGTCATCTCTGTAGCCTCTCATTGGGCATCACCAGTTTTTAGAACGATGATAGATAGCTTCAAAGATGGGGATATAAGACGTGCAGCCAAACTTAATCAGACACTGGTACCTTCTTACAACTTTCAAAGTCAAGAGTCAGCTCCTAATCCGACTCCTCTCAAGGCGGTTCTTGAGGTTATGGGATTTTGCAAAGGTGTTTGTCGATCTCCCATGTTGGACCCAAATGATGATCTAAAGAAAGAGGCGAGATCTTTGGTAGAAGTTCTTGCCGCCGAAGCTAGAGAGCTTGGAGTGAAAATGGATGAAAGTTGGGATCTTTAACTGTGCCAGATACCCCCGTTGAGGTTGGTTTTTTAGGTGGATTAGGCGAGATAGGGAGAAACTGCGCATTTGTCCGTCAAGACGATGCAATCCTGATCGTAGATTGCGGACTTATGTTCCCAAACGAGGATATGCCCGGTGTCGATCTGGTCCTTCCTGACTTCTCATATCTGTATGAGAACAAGGAGAAAGTGGTGGGATGTGTTCTCACTCATGGACACGAGGACCATACTGGCGGCCTTTCATACCTTCTCAGAGAACTGAGGCTAGACCTTTATGGTTCGGAGTTGACCATAAGTTTTGCAACAAATCGGATCGAAGAAGCTGGTCTTATGGGCAAATGTAGCACTCATGTGATTCAAGACGGAGAAACCGTAGAGATCGGTCCGTTCTCCGTTGAGTTCATTCCCGTAACTCACTCGGTTCCTTCCTCGTTTGCTCTCGCGATAACTACGGCACAAGGCGTAATCTTTCATACTGGAGACTTCAAGCTAGATCTGACGCCCTTTGATGAGCGTAGAACCGATATTGCTCGCATCGGAGCCATCGGTTCCTCAGGAGTAGCGTTGCTACTGTCTGACTCCACTAACGCCGAAGAAAGTGGGTATAGTGACTCTGAGACTTCTGTTCGGCCTGCACTTGAAAGTGTCTTCGATACTAACAAAGAAAAGCGCATCGTCGTGGCTTGTTTTGCCTCGCATATCCATCGAATAAGTCAAGTCATCGAGGTCGCACAACAAAGAGGACGACAGGTCTTTACCCTTGGTCGTTCCATGGCCAAGAACGTGAGCTTGGGCGTAAAACAGGGGATGATTGACGTAAAAGGTGGTCAAATCAGAGATATTGAAAACGTGTCAGAGTTCGAGGACTCGGAGATCTGTGTTTTGTCGACAGGGTCCCAAGGCGAACCATTTTCAGCGTTGTCTCTGATGGCCTCTGGGGAGTCTCGCTGGATGAAGGTTGGAGATAACGATGTCGTTGTTATAAGTGCGGATATTATCCCTGGCAATGAAAGCGCAGTTGGAAAGGTGATCGATCACCTCTACAGGAGGGGTGCTGTCGTCGTTCATCCTGGGGTGGCTCATGTGCATGCTTCAGGACACGCTAAGAGGTCCGAACTTCTAACCATGTTGAATCTAACGAAACCCAAGGCCTTTGTGCCTGTTCATGGGGAGTTCAGACATTTGGTCAACCATGCAAAGCTCGCTATCACCAGCGGTGTTGATCCAAATCGAGTCCTGCTTGCCGAAGATGGCGATGTGGTGGTGCTGGACGGGTCAGGAATCCACTACGGCAAGGAGGTGCCTTCGGGATATCTATACGTCGATGGCATCGTTGGAGGAGTCGCTCATGGAGTTTTGCGAGACCGCCGTATGCTTTCGGAAGAAGGGGTTGTTGTGGTTTCAGTCGCTATAGATCTAAACGCTCTGCAACTGGTCGCAGAACCCGAGATCGCAACCAGGGGATGGGTTGAAGAGGGAGATGCAGCCGTCTTGTTAGAACTTTCTAAGGACGCAGAGGCGGCAGTTGTACGGGCACTGGCCCAAGGGTGCACAGATGTTGATACGCTAAAAAAGACAATTCGAGGAGCAGTTGGTAAGAAGATCTCTACCTTGACCAAGCGAAAGCCGATGGTAATTCCAGTCGTCACTGAGATCTGACGGAAAAGTTGTAAGAAAGGAGTTCCGACCTTTGGCTAACTCACCAAGATTAAAAGCGTCCAGTGGCAAGCATAAAGCAGTGTCCGGATCGAGGAGGTCTTCCAGAACCAGCTCCTCTTCTAGATGGAAGGTGAACCTCTCCAAAGAGGCCTGGTCGATCGTCGCCTTGGTTGTATCCGTGCTCGCGGGAGTGGGAGCATACACGAGTGTTCTTGGACCCCTTGGCTCGTTTTTCCATGGATTCTTAGAGGTGTTTTTTGGACATGGGGGCTGGGTCGCCATAGTTGGTGTCGCGGTTGTCGCGTTTGGCATCTTGGCTAATTTGAAGTATGCCCGATCAAAGATGAGCATTGTTGATGTTGCCATCGTGCAGATAATGGTGGCGTCTATCTATGGAGTAGTTCATGAGATGAATCACAACGGCCATTTTTCCATGGTTGGAGTAGTTCATTATGGAGGCATAATCGGAGAGATATTTGGCTATATGTTTCTCCACGTCGCTGGAGAGGTTGGAGCTTACGTTCTTATAGGTTTACTACTTTTAATAGCAGTTGCTAATCTTGCAGGATTTCATCTCGAACGTATCTCTTCGTTGGTTTCCTCTAGGTTGCAAGAGCCTAAGGTGTCTACTCAAAAAGTCATAGCTCCTGGAGATGAACGTATAGAACGTGAGAGAGTCAAGATCCTTCAAAAGCAGAAGAACTCTAAGACGACTAAGAACTCACAAGAGGATCTCCCTGAGTTTCAAGATATACCGATCTTTGCTCCAGGTGGCGAAACGCGCGAAGTGGCTAACGGTTATGACCATCTATCAAGTCAAGGATCTGAGGCGAAAGGCCATGGAGTTTCTCAAAAAATAGTTGATCTTCCCAGGCTCGAAGCCAGAGAAGGGGTCGTGTCTCGTACTGGACAAGGTGTCAATGGCTCTTGGAGACTTCCTTCGAAAACCATACTGTCACGTGGATCCAAACAAAAGTTGAACAAGGCTGAATTGATAGAGAGAGGAAACGCTCTGCAGAGTTCTCTTGGGACCTTTGGTGTGGGAGTGAAGGTGGTGGGCATGACGGTCGGCCCTACGGTAACTCGGTACGAACTCGAACTTGCCGAAGGCGTCAAGGTGAATCGACTGCTGTCCCTTCATCGTGACATAGCCTATGCAATGGCAGCCACCGACGTGCGGATACTGGCGCCGATTCCAGGTAGATCTGCAGTTGGGGTAGAGGTGCCGAACAGGACTCGTGAGACAGTGACTCTAGGGGATGTAATGGCGTCGTCTGAGATGTCAAGGACAAGACACCCGCTCCAAGTTCCCGTCGGAAAGGATATCTCTGGCACGACAGTTGTCGCTAACTTAGCCGAGATGCCCCATGTTTTGATAGCAGGTTCGACAGGATCTGGAAAGTCGTCGGCGTTGAACTCGATACTTACCTCAATCTTGATGAGGAGTACCCCCGATGAAGTGCGGCTCATTCTCATCGACCCAAAGCGCGTTGAGCTAGGTCAGTATTCAAGACTGCCTCATCTTCTTACAAATGTGGTAGTTGACCCTAAAAAGGCTGCCAACGCTCTTGCATGGGCTGTGAAGGAGATGGAGAACCGATACGACCTGCTAGCGGCAGTTGGTGTTCGGGATATAACGGGTTATAACGCTCTTATCCGAGAAGCAAACTCTGAAGGTGTCGACAAAAAGACACTTTCTCAGGAGATCTTTGGGGACAGCGACCATGAAGATGCAATAGTTCCTTTGCCTTTTATTTTGGTGGTTGTTGATGAGCTGAACGACCTGATGATGGTGGCAGCGCGCGACGTCGAAGATAGTATTTGCCGAATCGCTCAAAAGGCTAGGGCTGTCGGCATCCATCTCATCATCGCTACTCAGCGCCCCTCTGTAGATGTCATCACCGGTGTCATAAAGGCAAATGTTCCATCTCGAATCGCGTTTTCTGTGGCATCGTTGGCCGACTCAAGGGTTGTTTTGGATCAAAGTGGTGCGGAAAAGCTCGTTGGTAAGGGAGATCTTCTCATGATCACTGCGTCCTCGTCTCATCCTAGACGAGTGCAGGCACCCTGGGTGACAGAGTCAGAGGTTAGACAGGTGGTTTCGCATTGGTTGAGACTTGGTGGTCCTAGTTACGTCGAAGGTGTGGAAGGTGACAGCGGCGGTAGAGAGTCGATGTTTAGTGGCTCTTCCCAAGATGACGATCTTTACCGGGAGGCTGTCAAATTGGTCGTCGGTTCTCAATTGGGATCTACCTCTATGTTGCAGCGAAAGTTGAAGGTGGGTTTCGCCCGTGCTGGACGAATCATGGATCTATTGGAACAGGGTGGTATAGTTGGTCCTCCGGAAGGATCCAAACCCAGAGCTGTGCTGGTTACCCCAGAACAATTAGAGGATCTTAACATCTAGACATCGCTACGGACTGCTTCGGCTAGGCTATCGCTTTGTCCGAGTGGGCAAGGTTGGGCTTATTCGATGTTTGGGAGGTTTGTGTGGCGAAGAGAGACAAAGGTTCATGGACGGCGTCTAGAGGGTCTTCACGAAGCTATGGATCTCACTCTTCAAGAGGGAGCTTTGCGCTTCGAAGAGTAGTAGCTGTGTTGGTCGGTCTTGTCGTCTTGGTTGTGGCAGTGGGTGTAATTCAGGTTCTAAGACCAGTACCAGCCCCTACCTTTACGTCTTCGATGAACCTCCCTGCCTCAGTCGGTGGACGGGCACCGACGATACCATGGCCCACTCAAGGATCGGCGACTTTAGATGTGCAGGGGATTGGGTCCTTCGGATCGCACGGTTCCAGTGCTCCTGTCCCAATAGCTTCTGTCGCTAAGATGACGACCGCTCTTTTGATCATCCACGATCATCCACTTCAGCTTGGTCAAAGCGGACCGAGTCTCACCTTAACGCAGTCTGACTATCAAACCTATCTGCAGATGAAAGCGGCTGTCGACTCTGTTATGGCGGTTGCACCTGGTGAAACCCTAACGGAGTATCAACTTTTGCAAGCTCTACTCATCCCTTCTGCCGACAATATCGCGATAACGTTGGCCCATTGGGATGCCGGCTCGGTAAGCGCATTTGTCGCTAAAATGAACACTTTTGCTAAGCAACTTGGCTTAAAGGGAACTACTTATACAGATCCCTCAGGCCTTAACTCAAGTACGGTATCAACTCCTCAAGATCAGCTAAAAATCGCCGAGTTGGTGGAGAAAAATCCAGTTCTGGCTCATATCGTGTCGGAACCCCAAGCTACGCTTCCGGTGGTAGGGGTCGTCTACAACGTTGACTATGACCTGGGTCACGACGGAATCATCGGAGTCAAGACTGGATCCACCCCAAGCGGTGGCGACTTTGCCTTCGCCGCCGACGTCAACGTGGCGGGAGGTGCTACTGACAAGGTAGTGGGCGTTGTCCTCGATCAGCAGGGATTGCAGCCCTTGATCACTGCTTTGGATATGGCAAAAACTTTAGTCAAATCGGTAGCATCGGTTCCTCGGTCGGTGTCAATCGTCACCTCGGGAGGTGTGGTTGGACGTATTTCAGTAGCCGGTGTGGGTTCCATTCCAGTGGTGGCGAAAAACGCTATCTCTGCACAGGAATGGCCCGGGTTAACACAGTCATCTAACTACAAGTTTACCTTGAAGAAAGCTCCCATTAAAAAAGGTCAAGTAGTTGGAGTTTTGACGATCCAAGTTGGTGAGCAACACTTTAGCACGATCCTCTTGGCGGGAGCATCCATTGGATCTACTCCACTTGGATATCGTCTTACTCATCTCTAGAATCGAAAGTTGTGATGGGCGAGGAGACTTCTTTGATACAAGGTACAGTTCGAGTCCCTGGTTCTAGCGCTAACTTAGGACCGGGATTTGACGTGTTGGCTCTAGCGGTCTCGCTGTACATAGATGTTAGAGCATCGCTATCTGATAGGTTTGAAGTAACGGCAATAGGGGAAGGATCAGAGATCGAGGTGAACTCTGATCACCTCGGAGCGATTGTGGCTCGCGAGGTCTTGGGGCACGATAACGTGCATCTTCATATAAGGTCCGAGATTCCGTTCGCGCGTGGTCTGGGATCCTCTGCTGCTTTTGCAGTTGGAGTGGCATATGCACTGGGTGCAAAGGATCCGCTTTTAATAGCGACAAAGTTAGAGGGCCATCCTGAAAATGCTGCTGCGTCTTTTTGTGGTGGTCTCGTTGCGGCTGGTGTCGTAGACGGAGAGCCGGTAGTTGAGAGGCTGAATATCGACCAGCAGATTGGTTTGGTGGTTGTAGTGCCAGATGCTCGACTTTCAACGGCAGAGTCCAGAAAGACCTTGACTTCCTCGGTTACTCGTGAAGATGCGGTCTTCAACCTCCAGAGGGCAGTGCTGCTCTCACATGCGCTTTCCAACATCAATCACCTCAGAGAGGGTCTTTTCGACGACAGACTCCACCAGTCACAGCGCTCTCGACTTTTTCCAAGTGCTATATCAATAATTGACGTGTTGGTTCATAGCGGTGCTGTTGGCGCGACATGGTCGGGAGCGGGCTCTTCAATGATAGGGTTTGTTGATTCCAACGACTCACCTGGCATTGTGGAAGAAGTCAGATCACATCTGAAGAGCTTGGAGATAAAAGCTCAAGTACTCTCCGTGGAGGTTGATACTAAAGGAGCGAGGGTGCTGCCGTCAGAGGCTGCGGAGTAGATCTTATGGTGTCGTCCACTTTGAGCTGGACCATTGAGATCTCGGTTTGACCATGTAGACTAGATGTTTTGCAAGGTGTGATGACGTGGCGAAGTATTGGTTGGAGACCTTGGGTTGTCCGAAAAATCAAGTCGATTCGGACAGGCTTATGGGTCGGCTGGAGTCAGGTGGCTTCGAAGAGGCAGATGGAGTTAAAAGCGCAGATGTAGTAGTGGTCAATACATGCGCTTTTATCGATGCTGCAAGGGAAGAGTCGATCGAGACGATACTTGAACTGGCGTCCGTAAAATCCAATGGAGCCAAGCTGGTTGTAACTGGGTGTTTGGCTCAGCGCTACTACGACGAACTTGTTGAGACCATGCCAGAGATCGATATAGTGGCGAGATTTGGAGAGGACTTTACAGAAGCGGTAATGCTTGGTAATACCATCCTGCGAAAGTCGAAAGCCGGTCAGGACTCGCAGACACAAGGACCAACTCAGCTACCAACGATGGACCTTTTGCGACTGCCTAGAAGGAAATCTCAATCTCCCTGGGCGTATGTGAAGGTAGCAGAAGGATGCAATAAGAGCTGTGGCTTTTGTTCCATTCCATCTTTTCGGGGTAGACAGGTTTCAAAGTCTATTGAAGAGATCGAAAGGGAGGTCTCAGACCTGGCGATCCAAGAAGTGATATTGGTGGCACAAGACCTGGCGAACTACGGCATAGATATCTACGGACATTCAGATCTTGTTACTCTGTACGATAAGATTTCTAACATAGCTCCTTGGGTGAGATTGCTGTACGTATATCCAACAGGACTTACAGATGAACTCATGGAGAGAGTTGCTTGGAGTGACGTTCCCTACTTCGATCTTTCCTTGCAACATGTTAGCGCTAAGCATCTGCGAAGGATGAGACGAATAGGTTCATCCAAAACTGTGCTTGCGAAGATCAAGAAGATACGATCTTTACGTCCAGACGCAGTCTTTAGAACGTCATTCATTCTTGGTTATCCTGGCGAATCCGAGGAAGATCAGGAGATCCTTAAAGACTTCATAGAAGAAGCAGAGTTGGACTGGGTTGGGTTTTTCCCGTACTCGTTGGAGCAGGATACATTTGCCGCCGGTCTTTCTGACCAGGTTGACCGTTCTCTCGCTGTCGAAAGGATTAACGAACTGAGCGAAGTTCAAGATCGAATTACACGATTGAAGAGAATGTCGCTCATTGGGAAAGAGGTGACAGTGCTCATGGACAACGACGGGCGTGCCCGAAGTTTTCGAGAGGCACCTGAGATTGATGGGGTATGTTTTGTGAATGCTTCGGTCACAGCTGGTAACTTCGTGACCGGTAACGTTGTAGATATTAATGGCGTCGATCTAGTCATTGGAGCTATAAAAAAGCTCTAAAGTGTACTTAGATGATTCGAAGCGTATATGGTCCTACAGCAATTAGGACGACAGCCAACTTAATTACGTTACTTAGGATTTTGGCGACTCCGGTAGTTGTACTTTTTGTGCTTTACGACAAGGGGAGCTACTGGTCTGCTGCGATGTGGTTTGTGCTTGCCCTTACTGATGGCTTTGATGGTTTTATAGCTCGCAAACAGGGGGCTACGAAGTCGGGAGCATTTCTTGATCCTTTGGCAGATAAGTTGATGGTATTTGCAACGTTTGGTGCTTTGGTCTACCTCGGGCGAATTTCGATTTGGCTAGTGCTTGTTATGGGTGCAAGAGAGTTGGCAGTTAGTTTCTATCGTACATTCGCTTTGAGAAGAGGAATCTCTGTGCCGGCGCGCGCTCTTGGCAAACTCAAGATGGTATCACAGCTTTTTGTTATTGAACTTGCTCTACTGCCTAACTATCAAGCGTTTTCTTGGTTTATTCCACCACTTATGATTTTGGCCACAGCGTTAGCTTTGCTTTCGGCGTTTCAATACTTTCGAGACGCTAATCTCGCTTCGTAATGCTAGAGATGACGGTGTCCGATGGCGCCCAAAGACAAGAAAAGTACGCAGCGTACAATCGATAAAATGTAAAGGTAAATAGGTATGCTCTAATGGCGTGGTTTAAGCTCCTGCTTGTAAGAAGTTCCCATGATGTTGGCGATACCGTCGAAGCGTGTAATGCTAGTGGTCGAAAACTGGGATAAAAAGGTAGGGCGCACGGTTTCGAACTCTTTTCGATGGGTAGTTGACACCAATTTTAGGAGCCGGAAACTGCGCACGTTCCTCATGTGGCTATTTCCGATCGAAATAGCCCCGCCTTACCGGGACGATGGACTTGATCCAGTTTTTCAGGTATCCACATAAATGTCAATGTCAATAGGGTCAAATCCTTCTAAAACGCTCCAAGAGAACAGCTAGAATTCATCGACATGAGTCTCGAAGATTCTGACATCGACGAACTGAGGAAGCTGGAGGAATCGCTTTGGGTTGAGGCAACACGATTCGATCCGCTTTACATGGATAGGGTCCTAGCCCCAGAGTTCTTTGAATTCGGCCGATCAGGCCGTATCTATTCGCGAAGAGAGTGTTTGGCAGTCATGTCAGGCGGACCTATCGGAGCCCGGCTACCTCTACCCAACTTTACCGTGCAAGAGTTGGACGCTAATATCGCGCTCGTGACCTATCGCAGCGAGGTGACCTACGACCCCTTACAGGCGGCTAACCGCAGCTCGCTTTGGGTGAGAGCCAACAACGGCTGGAGGTTGGTGTTCCACCAGGGCACTCCTGCGAACCTACGAGGTGCCCAGGAATGCTGATCATCTAGGCTTGTACGGCCCGGCGGACCGCCCTTGCATTCGTGACGAGACTGGGTTCGAGGTATCTCACGGCGGTTAGGAGATGATAGGACTGTCATACCGTGATCGAAGACCCCATAATAATCATCAGGAGGCTTGCGGCGAATGGCATCCTGGCGCAATTGACTCCTATAGGTTTGTCGATGACGACCCTTTCCCATGACCCCAGATCTCAGGGAAAAGAAAAAGACTGCCCAGGCTGAATTACGTTAGGCATGTCTCGCCTACCTCAGGCAGAAGCAGCGATAGGTATCGCACTTGAGAAGTCCAAAGGGTGACGACGGTGAAGTTCAAGACATGAAATGCAGAACTTACGGTAACGACAGTGAAGGCACGAGGTGAAGTTGACCGCCTCGTCCAAGAGGTACGCGCTAGCTTTGCCCGAATACCACTACACAGTGTGCGTCCAGAGGCAGCATTCATGGACGAGCAGAGAAAGCTCGTGACTCATGCAATCCGATGTCCACTTAAAATTGCTGCATCCATGGAGGTTGTTCATGATGTCACTGAGCGTTGATGAGTCATGGCGGCCAATATAGCTTTACTTTCCACTCCCAACTATATTACGGTCTCGCCCATTGCAAATGTAAATTTCCGAGAGCTACGCGCGTCTGTGGCTGCCATGGCTAAACGTTCAACAGCTTCAAGTAGGACTTGAGAGGGCAAAGTGTATGGAAGGCGAATAAAACCCTCCAGAGTACCCGGCATACCGAATCTCGACCCCGGAGCGAGACGAACCTGGTAGTGCTCTGCTGCTGTTGCTAGGGCTGTGCTGTTTCTATTGTCGATGTTGACCCATAGTGAGAGTCCCCCGGATGGTACCTTGAACTGCCAGGTAGGATGATGGCGTTTAAGAGCTGAAACGAGTGCATCACGTTGATTTCGAAGGTTTTGTCGCCTTGATTCCAACAGATCGTAATTTTGTGCTAACAGCTCAACCGAAAGAAGTTGGTCAAGGATTGGACTTCCCATGTCGAGAGCGATACGTTCTTGAACCAAACGAGCAACGATATCACGTCCGGCGCGAATCCACCCGATGCGTAGTCCTCCCCAGTACGCCTTGCTCATTGAACCGATCGAGATTACTGTATCGTCTCTTGAAAAACTTGCGGTAGAAGGAGGAAGCTCTTGGTTATCGATGCTGAGTTCTACAAAGCTCTCATCGACCAAGAGATGAGATCCGCTTGACTGCGCTGCTCGTACCATATCTTGTCGACTTGTTGCATCCAAGAGTTTTCCAGTTGGATTATGGAAGTCGGGAATCATGTAGATGAGTCGTGGCAGGACTTGACGAACCGTCCTCGTGAAAGTTGTAAGCGATTCTTCTGTTCCGACGGTGATAATCCTGAAATGGTTGCGATTGAAGAGGTCGATCGCACCTGGATAGGTCGGGGACTCAAGGACGACCCGATCCATTGGACTGCCAAGTGCTCGTACCGCAAGGGCAATTGCTTGGAGCGCCCCATTTGTTATAAGAATCTGATCAGCAGAGGTTGGGAGTCCTCGACTTGTGTATATTTGGGCAATCTTCTCTCGCAGCACTGGTAGTCCATGAGAGTGATATCCGTGATCGCCGAGATATCTCGGTAAAGACGCGCTGGCCCTCGAGAGTGCGTCTGCAATGCGTTCATCGCCAGGTGGAGCTGCAACAACTAGATCGATCCAGTTTGATTCACTGAGGACGGACGAGCCCCAGATGGTTCCAGATCGAACATGTCGATGAGGTAATGCGGTCCAACTTCCACCCCCACGACGGCTTTTCAACAGACCCTCGTCTCTGAGGAGTTCGTACGCTGCTGAAACTGTCGTTCGACTCACATAAAGAGCAGATGCCAAGGGCCGTTCTCCAGGCATTCTGGCCCCAAGTGGAATTCGAGCATCCACTATCAGGCTTCGAATACTTAGAGCGAGACGTGCATAGAGAGGTCCTTTCACGCTCACCGACTGCCAGCCACCCAACAGTTTTACCAATTCCATCTTTTCAATTGATCGTAAATTAAGTGCCAGTTGATCTCTATTGGCTTCTGATTGTAGGTCCATATACATCTACAATACACCTATGTCAATACGGTGCAATCTGAAAGCAGGACTAAGACGAGCGTGCAACGTGGGACTGAGTGCAATCGCTCCAGTACCTACTGATTATCGGATGCGAAGAATTCTGCAACTAGTTATCGGACTTGTGCTCTATGGAATAAGCGACTCAATTCTGGTAATAGCGGGACTTGGGGTGGATCCATGGGATGTACTTAATCAAGGACTTGCGCGCCATAGCGGTATTCCCATTGGTACCTGGGCAATACTTGTGGGAGTTGGAGTGCTCACATTGTGGATTCCACTTAAACAACGACCCGGACTGGGCACCCTTCTCAACGTCATACTGATAGGTCTCACAATGGATCTCGTGCTTATGACGATACCTATCATTCACGGATGGTATCGTTGGCCCGCTATGGTATTAGCGGTTGTAATGAATGGGGTGGCTACCGGCTGTTACATAGGTTCTAACCTTGGTCCAGGACCTAGGGATGGACTCATGATGGGGATCTCTGCCCGAGGTCACAGCATCCGGGTAGTTCGTACCTTTATAGAACTGACGGTAGTGATCGTTGGATGGCTACTTGGTGGTAGTGTTGGTTTCGGTACGCTTACCTATGCGGTCGCTATCGGGCCACTTGCACATCTTCTCATTCCGAGACTTAGCGTTACCCGCGTTATTCCCAAAGAAGCAGTTGAGGAGTCCTCGTGAGGTATTTTTTAGATAGGTCAGTGAAATGTGATCAGCGTTCAGGACGACGCTAATGATGTCTTTGTTTAATGAACCATTACATAATATCTTGACGATATTTAATGTTTAGTCAGTCTCGTGAACTCTGTGATTGCCTGTTACGCTCCAGAACACCCTTGCGTATTTTGGAAGTCTTTTCTTTCCAAGCATTATCGAGTTAGGTTGCTTTGAGGATGTTCGTTTACAACCAAAGTGAAAACATCTGGTCGAGAGTAGTGACCGGTAGCGTCGAAGTCAAAACGAGACTCCTCGATCTGAGTCAGATCAAGATCGGCATACAGGATCCCCTCTTCGTTGTATAAGGGACCCTGCAGATAACGTCCGAGGGGATCAATAATCGCGCTGCCTCCGCGACACAGTTCGTTGGATAGATGTTCTAGCTCCTTGTAGCAGGCTAGATCTGTAGGGTACATGTCTTTTGTCATAAATTGAATTGAGGACAAAACGAAACACCGACCTTCACAGGCGATGTGTTGGAGGGTGGCCTGCCAGGTGTCTCTGGCATCAGCTGTGGGCGTTATGTAGATGGATATTCCCTTTTCGTACATGGCCGCCCGTGCTAAAGGCATGTAATTCTCCCAACAGATAAGTCCACCGATCTTTCCGTATGGGGAGTCTACGACCGTTAGCGTACTTCCGTCTCCCTCTCCCCATATCAGACGTTCTGAGGCGGTCGGTTTCAACTTTCTATGCTTACCAAGTATTTCTCCATTTGGTCCGAAGTAGACCGTTGTTCCATAAAGTGTTCCTTGTGATCCATGATCGGCGCGTTCGATGATTCCCATGACAACATAGACCTGGACTTGGGATATGGCGCTTGACAATCGCTGCATCTGTGGGCTAGGAATGCTTACGGCACTACGCCAATACCTTCCCCAGTCCTTGCGACCGTCTGATCTGCGCATTCCGACCGCGGTTCCGAAAGAAAGCCCTCGTGGATATCCAGATAAGAACGCTTCTGGGAAGACGATAAGTTGAGCGCCATTTGCTGCCGCTTCCTCGATCAGGCGGCAGGCCTTGTCAACGCTTCGCTCTAGATCCATCATGACGGATGAGGCTTGTATGACTCCTACCCTAACTACGTCCTCAGACCGCATTTGTGTCTCCTTACACTGAAGATGATCTTCGCTACCACGGATTCGCCAACAGCGAAACTTGAAACCAAAGTATCTTTGCTTATAGTACTTGTCTCCGCAGAAACGGTCAACCTAGGCTTCTGTAAAGAATTGAGTTCAAAGATTTTTGAACCAACGGGAGCGCTATCCCCTTCCGCAATAACGGAGGGGTCAAGCGACCTCATCCTTTTTTGGTCTACCTGGTTTACGTCCGGGGAGTCTTTGATTCTCGACATACTTCTTCACAATCTCTAGTGGGGCTTCACCACAAGATATAACAGCATATGAGGGTGACCAGAAGTGGTTCCCCCACAAAGCATCTTGGACTTCCGGCCAGTTCTTTGCCCTTACTCTCATGGCTGAGAGTGTCTTCATAGACATCACCAGTCTCGATAGGGCAACTTTAGGTGGATAGCTAATCAACAGGTGAACATGATCACCGTCTGTTTCAAATGCATCGAGGGTGGTATCAAAACGAGTACATACCTCTAAAGTCGCAGATCTGATCTCGTCACTTACTCTGTCTGTCATCACATTACGTCGATATTTAGGCACCAGCACAATGTGTGCATGTAACTGATAGACCACATGTCTTCCGTTGCGCCAATCATCGATCATGCAGTGCAATATAGTACATAGCAATTAATGCTATTGTAGGATCGATATGGTTGCCAAGTCTGGATCGGACAGTGAAAAGACAAGGTACAGAACAGCCATTATCCCCGTTACCTTATCCGGTGCCAGCTATCGCCTAGCTCACGACTCATGCCATAGTGCAGCGCTGTTATGGAACCAAGGCGTCGATTGGGTTCATGCCCAGTGGAAGGCTGAGCGCTCTCCAGGTAAATACGATATCCAAGGGTTTCTCAACTCGTTACCTTTGCAAGATCGTCCACTACACGCCCATACCACCGAGATAATCGCTCACGACCTCCATGAAGTAATAACTACATCTAGAACAAATAACAAAAACGGGATGAAGGTAAGATCTCCTTGGCGCAAGAAGAACTACCGCCCTCTCTCGTTCTCAAAGGGATATGGCTGGCGAATCTCAGATAATCAACTCCACCTGTCGCTAGGTAGAGGCCGTCCTCGTATCGACTTAGCTGTTCCTGAAGTCTGTGATTCAGCAACTGCCAACCCAGTACCATACGACAAGTGGGGCGAGATCCAACTGTGCTGGGACCAAGATCACAGACGGTTCAGCCTGCATATTCCTTACCAGACGGTGCGTGAAAGCTCTCATGGAAACGCCATCACCGCTATAGACGAGGGAATCATCAACTCTATGGCACTTGCCACTTGGGTAGACGACAAGACTGTAGACGTCACCATTGTCAACGGACGCGAAGCCCGAGCGATCAAACGCCAAAGAAACAGAGCTGTTGGCCAACTCCAGCACAAGATCAGTAAGTGTAGACCCGGATCAAAGAGGTACAGAAGACTGGTAACAGCGAGGAAAAAGGTAAACGGAAAGACAAAGCTATCTCTTCGTGACTTCGACCATCAGGTATCACGCAAGGCGGCTAATCACGTCATCAACCACAACACAGGCAGGCTAATAGTTGGTGACGTAAGGGGGATCGAAAAGGAAACCAAAGCCAAAGGGCGCATAGGCCGCCACGGTCGTCAACAACTCTCCCAGTGGTCAAGAGGAGCACAGGAGCGATATCTCAACGAGAAAACTAACTTAGGGATAGAGCACTTAAACGAGTCTTACTCTAGCCAAACTTGCCCAGCGTGCAAAACACGCAACCGGCCATCAGGCCGACACTACCGATGCAAGAACCCAGTTTGTGGATTTACTTGCCATCGAGACGCTGTAGGAGCAATTAATATCCTCCAAAAAGCGATAGAAGGGGTGTACGTCCCCATAGGACCGGATGTGACAATCCGAGTCACGTATCTCCGGGCTGTCGAACGTTGGTCACTTGATCAGCGCAAGGCACACCACAAGGTGCAGTGCCGCAAGGCCAGAGCTCTGAGTAGTGCCCAGATGTGGGCCCTGTCTGAGATAACTCAGATGAGCAAGCCGAAGCTAGCAAACTCATCCACCAGTACCAATTCATTAGTACCAGACCAGTCGGTTGCGGTGGCGTGATGGGAGCGATGTTCGGTAACCCCAACCAAAACGGCGGAGCCAGAGCCCCCGTCTGTAAGGGCGGGGAGGTTCACAAGTTTTGTGCTGAGTCCGCCATGAGTGTCATCGTTTCGGGAGTCGGAGCCACGTCATCCCTTGATAGTGGTTCAAACCTCGTCTTTATGGAATATGGATTTTCTATTGGTGCTTTGAAAACCTGAAGTTTTGATATTGGGTGTGTACTTGCAAAATTGCGCATGACTTGAGATTTGACGATGTGGCAGTCCAACTTCAGGACATGACTGCGGAACGCTTTGCTCGTCAGTTGGAAATGTTCCGGTATTGCATTATTGGTTAGAGTAGTCTCTTTAGCATAGAGGATACGGGAAGGGCAAGAGATGCGCGCTGAGATAGTGGCAGTTGGAACGGAACTACTGTTGGGCCAAGTCATTGATACCAACTCATCGCTTATTGCAGATCGCTTAGCTAGCATCGGGGTGGATTGTTACTACCAAAGTAGAGTTGGTGACAACCATGCTCGTATTGTTTCGACTCTAAGACTTGCTCTTTCACGCTGTGACGCGGTCATAGTTTGTGGAGGTCTAGGCCCTACGCACGATGACATTACTCGAGAAGCCATAGCTGAGGTGCTCGGAGTTCCATTGGAGATGGACTGCATTGTTTTGGATTCGATTGAGACTTACTTTAAGCGTGTCGGTCACGAGATGTCCGAGAACAACAAGCGTCAGGCGATGGTTCCAAAGGGTGCGAAAGTTATAGAACAGGTGAAGGGGACCGCACCTGGTCTAATTTGTGAGGTTGGACATAAGGTGCTGTATGCTTTGCCGGGCGTTCCTCATGAACTCGAAGACATGATTGACCGAGTAGTGCTTAATGATCTTTTGGCAAGAGATGAGTCTCAAGAAACGATTCGGTCGTTGGTGGTTCGTACCTGGGGACTTTCCGAGTCAAAGTTGGCGGAGATTCTTTCGCAGGAGATCAATCGGCTCGATGCTACAGGGGAACTTACGTTAGCTTTTTTGGCCTCGGGAATGGAAGGTCTTAAGGTTCGCGCAACAGCAAAGGGTAAGAATGAGACAGAGGTTAAAGAGAAGCTGGACCTTGAGAAAGCGATACTTGAGAAAACTTTAGGAGATCATATCTTTGGATACGACTCCGATACCATGGAATCGGTTGTTGGAGAGATGCTTTGCGAAAAGGGATCAACACTTTCAGTGGCGGAATCTTTGACGGGAGGTTTACTAGCGTCAAAGATTGTTTCACACCCAGGTGCCTCTCGCTACTTTCTTGGTGGTGTTGTGAGCTACGCTACGGAGGCGAAAAGAGAGTTGCTGGGTGTCAGGGATCTTCCTGTTGTTTCGTCGGAAGTGGCTTCAGATATGGCGGTTGGCGTATCTCGATTGTTCTCGAGTGACTATGGACTTTCACTTACTGGTGTAGCTGGGCCAGACCCTCAAGAAGGTAAGAACCCAGGTACGGTATGGATCGGTGTAAGCGCGAAAGGTGATGTGTTTACAAAACAACGAATTTTCGGTGGCGATCGTGAGCGAATTCGGTGGTACTCAACCATGGCAGCGTTAGATCTTCTGCGCCTGTATTTGAAAGATTCACCACGTTTTTACGCGTGAGATCGCAGCCTGTACTATTATAGTACATATGTACTATCGTGAGTGTGATCACTCTTTTGTAACTACATATATGTAAGCTATCTATATATGATATAGGTAGCTAGCTGAGGAGTGCAAGTGGACAGGGAAAAGGCATTAGAGGTCGCAATCTCTCAAATTGAGAAGCAGTTTGGTAAGGGATCCATTATGAAGATGGGAGAGAGTCCTCAACTGACAATTGAGGCTATATCAACCGGTGCAATGGCTTTAGACCTTGCACTTGGTGTGGGCGGTGTTCCTAAAGGAAGAGTAGTAGAGATATTTGGTCCGGAATCTTCAGGAAAGTCCACTTTGGCTTTACATGTTGTGGCAGAAGCGCAGAGACAAGGTGGAAACTGTGCCTATATCGATGCTGAGCATGCATTAGATCCCATATATGCCCAGGCAATTGGAGTTGACATCGATGAGCTGCTGATATCGCAACCAGATACCGGGGAGCAGGGTTTAGAGATTGCTGACATGTTGATTCGTTCGGGCTCGTTGGATGTTATCGTGATCGACTCTGTTGCGGCTCTTACTCCAAGAGCAGAGATTGAAGGAGATATGGGAGACTCTCATGTAGGTCTGCAGGCGCGTTTGATGTCTCAAGCACTTAGAAAGATAACCGGAACACTGAGCAGATCAAATACTATTGCGATCTTCATTAATCAACTTAGGGAGAAGATTGGCGTGATGTACGGTTCACCTGAGGTGACAACCGGCGGCCGGGCATTGAAGTTCTACTCCTCTGTGCGCCTTGACATTCGTAAGATTGAAGCGATAAAAGAAGGAACTGAAATTGTGGGTAGTCGTACTCGCGTCAAAGTAGTTAAGAACAAATGCGCGCCTCCTTTCCGTCAGGCTGAGTTTGACATTATGTATGGTAAGGGTATCTCTAGAGAGGGATCTCTGCTGGATGTTGGTGTTGAACTTGGTCTAATTAAAAAGTCTGGTTCATGGTATACCTACGATGGTGAGCAACTGGGACAAGGTCGCGAGAACGTTAAAGTGTTTTTGAGGTCTAATCCACAGTTGATGTCAGAGTTGGATATTAAAGTTCGTGAGATGATAAATAACATAGCTCCTGGTATTTTGACCCATGGGACAGTTCAAGAGATACTTGAAGATAGCTATGTAGAGGAGTAAGGTATCTAAGGAGATACTCTGGCTACTGTTTTAGTGGCGCTTATCCTTTAGGCTAGATAACTGTGAGTCAACACTACTATGTTAAGACCTTCGGTTGTCAAATGAATGTTCACGACTCGGAGCGAATCTCGGGGATTCTCTCCGATGTCGGCTATGAGGCATCAGATGAACTTGAAAATGCAGATATCGTAGTTCTAAATACCTGTTGCATTCGGGAAAACGCTGACAACAAACTTTACGGAAACTTGGGTCACCTAAGCTCTTTGAAAGCCCAACGTGCTTCGATGCGAATAGTCGTTGCTGGTTGCTTGGCTCAGAAGGACAGGGATCTTGTCGCAAAAAAGGCACCTTACGTCGATGTAGTGGTTGGAACGTTCAATCTTTCCTCTATCCCGGAACTGCTTTCATCCGCTGATGGCGAAACCCCACAGATGGAGTTTATGGACGCTCCAAATGAATATGAACAAGTATCTTCCATCTCGATGAAGAGGGACTCGTCTGTTTCGGCCTGGGTGAGTATCCAAACGGGATGCAACAACAGCTGTGCATTTTGTATTGTGCCTAGTGTTAGAGGAGCCGAAGTATCTAGGCCGTTCCAAGATATTCTCGATGAAGTACGATCTTTGGCACGACTAGGTGTCCGTGAGGTAACACTATTGGGCCAGAATGTTAACTCCTACGGAAGAGATATCACACTGTCGATTCGGAACGGGAAGATTGCTGCAGACGTTCAACGCTGGACTTCTTCGAAATGGCTATCTTCTACTCCGCGTATAAGACCGCTATTTGCTGATCTGTTGCGGGAAGTTGGATCAATAAAGGGTATATCCAGAGTTCGTTTTACCTCGCCACATCCAAAAGATATGATCAAAGAGACCTTTGAGGCAATGGCTGAAACACCAGCAGTGTGTGAACAGCTTCACTTTCCATTGCAGTCAGGGTCAGATCGAGTTCTCAGTGCGATGCGTCGGGGGTACAGTGCTGAAAGATATCTGGAGAAGCTGTACTTGGCGAGATCTATCGTGCCTGATTTAGCGGTCTCCACGGATATTATCGTTGGATTTCCGGGAGAAACAGAGGAAGAGTTCAAAGAAACTCTTCGAGTTGTAGAACAAGCTAACTTTGATGGAGCGTTCACTTTTATCTTTTCTCCTAGGCCTGGAACAAGAGCATTCGAGATGAGCAATGATTTTGTTGACCCTGATGTCATCCAAAGAAGGTTTGATGCGCTCAAAGATGTTGTAGAGGAGTCGGCTCTTCAAAAGCATCAGACTCGAATCGGACTACGTGAAGAAGTACTGGTGGAAGGGGTTTCAAAACGCGACGTTTCCGTGATGAGTGGTAGAACCCGACAGAACAAGTTGGTTCATTTCTCTCCTGATTCTAACCAGCGAGTCGAAGAGGGAGACTTGATCTCAGTGCGCATTGGTTCTGCCGCGCCACATTTTCTGCGAGGCGAAATGTTAGGTATTGTGTCCAAAAGGCGCGTGCGAAGAGGAATCTCAGTTCTCTAGCGGAGATGCTCAATAAGGTGTATCTTTAGTTCCATCGTCCTGATCTAATCTTCCAGCGGGGGATATGTGTGATGATCAGGGAAGTTACCATAGAGCTTTTCGTTAGGAGGTCCTTCGGTCACTGCTTGGACGAGGTATTTTCCACCAACAAAGGCTCCTTTCCAAGAGGCCCCCTTTCCTCCGAAAGGTTCTTGTTTGTCTCCGCGAGACCTTACTCTGTTTATACCCACCTTGTAAGCGTTAACATTTTCGGCGAGCTTCCGTGCAAGATCTAGATCATCACTGGCTAGTGAAGAGACCAAAGCTCCGTTTGAAACGTTCATCTGGGCAAGCAGCTCAGCTTCGGTATCGACCAGTACGATCGTGTCTATTGGTCCGAATGGTTCAGCGTGATAGAGGCTCGATGATTTGGGAGGCTCAAGTATCGTTTGAGGGGCTAGGTAAGCCGATGTGTCCTGACCTTCGATGAAGTTACTGGGGTTTAACGTCCCACGATAAAGCGGTGTGCCACCACGGTCGATTGCGTCTTGCGCAGCGAAGTAGAGTTCTTTGGCCTTGGCCTGGTTGATGAGCGGTCCAAAATCTACCGAAGGTATTGGGTCACTTGGTTGAGAAACTGCCAGTGGATGTCCAACGTTCAGGGACTTTACTACAGGAATATACATCTCCAGGAACTGATCGAAAAGGTGGCGTTGAACAACGTAACGTGGATATGCAGTGCAACGTTGTTTTGCATAGTCGAATCCCTTTTTTATCTCTTTGGCAAGAAGATCCCACTGAGTGAAGTTCCAAATGCCCCACGCGTTGAGTCCCTCTTGTTCAAGCATATGGCGTTTGTCAGTGCGTACGAGTTCGGACGCGATCTGTCCGCCTGTGTCTCGACCTCCGACAAAGGCAAGACAACCTATCTCTGGCGACCTAACGAGCACCGAGGAGAGTTTCCCTCCTAAACCAGAGACCAACGTAACGGGAAGTCCTTCTGCTGCCGCAAAACTCATTGCGAGGGTCAATGCGGCGACGCCTCCGTCAGTTGGAGACTTTGCGATAACAGCATTTCCTGCTAGCATCTGCACCAGCATTGAATGAGCCAGAACTGACAGTGGATAGTTCCAAGATGCAATGTTGGAGACAGGTCCAGGAAGAGGTCCACGGCCAACCAACATCTCGTCAATATGTTCGAGGTACCAGGCCACTCCTTCTGTGGTCCGATCAACTGAAACTAAACTTTGTTGGTAGGGTTTGCCGATCTCCCAAACCAGCAAAAGGGCTAGTAGCTCTCGGTTGTCTCTTATTCGATCCACCACGCGACCGACTCGTTCTTTGCGCTCGCTCAGAGGAACCTTGAGCCAGTCAAAATGATCCTTTATACAAAATTGAAGGGCTACCGCTGCTTGATCGGTCTCCAAAAGAGACGGTCCTATGATTTGGGAACCATCTACGGGTGAATAAGAGGGATTGGGCACACCCACTTCTTGCCACTTGCCGCCCCAGTAGTTGCTAATCCGCCCTGGTCGAAACGCCTCCGGAGCCAAGGCGCTAGCTCGAGCGTATACGTCATGAAACGAGGTGCCGGGTTTGAGAACTTTCGATAAAGGGTTGTTTTTCGTCACATATACATACTCGCAGGTGATTGGAAAAATCATGCCGTCTTTATTTGCAAATGTCACCAGCATGATCTTTGTAGAGGGGTTTGGGTTCTTGGTTTCCCGTATTATGTGTTAGGAATGGACATTGAATCTATTGCTATTGTTGGACCGACAGCGAGTGGAAAGACCCAGCTTGCAGTGCGCGTGATGAAGAGATGGCCAGTTTTCGAGGTCGTGTCTGTGGATTCTATGACCATATACAAGGAGTTTGCGGTAGGAACTGCAAAGCCCACAGATGAGGAACTTCAAGGCCTTCCTTATCACCTAATCTCACTGATCTCCATACAAGAAGAGTTCTCCCTGGGCTCCTTTTTGAGGATTGTTGACGTGTTACGAACTGAACTGAAGAACCGTGGGAGACATGCGCTTTTCGTTGGTGGTACATCTTTGTACCTTAGGGCGGTGGTAGATGGTGTCTTACCACCACCCAGATACTTGGGTTTGCGAAGTTGGCTTGAAACTCTGGGAGCCTACGTGGATCCAGGGTACATCTATATTCTCCTGAAAGCCGTTGATCCCAAGGCTGCATCAAAGATTGAGAAAAATAATGTAAGACGGTCTATTAGGGCTTTAGAAGTGGCTTTAGGGTCAGGCGGCCTCCGGAGCGTCCATGGAGAGGTATTTTCAAAGACTACTTCAAGCAAGACTATTCAGTTCGGTATAGATTTGCCTCGAGATCTGCTTTACCAACGAATTGAAGAACGTATTAAAGTTCAACTGTCATCAGGATGGATAGACGAAGTCGAAGGGATTTTAAAAAGCGGGGTTCAGTTTTCTCGTACAGCCGCTCAGGCTATAGGTTATAGAGAGTTTGCTAGCTATCTCAGGGGTGAGATCACACTGGAGGAAGCCGTCGAGTCGACGATTGTTAGGACCAGGAATCTCGCTAAGAGACAGTTAGCGTGGCTTAGACGAGACGAGAGAATACTATGGGCAAATGGTTCGGAGGAAGTGTTTGATCTTATATCCAAATCGCTTTGATCTACACTATAGGGTATAGGTGAGGTGAAGTAACTACGCAGTACTCCAAGTATCAAGGTGTTGGAAACGATTTTCTTATTCGATGGATGAATGACAGCCAATGGCTAAGTTCGGGGGATCACGTTAAAGCTCTATGCGACCGACGATTTGGATTCGGTGCTGATGGAGTTATTGAGTCGTTCCTTGGCGAAAGCGGACTACCTTACATGCATCTCGTCAACTCTGATGGATCTATTGCGGAGATGAGTGGAAACGGCCTTAGATGTCTGATTCACCATCTCGTCCGCGTGGGAATCTTAGAGATATCTTCACAATCGAAGGTAGAGACGATGGCCGGCGAGAGAAGGTTTCAGTCATTAGGATACGAGACTCAAAATACCTTTATTAGCAAAGTGCAGATGCCAAAGGCTTCAGCAAAAGATATGGAGATAGAGGGTTTCAAAGGTAGCTTCGTCGACGTGGGTAATCCGCATTTTGTTATCCTTTGCGATAGCAAGGATCATCTAGAGTCTTTGAATCTTTTGGCGTTAGGACCAAGAGTTGAAGGTTCGTTTGGATCTGGAGCTAACGTCGAGTGGATATATGTGGAGTCTCCTAGGCGTGTGCACCTTAGGGTCTGGGAGCGTGGCGCCGGAGAGACACTCGCCTGCGGAACCGGATCTGTTGCCTCATACATAACCCTCTTAGCGAGAGACTTGCCTGTCTCAAAGGTGGAGGTTGTAAATCCAGGAGGATCACTATGGGTACAAGCGGATGAGGACGAGGAGATTTTATGGTTGGAAGGTTCATCAACCTATATCGGTGATGTCTATGAAGCTAGCTAAAGGTATTTGAGGATAGATGGCGCTTATAGAGCGCTCTTTTCAAGAGAAGATCATATTAGTTGGAGTAGCACTCGGTTCCAAAGGATACCAAGAGGTGAACAGCGATCTTGATGAGCTTGCGCTCCTGGTCGACACCGCTGGTGCGACGGTGGTTGGTAGAGTCATTCAGCAGAGAAGCCGACCTGATCCAGCGACATTTGTTGGTATTGGAAAGGCGGAAGAGATCCATAGACTCTCTGAAGAGTTAGACGTCGATACCGTAGTTTTTGATGAAGAACTAACTCCCGCTCAGCAGCGTAACTTAGAGAAGATCTTTGGTAGAACTGCGATAGATCGTACGGCTGTGATTTTGGATGTGTTTGCACAAAATGCATCGACCCCTGAAGGAAAAGCTCAGGTGGAATTGGCGCTTCTCTCTTACAGACTTCCCAGGTTGAGAGGCAAGGGTAGATCGTTGTCTCAACAGGTGGGCCGTATTGGAACCAGAGGACCAGGTGAAACGAAGTTAGAGGAAGATCGTCGTAGGTTACTTGAGCGCATGTCTACCCTTCGGCGTGAACTTAGGGAGATTCAGAGCACCAGACAACTACAGAGACGTTCTAGAGTTCGTTCACGAGGTGCGACAGTATCTTTGGTAGGCTACACTAACGCTGGCAAATCTACCTTGATGAACGTTCTTACGGATGCAAATGTTCTGACCGAAAACCGACTGTTCGCGACATTAGATCCTCGAACTCGTCGGCTTGCTTTACCAGGTGGTGAGGTCATAACTCTTACCGATACGGTTGGCTTTATCAAAAAGCTCCCTCATCAACTTATAGAGTCCTTCAAATCGACATTAGAGGTAATCTCTGAGGCAGATCTCTTGATACACGTGGTAGACGGCTCCTCGAAGAACGCCATTGAGCAGATGGCAGCAGTACGTGAAGTGTTGCATGAGATCGGTGCTGGGGGAATCGAGGAGGTTGTGGCGCTCAACAAGATGGATCTGGTCAAAGGTAATCCTCCATTTGATGAAGAGATTCCCGGCGCCATAGGAATATCAGCCAAAGATGGAACTGGCGTTTTCGACCTTCTTAGTGAGGTTTCGGTTCGTTTGAGAAGGCGTAGCGTGTTGAGGGAGGTGTCGGTTCCTGTCGAGCACGGTGAGATTCTTGCCTTTTTGCATAGAGAAGGAGAGATCCTTTCTGAGAGAATTGACGAGACTGCTATCAACGTATTAGTACGATTAGATCCAGCCTCTTTGGGACTTTTAGACAAAATGTTTGATGATCTCGGCCTAAAGGGCGTTGGAGATGAGAAGACAGATCAATAAAGAAAGACACGAACCGGAACAAAAGTTTGCAGGTCCAAAGGTATGACGAAAGATAGTGTGGCATTTGGTAATTTGTCAAGGCTTGAGGGCGTAATTACCTAAGCAGTCCCTTTACCGCTCACTGGATAGTCGTCGGTCGTCAGTTTGTCTTATTTTATGACAGCAAGTCCTGGGTTCGCGTGCCATCAATGACACTGGGTATTGATAAACTACCTTAGCTATGTTTTTTCGTTCAGAGTCGTCACCGAGCTTTAAGCTTCCTCCGTACCCTTACGATCTGCTCAATGAAGTGAAGGCTTCTGCCCGAGCACTGTTTGATGAGACCGTAGATCTATCGATTGGTACGCCGATAGATCCTCCGCCACTTTTTGTTCCGTCAGCTCTTGCTACCTCTGGCAAGGAAAGGGGTTATCCACCATCTTTTGGTACGGCACAGTTGCGCAACGCTTCAGCTTCTTGGATCAAGAGATGTTTTGGCGTGGACATGGACTCGAACTGCATAGGTGCAACCCTTGGTTCTAAGGAGTTTATCGTTGCCTTGCCAAGTTATCTGAGACTGTATAACTCAAGTAAAAGGACTGTTCTTTTCCCGGAGATTTCCTATCCTTCATATGAGATGGGTGCGCTGCTAAGCGGGTGTCTTCCTTTTAGAGTTCCACAGGACGATGAAGGTGTCTTGTTGTTAGACGAGTTACCTAAAGAGGTGGCTGAAGATGCTTTAGTGTTATGGTTAAACCTTCCCTCAAATCCTACAGGTCGGATCGCGGGAATGGAGCGAGCGGTGAGTTGGGCTCAAAGTCACGATGTAGTTTTAGCGTCTGACGAATGTTACGCGGATTTTTACTGGGAGGACCGGCCAAAATCGGCTTTGGAGTTTGCGTCCAAGGGAGTACTGGCCGTACATTCGCTTTCCAAGCGGTCGAATCTTGCGGGTTTAAGAGTTGGAACTTATGCGGGAGACTCGGAACTAGTTGAGTTCATTGCTGAGATACGTAAGCACTCTGGAATGATGGTTCCGGGTCCTATTCAAGATGCGGCTGTCGGTGTCTTTTCCGACGATGCTCATGTAGCGACGCAACGTACACGTTATTGGGAACGTCTATTGATCATGAGCGAAGCGCTTTCGGAGGTCGGTGTGGATGCTGCTTTGCCTCAAGGTGGGTTCTACCTTTGGGTAAAAGCCCCAGAGGGAGTATTCTCAACAGGTTTTGACTTTGCTAATTGGCTGGCCAAAAATGGCGGATTCATCTCTTCTCCTGGGGAGCTGTATGGTTCAAAAGAAGTGTATGTGCGAATTGCTATGGTGGCCACGACTGAAACCATAAAGGTATTGGCTCGTAGGCTAAAGGGTTTAAGCGTTTAAATTGCAATGGGAGAAGACGTGGATTTGAAGAGAGAGATTGAGATACTTTGGGATCGAAGGACAACTCTTGGGGTTAATGACACCAAAGAGAGAGAACTCGTGTTTGAAGCGTTGGAACTCCTGGACCTGGGCAAAGAACGAGTCGCCTATGTGGACGGATCTGGCGAGGTTGTGGTCAACGAATGGCTTAAGTTTGCTATTTTGATGTCATTTCGTCTTCGTGGGCTGACCAAGTACGAGGTGGGGCCTTTTGAGTTTGTCGATCGACTTCCGCTGAAGCGTAACTATCAGTCTCTTGGAGTTCGGGTGCTTCCCGGAGCATCGGCTAGGTATGGTTCCTATTTAGGGCGCGGTGTTACGCTGATGCCTTCTTATGTCAATATCGGCGCTTACGTGGATGACAACACCATGGTGGATACGTGGGCGACTGTTGGTTCATGTGCTCAAATCGGAAAGAACGTGCACCTATCTGGAGGGGTAGGTATCGGTGGTGTCTTAGAACCGCCACAGGCAAAGCCGGTAGTGGTTGAGGATGACGCCTTTATTGGTTCAAGAGCTATGGTGACAGAAGGTGCCAGAGTGGGTAGGGGTGCCGTCTTAGGCGCTGGTACAGTTCTTAACCCTTCAATTCCAGTGATCGACGTCTCAACGGGAGAAGAACTCTCAAGAGGCGAGGTTCCCCCATGGTCAGTCTGTATCTCCGGTACGCGACAGAGAACCTTTCCAGGTGGCGCTTTCGGGCTTCCTTCGGTCTTGGTGATTAAACGCTTAAGTGAAGGGGAACGACATGACAAGACAGCATTAAATGAGGTCTTAAGAGAACATGGTGCAGCTATCTAGTTTTAAAAACTTCGAGAAGATGTAGTTACTTAATGAGATGGTTCGGTTCTAGTAGATTCGTACTAATGAAATGACCTTACCAACTATAGAGTCCCTGTCGTCTTCAAAGTAGATGATGGAGCGCTCCTGGTCATAAGTGGCATTGCGGGCTCTCAGCTTTGGGAGACCATCTTTGTCATCGTATACCTTTACAGTGCCGTCTTGTCCACCATTGATTAGAGCTACTACAATGTCACCGCTATGCGCTGTGCGCTGCGGCTTTACCACAACCAGATCGTCTTCGAAGATTCCGATGTCTATCATCGAATCTCCTCTCACTTTCAACAAGAAGATGTCTTTTGGGTCAGAGCCCAAGAGCTCATAAGGTAATGCCATAGACGTGTCTGGTTGTTGTTGTGCAAGTACTCCTACGCCTGCAGCAACGTCCCCGATTAAAGGAACCTCAAGGACTCGATCATTGGTGAGTACCGGACTAGGCGATTCCTCGTCACCGAGAAGAAAAGAAAGGGCTCGTGGTTTAGTGGGATCTCTACGGATGTATCCAGATTTTTCAAGTGCTCTCAAGTGATGTTGAACAGTGGAAGGGGAGGCAAATCCCAGTGCCGATCCGATCTCCCGAATAGACGGGGGATAGCCGTGTTCTTTAGTCTGTTGTCTCAAGAACAGTAGGACTCTACGCTGCTGATCGCTTAGTTCATTCGATTGTGTCTTGGCCATATAAATATACTACCAGATTCTTAGAACATATGTGCTAATTCATGCTATAGTAGTACATATGTTCGTAAATATGAAAGATGCGACGGTCAATGGTAACAAAAAGAACGTTTCAGCCCGCAACGCTGAAGTGATGAAGAGACTTTATCAGTGGCTTTGTTATGGACTTTTTGTCGTTGCAGTTGCCTTCATCATGGTCGGCGTATATTCGAAGGTCGGGATGCAACATCCTCAAAGCAATGTGGCTAATCGAGAGTATGTGGTAAAGCCTGGCGATACGTTGTACTCAATCGCTCTACGTTTTCGGGATGGGCAAGACCTAAATCAATACCTTTTCCAACTTGAACAAGAAGTGCCAAGTGATGCCCGGATCTATCCAGGTGAGGTGATTACGCTTCCGAGTCCATGATCGGTGGCATAGATAGAGGTACTTGACGCGCAGATCGCTGG
Organism: Actinomycetes bacterium; assembly: GCA_021785255.1. Lineage (GTDB taxonomy): Bacteria > Actinomycetota > Acidimicrobiia > Acidimicrobiales > Acidimicrobiaceae > Ferrithrix. The sequence continues at coordinate 53,938 of JAJYGA010000110.1, forward strand.
AACGGAAGAGGGTATTTAATCAAGCTGTGCGGTAGATTGGACTTTGTTGGTCGATTACGGATTGAGTGAGTTCTTTGCGCTGCCCCTACTGCTTTATGGATGACGATCGTGTTGTGGACTCTCGAACCGTAGATGATGGTCAGGGTGTTAGGAGGAGAAGAGAGTGTGTCGGCTGCGGCCGACGATTTACCACCTTTGAGAGAGTTGCAGAGGATACTAGGATAACCGTTATAAAGCGGAAGGGTTCTCGGGAGTACTTCGAAAGAGAAAAGCTCATAGCTGGGCTTAGGGCTTCTCTCAAGAATCGCCCTTTTGGAGACGAGGTGATTTCGTCTATAGCTGCTGAGGTGGAAGAGGAGATTCGATCGCTTGGCGATGAGATAACGTCAGAAAAGGTTGGATTGATCGTCCTGCGAAGGCTTTTCGAGCTTGACGAAGTCGGATATATGAGATTTGCATCGGTATATAAGGGTTTCGAGCGTTTGCAGGACTTTGAAAAAGAGGCTTCGTTCATATACCCCAAGGTGCTAGAGAAACGAGAGGACGATGAAGATGAAGGTTCAAGTCAGTGAAGAACTTCAGCTTTCTCAAGTAGGAGGACTCTATCGCATCGGGGCATGGGTGCGTATCCCTGCGAAAGCCTCTGAGGTTTTTGAGCTCCTGGCTGATCCGCGAAAACATGATACCTTTGATGGATCTGGAACTGTCAAAGGGATGCTGAGCGGCCCGAATCGTCTGTACTTGAATGCGGTGTTTTCCATGGATATGAAGATGATTGTGCCCTATAGAATCCAAAATCGAGTGATCGAGTTCGAGGAGGGTCGTAAGATAGCATGGTGCCACATAGGTAGGCATGTCTGGCGTTATCTCTTAGAGGATGACGGTGCTCAGGGTTGCAAGGTAACTGAAATCTTTGATTGGGAACGTGCATACTCTAGTTTGCTATATGAAATGCTTCAGATTCCTGAGCGTAACGGCAGAGCAATAGTAGCTACTCTTACGCGCTTGAGAGATCAATTCATTTAGATCTCTGAAGGCATTGCAGTTGTGCAGCAGGTTTCTAAGCCCAGGGGATAAGAAGTCTGCGGCTGTGATGATCGTCTGGGCCGGTTTCAACCCTGCTGGTGTTGATAGCATAAGACCTGAGTGTCCGCTGAGCACCGGGGCTACCTGAGCCAGAAATCCCCTGGATCTATCTGTGGGGAGGTTTCAAATATATGACTTATTGTAGTTAACCGACGAGCAATAGTTCGCGTAGCTCTTTGTAGATGTTTGGATTACCGGCTATCGTGAGTTCTTGGCTTGGTTGATCCGATGTCAGAGAGCTAACAACTCCTCCAGCTTCGCGAACGATGAGAGTTCCTGCTTCGTAGTCCCAAGGCCAAAGTCCCACCTCATAGTATCCGTCAGTGCGGGCGGCCGCCAAGTAACAGAGATCCAACGAAGCTGCACCTGCTCGGCGAATGTCCCTTACCTCTCCGATGAGGCGGGCTACTGTCTTGGCCTGGGAGATTCGGGTGGTCTTGTCATAGGAAAATCCGGTAGATATCAATGCTTGCGACAGTGAGTTAGTGTTGGAGACGGCGATCGACCGATTGTTCAAAAAGCTGCCACCATCGAGGGTTGCGTAGAAGTAATCGTCATGGTAGACGTCTATTACCAAGCCAACAAGAGTGTGTCCCAATCCGTCTCGTGCCGCAATTGATACTGCAAATACAGGGAAACCATACACGAAGTTCGTAGTTCCGTCTATAGGATCAACCACCCAAGTGATCTCTGAACTGGTTATCTCATCACTTTCTTCTCCAATGAAACCATCATGAGGTCTTGCGCCCAGCAGAGTCTCTTTAATTATGATCTCCGTCTCTTTGTCTACCTTTGTTACCATGTCTGTGGGAGATGACTTGGTTTGAATCTCGAGGTCGTGCCCGTAGCGACTTTGCCGTATATAGTCGGCAGCCTGGGCACCAGCCCTTTGGGCCAGATTTAACAGCTCATATGTTATGGGATTTGTCACTAACTCAGATTAGTCGACCTTCTTCGTAGCTCCGGTGCTAGGTTTTAGTTATGGAGCTCACGAAGACATTTTCTGACATGCCAAGATCTATCGTTGATTTGCGTTCCGATACTGTGACGAGACCTACGCCTAAGATGAGAGCAGCAATGGCTAGTGCCCAAGTGGGTGATGACCGTTATGGTGAAGACCCTACTGTTCGGGAACTCGAGGAGGAGTATGCCTCAATTGTGGGCAAAGAGGCTGCACTGTTTGTACCTTCTGGAACGATGGCCAATCAAGTAGCGCTTAGAACTTGGACGACCCCAGGTGATGTGGTGCTGGCAGGTGAGAGACAACATGTGCTGCAGTATGAACGGATGGGAGGTGCAATCAATTCATCAGTGCAGATTATGCCTGTTAGCGATGTCGGTGGTCAGCTTGATGTCGTGGAGCTTGCAAAGCAGCAAGAGATGTTTAATTTTTTGGGCTCTTCCGTAAAGATGGTATGTGTTGAAAATACTCACATGCCAGCGGGAGGCGTACCTGCGGACCTGGAGGTGCTCAAGAGAATTAGAACGACTTTTCCAGGGGCGAAGATTCACATGGACGGAGCGAGGCTGTTCAATGCTGCAGTCAGCACCTCTGTGGATCCTATTACCTATGCTTCTTATGCGGATTCGGTGATGAGCTGTGTCTCAAAGGGGCTGGGCGCGCCTGTTGGATCTTTACTTGCAGGAACCAGAGACTTCATCGAGCAGGCGTGGGTGCAAAGAGCAATTCTTGGGGGACAGATGCGCCAAGGGGGCGTACTTGCCGCTGCTGGTCTTGTTGCCTTGCGTGAGATGCGTGAAAGGTTGTCCGAAGACCATGAACGTGCAAGGCGAGTGGCGATAGCTGTAGCTGAGCGCTTTGGAGCTGGGTGTCTAGATCCAGAGTCAGTTAGAACTAATATTATCATTTTCCCACATGCCCAAGTCGATAAGTTCCTTGATTTTCTCAGAGAACGTGGCGTGCTTGGGGGTTCGGTAGCTCCTGGATATGTTCGCCTGGTCACACACTTTGATGTAGATGATCAACAGTTGGATGTGGCATTAAAAGCGATAGCTGAGGCTCCATAGTTGCGCTACGAAGAATTGACTGTCACTCCAAAGAGAGTTCTAGCTATCTATGCTCACCCAGACGACGTTGACGTTGCATGTGGCGGAACCTTGGCCAAATGGGCACACAATGGAGCAGAGGTCTGTCTGGTTGTGTGTACTCGGGGAGAAAAAGGTACTACCGATATCTCCCTCTTGGATGACGATGTAGCAACTATAAGAGGTCAAGAGACAGATATTGCTTCGTCGCTGTTAGGAGTGAAAGACACTCGGATGCTGGGATGGAAAGATGGAGAACTAGTCAACGACAGCCATCTCAGAGGTGAGCTGGTTGGACTGGTAAGAGAGAAAAAGCCGGATGTTGTTTTAGGACCAGATCCAACAGCAGTTTTTTTCTCTGATCACTACTTCAACCATCGAGATCATAGAGAATTGGGCTGGGCGGTTTTGGATGCAGTGTTTCCCGCTGCTAGTCTGCCTAAGTACTTTCCCGAAAGAGGTTTTGCTCATAGTATATCCGCGGCACTACTAAGTGGTACTTTGGAACCAGATGTGTTTGTTGAGATTGCTGGGAGTATTGACGTTAAAGTTGAGGCTGTCCTGGCACACAAGAGTCAGCTTGACGATAACCCCGATGCTGCCCGTGCTGCGATAAGAAGCATGGCTGAAGAGACTGGAAAACGTTGCGGCGTTAGGTATGCTGAAGGATTTCGTATGGTCGGTTCTTTAAAATTGTCTTAATTAGTTTTTCAGATATTGAGAGAGCGACCATGCCATGAAGAAGAACTTCTGCGGTAAATATTCACTCACGGTATGCAATATGCATGGTGCATGTTCTGTTGGTGCACTATAAGGAGGAAAGAGCAAAAACGCAATCTTTTCGCGTGCATAAAGCAGAATATTTCTGCGGATACGATAATCCCAATTTACTTTTTGTCCTATGTTACCGATAAATCTATGAGATTATTGGGTAGTCAACTTATCGTCATTCGTAGTAAAGTTATTTATAGAGAAATTTAGTGATCCTCTCGAGTGTGACCAAGGAGGAGTTATGCCGCTTTCAGAGAACGAGCTGCGGGTACTCTCAGAGATAGAAAAGAGTTTTTACGAGCAAGACTCGGCGTTTGCTGATCGCATGAGGTCAGAGACGGTCTACAAGCATTCGGGACGAAATCTTAAGTGGGCGACTTTGGGCTTCGTTGCTGGCTTTGTTTTTACGGTTGCTACCTTTACAGCTTCAGTTCTTTTGGGTCTTCTTGGTTTCATTGTTATGTTGGTTTCTGCGTTAGTCTTTGATAGAAACTTGAGGCGGATGGGCAAAGCCAGCTGGCATGAGATAAAGAATTCCTCCGGATCCAAGGCTTCGTCAGTGACAAAGTTGGGTAGCAAGTTTAAAGGACGATTTCCTAATCAGGACAAGTAGCGTTTTGTGAACGTACTATCGATCGATATAGGTGGCACGAAATTCCAGGTCTCCATGGTCACAGAAAATGGGGAGATACTTAAGACCTCCAAGTGCTTGACGCCGAAGTCCATAGATGCCGAAGTGCTTTATGGATCTTTGGAGAGTTTGATAATACCTTATCTTGAGCATTACACTTTTGAAGTTGTTGGTGTGGGCTGCGGTGGTCCAATGGCGAGAGAAGGAGAACTAGTTTCGCCATTGAACATTGCAGGTTGGAGAGACTTCCCGCTAAAAAGTAGACTTAAGGAACTCGTTGGACGTGAAGTCTTTATCGACAACGATGCTAAGGCGATAACGTTGGCAGAGTTGTACTTTGGCGCGGGCAGGGGACGTAGCGACTTCGTGGGCATGGTTGTTTCAACCGGCGTTGGTGCTGGCATTGTGGCTGATGGTCATCTCATAGATGGGAGATCGTGGAACGCCGGTCACATCGGACATGTTCAGGTCGTTCCAGAGGGCCATCTGTGTGCTTGTGGTGCGCGAGGGTGCCTGGAGGCGGAGATCTCGGGTCTGTCGACCCAAAAAATATTAGGCGTTTCGGCTGATCAAGCTCCTGTCGACTGGATGAGACATAGCGGAGACCTCTTGGCTAGGGCTGTTGCATCTTCGGCTGCTCTTTTAGACTTTGACAGCGTCTTTGTGGGAGGATCTGTTGCTTTGGGCTATGGATCACCATTCTTCGAATCTGCCAACTTGGCATTACAGAAGTATGCACGACTCGACTTCTTGGAGAAGTTAGAGATCTTTCCTACCAGCTTGGGAGCAGACTTTGCGTCTTTATCAGGTGCGGCTGTGGCCCTGTATCGCCTTTAGGTTTTATAAAACCCTGATAAGACAATCTTTGTCCGCTAAGGTAAGTTTTCTACTATGGACATAAGCTACCCCAAAAGCGCGGAGATGTTTCGCCAAAAGGTGCGAGAGTTTTTAAAGATGTATCTTCCCAAGAACTGGAAGGGCGTAGGAGCCTTGTCAAAAGATGAGGCCTATGACTTTACCGCGAAGTGGCGTCAGATTCTCTATAAAGAAGGTTTCCTGGCGATGGGATGGCCCAAAGAGTATGGTGGAGCTGGTCTTTCGCAACTCGAGCAAGTCGTACTCGCTGAAGAGTTTACAAGGGAAGGGGTTCCCTCTGGGGGACCGAACGATGTCTTTGGTATCCAGATGTTAGGAAATACGTTGATTCATTGGGGTACTCAAGAGCAGAAAAAGCAGTTTCTGCCCAGGATTCTTTCGGGTGAGGATAGATGGTGTCAGGGCTACTCAGAACCCAACGCTGGTTCCGATCTTGCAAATTTGGCATGTCGAGCTGTCAAAGATGGAGACGAATGGGTAATCAACGGACAAAAAATCTGGACATCGGCAGGACATCTGGCAAACTGGATTTTTCTTTTGGCGAGGACGGATCCTGAGGCACCCAAACACAAGGGGATCTCGTTTTTGCTTTGTCCGATGGATCAACCAGGGGTGGATGTCAGGCCGATTCAAATGATTTCGGGTGAGTCTGAGTTCAACGAAGTATTTTTTACCGATGCTCGTACAGGGAGAGAAAATATAGTAGGCGCTCCCGGAGATGGTTGGTCTGTGGCAATGACGTTGCTTGGATATGAAAGAGGTGAGGCAGCGGCTACTATTCCCATCAAGTTTCGAGGTGAACTGGATCGACTCTTGGAGCTTGCCAAAGAGAATGGAGTAACATCAGATCCGATCTTTCGCGATCGGATTGCTTGCTGCTACTCCAAGGTGGAGATAATGAAGTATCTAGGATATCGTACGTTAACGAGTTTCTTGAACGGAGGAACTCCTGGTCCGGAGGCTTCCATATCTAAATTGTACTGGAGTGAGTATCACAAGATCGTCACTGAGTTGGCGGTTGATATCTTGGGTCTCGAGTCCTTAGTGCCAACGGGAAGAAAACCAACGTCGGCTTTTCAAACAGATGACGTTGGAGCACCTAATTCGTCGAACTCCTGGGTGATGACTTTTTTAAATGCTAGAGCGGGAACTATATATGCAGGCACTTCAGAGATTCAAAAAAATATCTTGGGAGAACTAGTTCTTGGTCTTCCAAAAGAGCCTCGAGTGGACCGAGGTGCGTTAAATTCTTCTCAAGGGGCTAAACGGTGACGGGTCGATCAACGATCAATGTGGGAACGTTCAAAGAAGCTGTGATTCAGTTGTATCTACTTAGCGGCTTCTATACGCTAATGAAGGGCAAAGAGTTCAAACAAGTACATCGCTACCGAAGGTTCAGAGTTGAAACCTACGCAGGCAGTGATGGACGATTGAAGTGGCCTGATGTTATCGACTACCTTAACTGGTGCCACTTTCAAAGGAAACTGTTCTGAATTAGTCGTCAGTTGGTCACAGAGCGAAGGATTTCCTGATAACATTAAGAGCAAATATGACTACCACCTTGTACCTTAGGGCGAAGAGCGAGTGGCTCCTGATGATTCATTTGAGTATGAGCCGGAGCGCGAGGTAGCATGTCTCGAGTGCTCGTACTAAACGCAACGTACGAAGCACTCTGTCTAGTGTCTACCAAACGTGCTGTGGTGCTGGTTGTGACCGACAAGGCGGATCTAGTAACAGCCACAGGTAGCATAGTCCGCTCAGAGCGTTTGACCTTGGACGAGCCTTCTATTGTAAGGTTAGTGACATATGTAAATGTACCTAGGTCACCTCGTATTGCGTTATCACGACGAGCGATATTTGCAAGAGATGAGCACACCTGTCAATACTGTGGCGCTCCGGCGGAAAACATCGATCATGTGATACCTCGCTCTAGGGGTGGACTTCATGTGTGGGAAAACGTAGTGGCCAGTTGTAAGATGTGCAACTCTCGAAAAGAAGATCGATTTCTTTCAGAGACCAACTTTGTTCTCAGAAGAACACCATCCCAACCGAAAGGCCGAGCCTGGGCGATCTGTCTGGGTTCCATACGTCCAGAGTGGCGACCCTATCTAGAACCACATGGACGTGAGCAGGATATGCGTATAGCGTAGTGAGAATTTACTTGTGAACCTCCCTGCCCTCACGGACGGGGCTTCTGGCTCCGCGGTTTGGTTAGGGTTACCTAGCATCACTTCCATCACGTTACCACGACCAACTGGTCTGGTATTAATAAATCAATACTGGTAGATGAGGTTGCTAGTTTTGGTTTGCTAGTCTGAGATAGATCAAACAAGGCTCGCATCTGAGCACTACTTCGGGTTCTGGCCTTGCGGCGTTGCACCAAGTGGTGTGCTTCACGTTGATCGGGTGACCAGCGTTCGACAGCTCGGAGATAGGTGACTCGGACTTTCTCCCAACGCCACGCTAGAAAGCATCAAGCAGTACGTGGCTAATCATCGAGACGTTTGAGTGCAGTTCTAGGGGTTTTTTACCCCAGTTATGCTCTACATCCCCATGGCTAAAGCCAGGGGCATTGTGCCCGATAACCGCACTTTGGTAAAGGATCAAACTATTTGAGCCGATGAGTTCTCTGGCCTTACTTTCAGCTAGGGGTTGTTCGTGTTTTCAGAACTTTCTTTAGAGACTAGACGCTCGCCAGGTTGTAACGAAACCTGTAGCGAGACAGATTTTGCGAATGAAATCACCATGGCTTTTCAGCCCATTGTGGACCTTGTTCGCAAGGAGATATTTGCTTTTGAAGCTCTTGTGAGAGGTCTAGACGGAAGGTCCGCTGCCGAAGTACTGTTGCAAGTGGATGAAACAAACATGTTTGCGTTCGACCAGGCATGTCGCGTTATGGCAATCAAGCAAGCTTCTTTGCTCAAGATGGACACAAGATTGAGCATTAACTTCATACCAGATGCCGTCTATGAACCTCAAAGCTGCATACGTGCTACTTTGGAGGTAAGTGAGGAGTACTGTTTCCCTAAAGATCACTTAATCTTTGAGGTGTTGGAGGGAGAACGTGTTACATCTCGAGAACATTTAGCATCAATCTTCTCTGCTTACTCATCTTTGGGTTTCATGACCGCACTCGACGATTTTGGGGAGGGATACTCGGGATTGAACCATCTTCTTAGGCTGAGACCCGATATTCTCAAGATCGACATGGCTATCGTGAGAGGTATCGATCTTGACGATCGTAAACGTTCGATAATGCGAGCAATGGTTGGACTAACTAAAGATCTGGGCATAAGGTTAATTGCTGAAGGTGTGGAAACAGAGGATGAAGTAATGACCTTGAGAGAACTTGGAGTGGAGTTATTTCAAGGTTACGTTGTCGCGCGTCCCGCAGTGGGAGTACTGCCCTCACCGAGGCTTTGGTTCTAGTCGACTAGAACTGAGAACTGGGTGTATCCGCAAAAGCTTTCTACCCAAAACTGGTGTTACAACAGGATCTCAGGTGTAAATTTGACGTCTCAGAGTCGTCGACTCAAGCCTTTTCGTCAGAGGGATCACGCATATATTGCGGTGTTTTTATGATTTGGACGAGTTCAGCCAACGGCTTGGAGATTCTCAATGATCCGGTTGTAAGACAAGTTCTAAAGAGCAGCGCCTAAATAAAATTGGTGAGACTACGGCCTTTGTTCGTTCAGACCAACTGACAAGTTACAGACATTATGAGTCGAGGGACCCTTGTACAGTTCCTTATAATCGAGCCTGCCTCCGAAGTAGTTTTATGCTATGGTAACTGACCACGAGTGAAATGAGGACTGCAACGATTGGATCAAGCCAGTAAAATCCATTGGTAGCAGCGATGATCCCACCAGTTACGGCCACGGCCAAAGCGGCTGCCGCATCGGATATGGTATCCAGGAGCGCCGCCCGACGGTTGAGGTGGACGCCATCGTTCTCGTCATCGTCTCCATCTACTAAGATGGATGCACCAAACCCCATTACCACTGCAACCACTGCGCTAACGATGAGAATCTGTACACCTTGCACGGGGTGGCTTTTGTGCAAGAGCCGAACAGTGGACCAAAAGATGATGGTCAGATTCAGGATAAGAAGCCATGTGATATTGACCACCGCGGCCAACGTAGGAAGTCTTGATACTGGTCGTTTCAGACTGATCCGTATCGCCATTAAAGACAGAGCAATGCCGGCCGCATCTGCGAGGCAGTCGACTCCCTCGGCTAGGACGCTCAGCGAGTGAGAGGTGGATCCTACTACCAAAAGCGATGCGAACAGGATCAGATTAAGACCAAGTACCACCAAGAGTCGTGCCGAAACTGATGTCGATCCGAAATTACCGAGAAAGGGCACCTTTTGCCTCCTTGGCTGCGTAAAACACCAAAATATACCCTGCGGCTGGATCTGCCCACCACCAACCCATGGTTGCGTTCAACGTCAAACCTACAAGAACAGCGGTTGCTAGAACTCCATCTACGAAGGTGACACGTCCTTCGGTCTCAAGTACGGGGTTCTGTAGCGTCTTTCCAGCTTTGGCCTTCCCGGCTGCGAGGAGAAACATTACTGCAGCAGTTAGTAATGTCCAGACTATGCCGATAGAGCTGTGACGGGAGTGGAATCCACTTAGCAAGACGATACTGCTTTGCAGTGACAGATAGATAGCTAGAGCGATGAACGCGATGCCAATGAGCCGGAGGGCTCTTTGCTGTTTTGGTTGTGTTCCGTCTCTCAACTCCCAAAGTACCACCGCCGAAGCACCAATTTCGATCAAGCTATCTAGCCCGAATCCTGCGAGAGCGACGGAGCGCGCGACTATCGCCGAGTATGCAAGTATGAAGATGGCCACGACATTCCATCCCAAGGTGATCCACTCAAGACGGCGGCCGAACGACAGGCTTAGCGAGAAAGGAGTGTTCATTACCGTTTGTACGTAGTTGACTTTTCAGTTGGCATATCTGACATAATATTGTGGATTGGCAAGTTAGTTCTACGATAGCGCTTGCTCGGAGTGTCGCGTGACAGTTGTTCTCAAGAACCAGGAGGATCTCCTCGAATGACACGTACTCGCTGAGGAAAATTTCTCCCTGGTATCGCTTCATGGAAGGTATCCAGTTACCATTGTCCTATGAACGTCACAACCTATATGGGAGATGTTGACACTATATTCCAGTTTCGACCATCTACCTTAGAGCCGACAACTGTTCTGTTTTCAAATCTTGACAAGGCGTTGACGTTGGGCGCAGGCCAACGTCAACTACTGAATGAACTGAACTCACGTGATCAAAGCCGCGGTTACTCGGTTGTCCGCAGGGACAACGGCGGCGGTGCCGTATGGTTGGAACCTCAAGCTCAAATCTGGATAGGACTTTTTTCCCCTTCCTCACCTGGTTTTTTGGGCCAGGACTATCGTTTGGAGCTGATTCATCTAGGCGAGGCTGCAAAAGATGCTTTAAAGGGAGTCGGACTAGACGACCTTGAAGTCGTGTCAAAACCTGATGACTCGCAGGCGGGCAAGTTTGTGTGTTTTGCCGGTACGTCTTACGGCGAGATCACGACGTGTGGTCGAAAGATTATGGGAGTTTCGCTAAGACGTACGAGGAGTTGGAAGATCTATCACTTTATGCTCCCGGTTCTTGAGCGGCAGTACATCGCCGTTCAAGAGTTGCAACGATCAAATGTGCCCGTACCAGACAAGATGAGTTGGACTGCTCTTGAACTTGAAGTCTCCTGTTTTGGAGAACTCGATCTTGTGGCAAAGAGATGTCAAGACGCACTTCTCCTGGCAGTGTCTCAGATCACAATCTAAGTTACTTCATCTCTAACCATAACTGAATCACGGAAGTATCCACCTTCCCATTCATAGATCTCTGCAGACCGAATTTTGTGGTGCTGAAACCGCTTTGTGTGGTGATATACGCACATGCAGAGATTATTTTTCTTTGAAAATGGTTGCATAGTGGGTCATTGTGGTTTATCGTGGATAGAAGTGGGTGAAATGAAAGGGTTTTAGATAGCCGTGTGGTCTGATAACGCGCAAAAGCCGAGGTTTTTTGGAGCCTATGCGCACTCGCTCGACCCAAAAGGCCGTATTACACTCCCCGCGCGCTATCGAACATGTTTCAGCGATCGTTGTTTTCTCACTCCCAGCCAGTTTGGAGATCCTTGCATAGTTATTTGGACTCCTGAAGACTACGAAGCCTTCACTGGTCAGATAAGTCCCTCTTCGTGGGATGATCCCTCTACCCGTCTTAGGCTTAGAAGCTGGCTACGCGGGACATTCGAAGTAGAGATCGATAAGTCAGGCCGTATGCCGATACCGCAGCCGCTTCGCCAAGTGGCATCTCTTGTACGAGACGTGTCAGTTCAAGGTGCGCTTGAACGTATTGAACTATGGGATCCGACTGTATGGGAAAGTTATGCAAGCACATCTGGCGAAGCAGGTGAATCTCCATGATGAGCCTTTCAAACCGCTATCACCGCCCGGCGCTCCTTGAGGAAGTTTTGCAGCTTTTTCACGACGTTCCGTCGGGAAGGTATCTTGATGTGACGCTAGGAGGTGGTGGTCATACTGAAGCGATCCTTGACTTAAGGGCAGATCTGGATGTTGTTGCTTTGGATCGAGATGAGGACGCCATCGAAGTCTCTTCCAAACGACTCGAGAGATTCCAGGAGCGCGTTTGTATTGTGAGATCGGACATGAAGAGTTATGTACAGGCCATCTCGGTCCAAGAAGAAGCGGCTGGCTCATTTAGTGCGATACTTGCTGACCTAGGCGTCTCCTCTCATCACTTTGACGAAGCAGCCCGGGGGTTTTCTTTTTCTGGCCATACTCCCTTGGACATGCGTATGGACAAGACAGACGAACTTTCAGCGATAGATGTTGTGAACAAGTACTCTCAGACACAGTTGATCGAGGTCTTAAAGCGAGGTGGAGATGTTCAATATGCAGGGCGAATTGCACGTGAGGTGGTGGAACATCGACCCATTTTCTTTACCGACCAACTTGCCCAAATCGTATCTGACGCCATTCCGAAAAGAGCATTAAAGGGTCGGCTACATCCAGCTACCACTGTTTTTCAGGCTATACGTATCGAAGTAAATGGGGAGTTCGAGCAACTCGACGCCTTATTGACTTGCTCGCGCAGTTTGTTGGCGACGTCAGGGATGTTAATTGTAATCTCTTACCACTCCGGCGAGGATCGAATGGTCAAAGAGTTCATGCGTGATGCGACGACAGATCGGTGTTCGTGCCCTCCAAAACTTCCCTGTGTGTGTGGGAAGACCAAGTGGGCGATCTCGATCACAAGAAATCCGTTAGTGCCCTCCGCTCAGGAGATTAAAGATAATCCAAGAGCTCGCAGTGCCAAGCTTAGAGCCATGAGAAAAGTAGAACTACAAGAAGGAAGTAGATGATGGCGAAGTCTAATCTCGGCCTCGGTCTAATGTTTGAGAACTCCCAAGTTGGACGGGAGCCTGTAAGAGAGACGAGATATAAGCGCCCCCAACTTGAAGTTGTCGAGCGTCAGCGTCGTCTTGACGCAATTAGGAGCCGCTTGGTTCCGTTCTTGATTGGAAGCGTTGTGTTGATAGCGTTGTTTGTCGCCGTACTTGCGAGAGCTGAGATGGCGGCTATGCAACTGAAGCTACAGAACGTTCAAGCTGAAGTGGCTAAAGCTTCTGATGTCCAACAGAGCCTTTTGGTCTCTGTTGGACAACTAAGTTCTCCGAACAGGGTGGTTCGCTATGCGGAGAAGAATTTGGGCTTGGTGCCTCCTTCACAAAGTACCCTTGTAGGTGGTTCATCTTTGTCAAGTGGACAGCGCGTCACAAAGATCCCCGTGGCACATCAGCAAGTTCCCCTGCCAGCTGGTTATCAGGTGGCTCCTCCTGGCTCCGGGGGTAAGAAGATTGGCTAAATTAAGTCGAAATTTAGTCTCAAAAAGACGTGTCAGACTGTCAATACTGGGATCGTTCGTCGCTTTCGTGCTTCTATTTGGACAACTGGTGAGAGTCACGATGCTTCCAAACTCACAGATCTCGGCTTACGCTAACTCGGAGGTCCTAAAAACTACCGCCATTCCCGCCGCAAGAGGAGAGATCACCGATCGATACGGGAAACCTCTGGCTTTTTCTGTGTATTTGAAGTCCGTAGTGGCCGATCCGGCACAAGTTACAAACCCTAACTCAGAGGCTGCAATCTTGGCGCCAGTGATAGGTATGAGTCCAGCTCGTATAAGAGCTCTTTTAATACTTCCCAATCAGTTCACGTACATCAGGAGGTTGGTGCCAAGTAGCGTCTCGACGAAGGTACAACAGCTAATCAACAGTTCAAAACTACCTGGCATCTCACTTGTGCAGGAGAGTGAAAGGATCTACCCTCAGCATCCTCTTGCAGAGGCTGTAATTGGTCAGACAAACGCGTTTGGTCAAGGGATCTCTGGCCTCGAGTATCAATACAACTCAGCGTTAGAAGGAAAAGCCGGCTCTGAGACTTATAAGGTAACGAACACCAATATATCTGTTCCCGATGGTGTAGTGTCCTATACGCCGCCAGTCCCCGGCGCAACGTTGCGGTTGACGATCGACTCGACATTGCAGTATTACGTCGAGAAGGTCTTGGCTTCAGAGATGGAGACGTCCAGAGCTATTGGCGGAACTGCTGTAGTTATGGACGTGAAAACGGGACAGATTCTGGCGATGGCCTCTCTTTCAGCACCTCCCTTGCCGGGCGCGCCTCTTACTCCTCCTGGTTTTCCATCCGGAGCGACGCCAGTTGATGCTAGGGTTTCTCTTCCTACGGAGTCATGGATCAACACCGCGGTAGATAGCGTATATGAGCCCGGATCGGTTGCTAAGATTGCTACTTTTACCGCTGCCCTTGAGCATCATGTGATTACGCCAACATCAAAGTTCCTAGTTCCCGACCAGCTTTATGTGGGAGGAACAAGGTTTCATGACGCGGAACCACATCCCACCCAAGTCATGCCCGTAGGTCAGATACTTGGTCAGTCTTCTAATGTCGGAACCATAATGATTGCCAAGAAGCTTGGAAAGTACACCCTGACGAAGTCCTTCGTACGTTACGGTTGGGGTCAGAGCACCGGTCTTAACTTTCCTGGCGAGACAAATGGATACTTAAAGAATCCTGCTACGTGGTCAGGAACGGCGATAGGGTCAGTTCCCATTGGCCAGGATGAGGCAGTTACTCCGCTTCAAGTTCTGGATTCATACAACGCGGTTGCTAATGGTGGAGTCATGGTGACTCCTAAGTTAGTCGAAAAGATCATCAAGCCCGGTGGCAAGAGTATCGTCCCACCCTCTCGACCTTCTAAGAGAATCGTCTCTAAAAAGATCGCTGCAGAGATGCGCTTGCTCTTTGAGAATGCCATCAAGCCAAACGGCACAGCTCCGTCGGCCGCGATTGCGGGTTATCAAGTGGCAGGTAAGACGGGGACCTCCCAGAAGCCGTGGCCGAACGCTCCTGGTTATCAACCCGGGGCTTTTTGGGGTACCTTTGTCGGATTTGTTCCTGCTGCGCATCCTGTCTTGTCGGCAATTGTTGAACTCAATCAGCCCACACCTATCTATGGTGGATCCGTAGCTGCTCCGGTTTTCTCTCAAATCATGACATATGCGCTGCAGAGATATGGAGTTGAGCCCAACGGACAGATAATAGGTGGAACCCCAAGCGTTAATATAAGGTTGAAGTCGACTGGGCAAAACTCTAGCAATATTGCGCACAACAATACGATCGGTGAGGCAGGATGGCTACGCTTTGTTCGGTAGAGTTGGAGAGTCGAGACCGGTTCTTTTACCTAGGTGCCGGCAAAGTTGACTTTGGGGAAGATTTGTTATCGAGTAACGATAGGAAACGTGGAGTTGAGCTCTCTGGTCTGAAGCAGGCCATAGTGGGATCGAGGTTGATTGGATACCGTGATGAGGTGTTTCTCTCTGATATCTACCTCGATCATCGCGAAGTTACGCCAAACTCGATCTTTGCAGCCGTGAGAGGTTCTAAGAGTGATGGCCGTGACTTTATAGACGAAGCCATAGTTCGAGGAGCATCAGCTATCTTACTGAGCGAAGAACGTAGTAGCAGTGTCCCTCTCCTTGTTGTACCGGAAGATTCTATTAGGCGAGAGATAGCAAGGGCAGCGGCGATCGTCTATGGTAATCCCTCTGAGGCAATAAAGGTCATTGGTGTGACGGGAACTAATGGAAAGACCACAGTTGTGCATGTTCTTTCTCAAGCTCTCGAGACTCTGGGCCACCCATGCGGAGAGTTGGGAACTTTATGGGGTCGTCTGACAACTCCAGAGGCTCCCGAACTTCAAAGACAGTTACGAGAGTTCGTCAATGCTGGAAAGAGATACGCGGCTATTGAGGTATCTTCGATTGCACTAGATCGCCATCGCACGGACTTCGTAAACTTTGAAACGGCGATCTTTACTAACCTTTCCCAGGACCATCTTGACGTTCATGGATCTATGGAGAACTACTACCAAGCAAAACTTAAACTTTTTCGTGACCGAACGACAACGAAGCGGGCGGTTGTGTTCGCGTCGGACCCATATGGCCAAAGAGTGCTGCGAGAGGCCGAAGTTCCTCTTAGAGCGGTAGGCATGGAAGATGTGGAAGGATATCGACTAAGTGGCCAAGGTACCGAGTTCACCTATAAGGGCCGAAAGTTCCGATCTCCTCTGGTAGGTGTGCACAACTTGGCTAATTTACTTGTAGTCGTGGCAACGCTGGAGGGACTCGGTTTTAATCTGGATGAGATCTCTAGGGCGTTGGAAGGCGCTGGGGAACCTAAGGGACGTCTTGAATTCATAGATGAAGGACAAAACTTCGACGTAGTCATCGACTACGCACATACGCCAGCCGCCATGAAGGCGGTTTTGGAGGCGCTTTCGCTACGGCTGTCAACAGGAGCTAGATTGATCACTGTTTTTGGCTGCGGTGGTGATCGTGACCGCTACAAGCGACCAGAGATGGGTCGAGTTGCGTCGACCTTGTCTGCCCACGTTGTGATTACCAACGATAATCCCAGGAGTGAAGATCCACGAGATATAGCGGTGGAGATTGCCTCAGGAGTGGTTCCAGGGTCTCATATAGAGACGGTACTCGATAGAAGAGATGCCATGGCCCGTGCCATATCTGTTGCACGCCCTGGCGACGTTGTGCTTATAGCTGGTAAGGGGCACGAGAGAAGGCAGATCATAAAAGATGAAGAGATCGCCTTCGACGACACCGAAGTAGCTCGAGAAATTTTGCGGAGCTACCTTGGAGTTGATAAGTGATTTCGATACTGGTCGCCGGTGCTGTTTCTCTTTTGGTCTCCAGCTTTGTCATGCCCTATCTGATCGATCGTTTTACGAAGCTGGGAGTGGGTCAACAGATACGCGAAGATGGACCGAAAGATCATATGGTGAAAGCTGGAACGCCGACTATGGGTGGGATCGGTATACTCGTTGGACTCATATTAGGATATCTCGCTGCCCATGGTAACCTGGGAGAAGGTTTCACTCGCGACGGAGTGTTGGCACTGGCGCTTGCTGTGCTTACTGGATTCACAGGATTCTTGGACGACTTCATAAAGATAAGAAATCGACGTAGTCTCGGCCTGACCAAGGCCGGTAAGTTCGGAGCTCAGTTCGCGATAGCATTGACGTTTTCTCTTTTTGCTCACTATTGGGCGCACGTCCCCACGTCTATCACCTTTGACCGCCAAAGTGGACTAGGTATCCAACTAGGGACGCTTGGGTGGATTGTCTTCGCAACTTTGGTGGTGATCGGAGCTTCGAATGCCGTGAACCTGACTGATGGATTGGACGGTCTCGCTGCAGGATCTTCAATATTTAGCTTCGCGACTTTTGTAGTGATAGGCTACTGGCAGTTTCGTCACTTCCCCATATATCAAGTGTCTCACACCTTGGATACGGCCGTGATATCGGTGGCTATGGTAGGAGCTCTGGCAGGGTTTTTATGGTGGAATGCCCCTCCAGCAAAGATCTTCATGGGTGATACGGGCTCTTTAGCCATCGGTGCGACTATGGGAGCCTTGGCTCTTTTGATGCAACTTGATCTGTTGTTGATTATCTTGGCAGGTTTGTTTGTAATTGAGACCTTGTCTGTGATAGCGCAGGTATTTTCTTTCAGAGTGTTCCACAAACGTGTGCTACGGATGGCTCCGTTGCATCATCACTTTGAACTTCTGGGCTGGCCCGAGACGACGGTGCTCATCAGATTGTGGATATTGGCTGCCATCTTTACAGCAGTTGGTTTAGGAGTGTTTTATGCTGACTTTTTATCAATTGGGACAACGCTAGTACGATGAGAGGTTCCCAACTTGATCTTCGTAGAGTTCTTGTCGTAGGGGCAGGTACAAGTGGTAGAGGAGCGGTGTCGGCGCTGTCTGAGAGCGCTCTTGAGATCGCTATCGTGGATGATGACTTAAAAAGAAGCGACTGGATGCCTACTGCATATCCAAATGTCGTATTTTATGGAACACAAAGAGCCTTTCTTGGTACCTTTGGCGCTACCTGGGCTACTTTGGTCGTCTTATCCCCAGGTTTTCGGCCCGTTGCCGAACTCATGCCAAGTAACGCCCAAGTCATGGGAGAGATTGAGCTAGGATATCGCCTTTCGAGTGGCACTTTGGTTGGAGTGACTGGAACCAATGGCAAGACGTCGGTAACCCAGATGATTCAGCAGATGCTTTCATCGTCTTCTATGGACGCGATAGCGGCGGGAAATATTGGTGTACCACTATCAGAGGTAGCGGCACGAGACGGAATCAAAGTCATCGAGATCAGTTCCTTCCAGCTTGCTTCGACAATTGAACTGCACTTGGATGTGGCGGTGTGGACGAACTTTGCGCCAGATCATCTGGACCAACATGAGTCTCTGGCTGCCTATCAAGAGGCCAAAGAAAGAATATGGAGAAATCAAGACGAAAGAGACCTACGTATCATAAATGCGGACGATGAGGTTGTCAGGTCTTCGAAACGTGAACGTGGCCCCCGAGAAGTCACCTTTTCTTTGAGCGGCCAAGGTGACTATCGTGTAGAAAAAGGCAAAATAGTGACCCCATACGGGCCTTTGGTTCGCATAGCTGATATGAGACGCCAGATACCTCACGAAGTTGCAAATTTACTGTGTGCTTCCGCCGTGGCTTTAGAACTGGGAGCCTCTATAGATGCGATCTCGGAGTACATACTTTCGTTCTCAGGATTTGAACATCGAATTGAGTACGTGGGTGAGTTAGAAGGGGTGCGTTTTTATAACGACTCGAAGGCGACCTCTCCATCAGCCACAGTATCCGCAGTGATGGCTTTCCCTTCAGTAGTTCTCCTGGCTGGTGGACGCAATAAGGATGTGGATCTGAGAGAGATATTGACCGCGAAAAGCCACCTAAAGAAGGTCGTTGTCTTTGGCGAATCCGCAGAGTCGTTGGCGCAGATCCTAAGCGGTGCAGAGGTACCTTATGAGATGGCTTGGTCTATGGACGAAGCAGTTAAAAAGGCCTACAGCTCCTCAAAGTCAGGGGACGCGGTCCTCCTCTCTCCAGCAAATACTTCATTTGATTGGTACGAGAACTATGGTCAGCGAGGCCTTGATTTCAAGGACAAGGTGTCAAAGCTATTGAGGGAGCGTGGTGCATGAAGGGTTGGCTCCGTTTTCTGTCAGCACAGGCTACTCCTGAGGACGTCTATCGCGCAACTTTTTGGATAGCTGTCGGATTAGTCGGGTTCGGACTTGTAATGGTGTTTTCTGCGACTTACTTCGTGTCGGTGGCGAACTCCTTCGTACCTTATTCAGCCATTATTCACCAGGCAATTTGGGTGGTTTTAGGTCTAGCTTTAATGTTTGTGGCTTCGAAGATCTCGCCAGCCAATCTAACAAAACTTGCGCCTCTGCTACTTTTTGGGACGATAGCTGCTCTTGGCGCAGTTCTGGTTCCGGGACTGGGCCAAAATGTCTATGGTTCAAGTAGATGGCTGGGGGTTGGCTCATTTCAAGTGCAACCCTCCGAGGTGGCAAAGTTAGCCCTTATCCTCTTTGCCTCCTCTTTGCTGGCAAAACGCGACCCAAAGTTGGGTTTTAAAAAGCGAACTCTACCCGTGCTGGTCGTCGCGACGACCATGTGTGCATTGATAGTTATTGAGCCAGACTTAGGGACGTCGGTCCTGGTAGCAGTGATAGCTTTTGCGCTACTGATTGGAAGTGGGACTCGAGCGCGTGAGTTGGTGATGGTGACAAGCGGAGGTCTAATCCTAGGAGTGGCGATGGCTCTGGACAAACCTTATCGCGTCAGGAGGATTCTGGCATTCTTACATCCCTGGGCAAACAGAAGCACGTCAAGTTATCAAGAGGTACAGGCTCTAGCCGCATTTGCGACAGCTCACCTGACCGGTGTTGGTGTTGGAGTAGGACAAAGCAGCTACAACTATGTTCCAAACGCTCAGACCGACTTCATCTTCGCGGTGATAGGACAGAACCTGGGTCTTGTTGGCGCACTTGCAGTTCTGCTAGTTTTTGTAGCTCTTGTCGTACTGTTGTTTAAAGCCTCCACTTTGGTCTCCAATCGCATTGACTCGATCTTTTGTTTTGGGGTAGCGTTTTGGATTGGGGCCCAAGTGTTTTTCAATGTCGGTGCGGTCGAAGGACTTCTTCCAGTAACGGGTGTACCGCTTCCTCTGGTGTCAGCCGGAGGATCTTCGACAGTAATCTTGCTCGTGGCCTTGGGACTCGTAAGAGGTTCCTTGTCTCGAGCTATTCGATCTGAGAATCGTTCAAATAAGGAAAAGATTGCCAATGTGGTGTGACCGCTCTGTTATAGAGCAGGGAGCTAGCATCGTTGACTTCGTACAACCACAACTAGGTTGTTGTGATCTTGAGTTAGGCTTATGGGACATTGGGGAAGTGGGTTGTGACATTGGTTAAGTTACGCCAACATCCCAGAGCTGACGGGCACAAGGAGGTCCTGCTCGTTGCGGGAGGTACTGCTGGACATATTATGGCCGCGCTAGCTGTCTCGGATGCGCTTTTGGACCAAGGACTGACTTTAGATCAACTCTCTTATTTAACTGCAGACCGTAGTCTTGATCGAGAGTTGCTTCCGGAGTCGGAGTACCAAGTGGTTAGATACAAAGGATCTGGAATCACCAAGGGATCGTCACTTCTGTCTCGTCTGAGTCTTGTTGCGACTACGCTGCGGTCTTCTTTGGCTATCTTGAAACCCATTGGTCGTTGGCGTCCCAAGGTGGTGGTATCTTTCGGAGGTTTTTACTCCTTGATGGGTACTCTTTGGGCAAAGACTTTAGGTGCCAAGATTGTTGTAGTGGAGCAGAACGTAGTCTTGGGTCGTGCAAACTATGCAGTTTCCCTTCTTGCAGATAAAGTGTTATTAGCATTCGATGACACGCAGCTCCCCATGGGGGTTAAAAGACGTAGCGAAGTTGTTGGTAATCCGGTTCGCTCGGAGATCGTGAGTCTCGCAACTGCACCTGTGGGACCTCGAGCCAGTTCTAGGGAAAGACTTGGTATCCAAGAAAATGAAGTGGTGTTGGTGGTCACGAGTGGATCTTTAGGAGCGCGTTCGATAAATGCCGCGGTAGCGGAGTTGCTAAGGATGTTGGATCTAGAGCTCGATCGATCAAATTTGACCGAAAAAGTGAAGGTTGTTCATTTCCAAGGCAAGACGAATCAGGTAAAGATTGACATGAACGAGCAGTTGGGTATCGTTGAATATGAGGTGAGGGACTTTGATCCAGACCTCTATCTGTGGCTTGGTGCAGCTGATTTGGTTATCTCTAGAGCCGGGACCTCAACCTTGTTCGAACTCTTTGCCTTGGGTGTACCAGCAATATATGTTCCACTTCCGAAGTCACCCAAGGATCATCAGGAGCTTAATGCGCGATATGCCAAAGGGCGAGGCGCCGCTCAGGTGGTTTTAGAAGGCGATGAGTTTCCAAGACGTCTCTTTGACGCTGTGAGGGAACTTATTTTCCATGCCGAAAAACGAAAGGATATGGCGGCTGCATCTACTCAATGTGCTTATCTTGGTTCAGCTAAAAGGGTTGCAGAGGTGGCGGTGGCGTTCGGTGCGTCAGCAAAGATAGATAGAGCGAGGTGACTGTCGTGTTGAACGGCTCAGATAAGGTGCATATAGTTGGAATCGGTGGCTCTGGTATGTCTGCACTGGCGACGATATTGCTGCAACGCAAGGTGCAGGTGAGTGGTTCCGACCTTAAAGACTCAGTGGTGCTCGATCGTCTCAGGGCTGAAGGTGCGACGGTTTACGTTGGACATGAAGGTGAACACGTAGGCGATGCTACGGTGGTAGCTTATTCAAGTGCCATCGCTAAATCCAACCCTGAGATTTTATTTGCAAAAGATCACAGGCTAAGGGTACTTAGTCGAGCTGAGTTGCTCAAAGCAGTGGTGTCAGGCCAAAAAGCCGTTCTTGTCGGCGGCACTCATGGGAAGACCACCACCACTTCGATGGTCTCCTTGATGCTGTTAAACGCTGAAGTGGATCCCAGCTATTTGGTAGGCGGAGAGTTAAACGAGGTCGGCGCCTCCGGGAGAAGCGGAGGGGGCGAGTTCTTTGTCGTTGAGGCTGATGAAAGTGACGGTACGTTTTTAACTTTGGATCCGTATCTTTCTGTGTTAACGAACGTTGAAGTGGATCACCTCGAACACTTTGGTTCGTTGGAACGCTTACGTGAAGATTTTAAGACGTTTGTGAGAGCGTCAACTCTTCCTGCTGTTGTATGTGTCGACGATGAAGGTGCTCGTCTTATATCCGAGGGAGTTCCCCAGTTAAGTTATGGAACTAGAGACGACTCTGATCTGCGTATACGCAACTTAGCTCTAGCACCACACCTGACCACCTTTGAGCTGTTCTTGAAAGGGAAGAGGCTAGGACAGATAGATCTTCCAGTACCTGGTGTACACAACGCTTTGAATGCAACGGCAGCTATTGGAGTGAGCATTCAGCTTGGTGTCGACTTTGAGAGGGCTGCTCAATCGTTGTCTCGCTATCTTGGGGTGGCAAGAAGATTTCAATTGAAAAGACTCTCCGATGACATCCGCTATGTTGATGACTACGCTCATCTTCCGACGGAGATTAGAGCGACATTGCAATCTGCTCGTCAAGTTTCGCCTAAACGGGTGGTGGCTGTATTTCAGCCACATAGGTACTCCCGCACAAAATTGTTAGGGTTTGAGCTTGGACAAGCACTTGGAGGGGCCGACATAGCTATCGTTACGGAGATCTATGGAGCCGGTGAGGATCCAATACCTGGAGTTTCGGCCGAGAGTGTATTTGAAGGGGCCCAATCAGTTCTCGGTTCAAGTGTAATCTTCGAACGCAAACGGTCTGAATTGGCTAAAACGGTGAAGAAGATACTTCAGCCAGGCGATCTCTGTCTCTCCCTTGGAGCTGGCGACATCTCACTTCTGGAGAGTGAGATAGCCTTAGTGGAGGAAAATCCATGAAAATCGCTCGTTTTGCATACGAAGGAATCCTTTTGGACGGCCCATGGTATCAGAGGAAAAGTGTTGGCTAGCTGGACCGAGAGGCTGAGAGCTTTCATAGGAGTAAATTTCCAGATGAATGCAGCTTTGGGCCGCCTTACTACCTATAGAGTTGGTGGACCCGCTAAGGGTTTAATACAGGTCTCCAAGTTGGATGAGTTGCTCTTGGTCAAAGAGGCTATCGGTAGATTAGATGTCGAAGTTCCCTTGTTGGTCCTTGGTAATGGGTCCAATATGTTGGTCTCAGATAGAGGTTTCGACGGATTGGTCGTCAAACTTCAAGGAAGTTTTGAGCAACTGTCAGTACTTTCCGATGGACGTGCTGAACTAGGTGGAGCGGCCATGCTGCCAGTAGCGGCAAGAAAACTCGCGGCCAGTGGCCTTAGTGGCTTTGAGTGGGCTGTGGGTGTTCCAGGTAGTTTTGGTGGTGCTGTTCGGATGAATGCAGGAGGGCATGGTTCAGAGATTGCCAGTAGTTTATTGAAAGTTACCCTGCTCGACCTCTTGGATGAAGAACCACCTAAGGAAGTCAAAGCTTCCGAGCTCAATCTAAGCTACAGGCACTCTTGCATCAGAGATGATCAGATCGTGCTTGGAGGCGAAGTTCAACTTGGCTACGACGCTGATAAGAAAAAGCTCAAAGAAGAGATCTCTGAGATCGTACGCTGGAGACGTGAAAATCAGCCCGGTGGACAGAATGCAGGGTCGGTATTTGTGAATCCTGATTCAGGAAAGAAAGCTGCACAGTTGATAGAGGAGCTGGGACTAAAGGGCCTTCGTGTTCGAAGCGCTCACGTGTCGATGAAGCATGCGAACTTTATCCAATGTGATGAAGGTGGAAGTGCTGACGATGTCTATCAACTCATGGTGGAGATAAAGCAACGAGTCAGAGAACTCTTGGGAGTGGAACTTAAAACGGAGATTCGGCTGATTGGCTTTGAGGAGGACGCTCTATGATGCACGGAAAGATTCGCGAACGAAGGGCAAAGGTTATAAGGAGAGGGAAGAGGTTCCGTCTATATAGCGTTATCGGAGTCCTTGGCATCTCAGGAGTGGCGTCTTTAGGTTATGGAGTTAGTCGGACTCCCTTCTTCAAGGTTCGTAAGCTGATGATTCTCGGTGCTACCCCTGCAATTCAGTCAAGCATTGACTCGGAGCTTGCAAGTGTCATGGGTAAGAATCTCTTTAGTTTGGACTCAAAGGTCTTGGCCACCACATTGAAGAGATCTCCGTTGTTCTCTAATGTCTTAGTGCGTAAGTCCCTTCCTTCTGAAGTGGTTGTGAAGGTGAGTGTACGATCTCCGGTGGCATTGGTTAGGACTGCCCCTTCGAGTTTCGCCGAGATCAGCCGTGGAGGTATATTATTCCAACAGGTATCTGTTAATTCGGTGCCGCCGCTCCCGGAGATCTGTGTCGTTAGTGCAAAGGGTTTTGGAAACTGTTCATCTTACGTCGATCCGTTATCGGTTGGAGAACGACTACCCAAACAAGTTATGGGGGCTGTACTGATTGCACAGAAAATGACGCCACAAGAACTGGCATCATACAAGTACGTTGGAGTTTCTCCATCCGGAGAGCTTTATCTTTCTGACGGCGGGGGTTTTGTTTGCAAGCTCGGAGGTAGCACTTCTGTAAAGGCGAAACTGAAGCTATGTGATGCTATGAAACAAGCGTTTGGATCACAAGGTGGACCCTCCTATGTTGACGTCTCGGCGCCAGCAAATCCAACAGTAGAACCGACGAGTTGGCTTAGCTAAAGCTCAACTTTAGGGTTATATGCTGCTCGATTGTTCTTGAGAAAGTATTTCAAATGTGAAGCCCGAACCATGAAGTTAGGGGTAAGATCTTTGGATAACTTTACTTGTCCCGGAGAGTTCAATGGCGAACTCCAAGAGGCAAAGTATTTGGTACTAAGGCACGAAGGCGGACTCAAATGGCAAGCGATGCTCAAAACTACATTGCCGTAATCAAAGTTGTTGGTGTGGGTGGAGGCGGCGGAAACGCAGTCAATCGGATGATAGAAGCAGGCCTGAAAGGCGTGGAGTTTATCGCTGTCAACACCGATGCACAGGCACTGCTCATGAGTGATGCTGACGTTACGTTGGACATCGGTCGACAACTCACAAGAGGTCTCGGCGCGGGATCTAATCCTGAGGTGGGAGCTGCTGCGGCTGACGAACATAGAGAAGAGATCGAAGAGGCTCTACAAGGTGCCGACATGGTGTTTATTACTGCTGGCGAAGGTGGGGGTACCGGTACCGGAGGGGCGCCTGTCGTGGCTCAAATCGCTAAAACCATTGGAGCACTCACCATTGGAGTGGTGACGCGACCTTTCGCATTCGAAGGCAGAGTCCGTGCTCGTCAGGCTGCCGATGGAATCGAGAAGTTGAAACAACACGTAGATACTTTGATCGTTGTACCTAACGATCGCCTCATGGACATTGCAAATGAGAAAACCACGATGGTAAGCGCCTTTAAGATGGCTGATGACATCTTGATGCAAGGTGTGCAGGGAATCACTGATGTCATCACTACTCCAGGGATTATCAATACGGACTTCGCCGATGTGAAGACAATCATGGAGTCAGCAGGAACTGCCATTATGGGCATAGGTATGGCTACCGGTGAAAACAAAGCTTTGACGGCAGCGCGTAACGCTATCACCTCTCCGCTGCTTGAGTCGTCAATTGAAGGGGCAAAGGGAATATTGATTAACATTGCTGGAGGTCCTGACCTCACTCTTTACGAACTCAACGATGCTGCTAAAATTATTCATGATGCCTCTGATAGTGATGCCAACATTATTCTTGGCTCGGTCATCGACGACTATTTAGCAGACTCAGTTCGAGTTACAGTCATCGCTGCAGGATTTGACGGCACAGGTGATATCAACCTTGGCTCCGGCACACGGCAGAAAAAGCCTGAACCTATCTCCTATATATCCTTGGCCGAAGATTCTAAGAAGATTCCCAGTACCGTTGCCACGGGTACTTACGATGAAGACGATGATGACGTTCCTCCGTTCCTAAGGTGATGTGACGTGCAAGTCGCGTACTTCAGCGACGGTCAGGGGATCTGTTTCTACAGTGAACGGACAGATGGCGATACATGCTCGATGTATCACGGGCACAAGCTTTCGACAGAGTCCGCTTGTCACGAAGGTATTGCAAGTTGTCTTGGCCAAAGCAACGGATTTGAAGTTATACGAGTCGCCCAATACCACTCAAACGATGTAGTTGAAGCCTCGCACTTTTGGAATGACGTTCCCCAGGCCGATGGCATCGTTAGCGGCGACAGATCTCTGGTTCCAACGGTTATGGTGGCAGACTGTGTACCTGTTGGACTCTATGACAAGACGAAAGGCATAACGGCTGCGGTGCATGCGGGCTGGAAGGGGCTGGTGGCAGGCGTTATAGAAAATGCCATAGACTTTATGACCGCGCAGTTGGGCGCTAGTGAGGTCGAAGCCGTAATAGGTCCACACATCTGTGCACGGTGTTATGAATTCATTGGACCTGAGTCTCAAATAGTTGCCAAAAGTTTCGGGTCGGAATGTTTTGTCGGAGAGGATCATAGCTTCTTGGATTTATCCGCATGTGTTAAAAAGATATTTGATACTAAAGGCGTTTCAATGATATATGAGGAAAAAGATTGTACACTTTGTAGTGAGCGTTTCTTCTCTTATAGGGGTGGAGATACTACTCAGAGGATTATTTTAGGGGTTGGGGTTGTCGGAGAGTGATAACTATCCGGAACATCTGAGTCGGGAAGAGCTTAGGAATCGTTTAGAAGGGGTCAAAGAGAGGATTTCTAAGGTTGTTTCGCTTAGTTCGATCAGGATTATTTGTGTGACCAAGGGTTTTCCAGTTGCAACGGTTGAGTCCATGCGTGAACTCGAAGTCTATGACTTTGGGGAGAACTATCAACAGGAACTCAGCTCTAAAGCAGCGAATCTTGAGGACGTGAGATGGCATTTTATAGGAACGATTCAACGCTCCAAGTTGAAAAAGATTGCTGAGGTTTCTAGTGCAATACACTCATTGTCTCGAGTCTCAGAGATCAGAGATCTAGCACGACTCAAGTATCAAGGAGAGGTGTTTCTTCAAGTACGATCAGATGAAGAGGTTGGTAGAAATGGATTTCGGTTGCAAGAGTTGGAAGAAGGTGTAGATACAAGTCGGAACTTGGGCCTAAATCTCGTGGGATTAATGGGTATTGCTTCGATTACAAGTGGTTATCGGGCTCCGGAGTTCTTTAGACTAGTGAGAGATCTTTGTGATAGGTATGGTCTTAAGCGTTGCTCAATGGGCATGAGTGACGACTTTGATGTGGCACTGGCTAACGGTGCCACGGACCTTAGATTAGGTAGGGTTCTTTTGGGCCCAAGACCTACTTTGAGGAGTTACAACTAGAAGTTGATTAGGAAAGTAATTAGTAGATAGGGGAGTTGGATGGCGTCCGTTGTTCATAAGGCAATGGTGTGGCTAGGTATTACCGACGATGAAGAAGAGTTGGAGATGCCTGTAACAAGGTCTCAACAGTATCGGGAACCTCGATCTGAGTATCACAACCTCACACAGGAACCTAAGTTGAGAGAAGATGCCCTTGCCTATGCCGGGAGTGTACGAGCTGGAGAGGAACGTCGCTCCCAACCTCGAGTTCAGGTTCTTACTCAAGATCCACCTTCAGTGAGAGAGAGCTATACCTATCCAGAGTCGCGCTCAGGAGTTAAAAGTGAACCTTCAACACGAAGGGTTGTGGAAGACTCCGAAGAACCGACCCAAGTCATTGACCGTCGACCGTCGGTTGTCCGACCTTTTAAAAGCGATGGACCAAAAGTACACCTTGCCGTACCGTCTAAGTTTGCAGATGTACAGGAGATCGCCGATCACATGAAAGGTGGTCGTCCTGTAATTGTAAACATCGAAGGGTTGGATACAGGGATCTCTAGGAGAGTTATAGATTTTTGCTCAGGTCTAACTTACGCGCTTGGGGGTAAGATTAAGAAAGTAGCTGAGCAGGTCTACTTGATAACTCCGGCCAAGGTTGAAGTTACCGAGGAAGACATGGAGCGTATAACAGAACGAGCAGTACTTCGAGGTAACTAAAATGGGTGGGATTCAGTCCCTTATTCGTTCCATATTGGAACTTTATGTAATTGTCATTGTGGCTCAGATCGTACTTTCGTACTTTCCATCTCCTCCGGACTCTGGGTTGTATAGAGCTCAAATGTTTTTGAGTCGCTTTACTGAACCGGTTTTGGCGCCCGTTAGGAGAGTTATGCCTAGGATTGGTTCCGGACCAATGACCTTCGATCTTTCGCCACTAGTGGTCATATTGTTAATTCAATGGGTAATTGTGCCGATAGTATAGCTGGTGGAACTTGAAGGTGTCAAGCCTTAAGGAGGGAGTGTCGGTGGCTATTAGTTCTAAGCAGGTTCGTGAGGTCGAGTTTCGTGAGCGTATGCGTGGCTACCACCAAGACGATGTGGACGAGTTTTTGGAGCAGGTCGCTCGAGGTATTGATGTCCTTGAGACTCAACTTGAAGAGGCCAAGACCAAAATAGCTCGTTATGAAGCCAATCCTCCGGTAGTCTCAAAGAGTTCTACGACTCCAACTTCTGAACCCAGAGTGCTTTCAAGTAATCCAGCTAGTGATGTGTCAGCTGGAAATGATCTAATCCAAAGAACTTTGCTTTTGGCTCAAAGGGCAGCAGACCAGGCGCTGCTGGACGCTAAAAAGGAGGCAGAACTCCTAAAGGAAGAGGCGCGCAGACGTTCTGATGAGGTGATTGAACAAGCTAACAAGAAAGCTAACGCGTTAGTGGAAGAGAGAGCCAAGCTTCTTGCGAGTGAAGTCGATTCCTTAGAACAACGTAGATCCTCTCTTGTTGAAGAGGTCAGGACGCTTATGTCCTCTGTTGCTACTGCGAAAGAAGAGATGCGGGCCTCTTTGATGGATCTGGTGGATCGACTAGAAAAGGGTCTGGAGTTCCCCTTGGATACATCCGCGTCGGAGACTATTCAAAATGCTAGTGAGGACTCAGAAGATGCGAAGGATACCGATATGGCTTTCGACGTCCCAGAGTTTGGTACAGACAGCGCCATGACTGACTTGGGAGCGCAGGAAACTTCCTCTTATGAAAGTGGATTTTCTGATCTGCATCGATTTGGTGATGACTCTACGGTAGCACTTCCTCTTATTGAGGATGATACAAAGATAGACGATTCGGCTAGCGAGGCCGACTTTCACTTCGGCCGTCCAAACTTTCAACTGTTAGATGGAGATGGTCCATCTGCTCCAGTTCTTTTTGACGACGAAGAACTCTAGCGGACTTCCTAAAGAGGGCGATCGATCTAGAGGTTTCTGAGGCGTTAGACCCACTCTGTAGTGTCCGTGTTTTCGTACTATAGTTGCAGCTACTGGTTAATCTCTTCTATCTAGATCTAAATAGACGATCGTGTCATCTTTTTTAACTCTTCCTTCAAAGGGTCGATATTTGCCCGATTCGTGCTCTTTTATTGCTAGTGGTAATGCCATAACAGTAAGGGCTGCGTAGGGATCGTTGACAACATCACTTTCGATCGGGTATTCTTGCAACTCACCATCTATAAGGAGTTGGGGAAATGAATCGAGATGTTGACGTACCCATGACCTTATCACGTCTTTGTATGAAATATATCTTCTGTTGGCATGATCTACTAGCTGGATGTGGTCTAGCTGAAGAAGGTACTTTGCTAAGATGACTTCTCGGAGATCGGCTGTATTAGGAAGGCTCACAGTTCTTTGTGGTTTTGGCAATGCATGCTTATTGGCCGCTGACGACGACGGAGCCTTAGCAGAGAGGGCTTCTCCTGGAGGTCTACCGTACTCATCTTTAACGCAGGTCGGTATTTGACAGAGTTCTCGTTCCAAGGAGTCAAGTCGAACCGGTGACGCGATCAAGGAGTCGAGCCGCGTTGGAATCGACACTAATCTGTTGGAAAGCTGTTCTTTGTAGATCTTGCCTTTCAACAGTGCTACTACCAGTGTTGCCGTCACCAAAGAGACTGCGGTTGACTCTACAGTCGAAAAGTTTCCGGTCATCTCAAATACCATGATGGTAATTGCTATTGGAGCGCGCGCTACGGATCCAAAGGTGGCTGCCATCGCGCCTATCACAAAGATTGCTGGGTCATGGGAGAGTTGTCGGGGAAGTATAGGCTCAAGTACGCGCCAGAGTCCATACCCAGAAAAGGCCCCAATAACCATTCCAGGACCGAATATCCCTCCGGAACCACCGGTGCCAATCGAAAGGGATGTAGCGATAATTCTTAGAAAGGGGATGGCGATAACTAGAATCAAGGGAGTGGTTTCTAGGGCGTTTGTAAAGGTTAGCTGAATCCAACCATAGCCAGTGCCAAGCACTTGAGGTGCAAAAAGAGCGATTACTCCTACCAAGAACCCTCCTATCGCGGGTTTCACGAATCTTGGTAGTGGGACCTTGTGCGTCAGGCTAACGGTCGTATAAAAAACCTTCGAGTATAAGACTCCTAACCCTGCGTAGACTATCCCAGCAAGGGCGAATATCCAGAGATACTTAGTTGACACTGATTGCGATGTAGTGACGAATCCGAAAATGGGGGTGTACCCAACTGCAGCGCCAAAGATGGAATAGGCAACGGTACTTGCTAAAAGAGCTGGGAGTATGACCACGGCGTCGATGTCAGAGGTATATAGAATCTCTCCGGCCAGTATCGCACCGCCAAGAGGGGCTCCGAAAATTGCTCCGATCCCTGAGCCAATTCCTACGGCGACAGCCATCTGAGAGTCTCGCGTGGACAGACGCAGTGTGCGCGCCACTAAAGACCCAAACCCAGCACTAATTTGACCTGTAGGACCCTCGCGTCCTCCGCTTCCTCCTGAGCCTATTGTCAGGGCCGATGCTACAATCTTGACCAAAACAACACGAACTCTTACCCCCCAAGGTCTTTTGTGTGAGGCGCGTATCGCTGCATCTGTCCCGTGCCCTTCTGCTTCAGGTGCTATAGAAAAGACCAATAGCGCGGAGAGCAAGCCTCCAATGGTAGTGGATAAGGGTATGAGATAAGGATCTAAGTAATGAGAGGAGCCAACGAGGTTGCCTTCACCGGTGGGGAGTGGCACCTGGTAGTGTGCAAAATCGCTTAAGAAGAGAGTAGTGGAAAGTGATAACGTTTCATAAAAAATTACCGCACCCACTCCAGCAACTAATCCAATTAGTAGTGCTAGACAAAGCCATCTCAACGTGGGATTCATTGTATTTGCAAGGTACGAAACCTTGTCCATGAAAGATGGTATCGGCGTGCCGCTGGAGGTTGAAGTCTCGCTCATACTAGTACCACGTTCGCTCCTTTGTTTCCGAAGTGGCTTCAGAGATTAGATCGAGCGCGTTAACGACCTCTTCCCACTTCGTCTTGGGGATCTTGGCTAGCACTCGGGCGATCTCTGCCTTGCGATTTCGTGTAACTGTTGCCAGAGCGTCAACGGCTTTTTCACTTACGAGTAGTTCAACTCTTCGTCTGTCCTTTTCGCTGTGTTTTCTAAGGAGGAGGCCCTTGACGATGAGTCGATCACACAGTCTTGTCACGGTGGGATGAGCGACTCCGAGACTCTCGGCAAGTTCGCCGACTGTGCAGTTGGGATGCTGCGCCACGTAAACCAACGATCGATACTGAACCAATGAGAGATCGACATCGATAACCGTTAATGATCGAATGGCAAGCGCTAGTAGAGCCCTTGAGCTTCGCAGGACAGAGTCGATGGTTTGATTTTCGACTGATGTTGATTCTTGTGCTGACACTATTATTTAGTATATACTAAATAATAGATTGCGTACACATTGTCTCGGGGAAATAACTGGGTTAGAGCACACATTGTCAAAATTGTTGAGAGGGTTTTATTGATCCAGTGATCGTCTCTTACTTTGGGATAAATTCCAAAGATGGTGCAAGAGGTGGCGACTGTTAGTTGGACTCCTCTACGTCGAAATGGTTTGAGTGATTTCTTGATGTTCTTGTCTTTAGGTATCTGCTGGCAGCTACATCTAGCGCGTGACTACCAGCATAAAGTACGATAAGTCCCAGTAAGACTCCAAAAATGTATAGACCAGGATTAGAAGGACGAACCACCTGAGGCAAGATGGCTATTGCCATGAGGGGTGGATGTAGATCTGAGACAACCTTCGCAGCCAATAGGACAACTGTAATGGCAAGTATCGAACCCAGAATGTGCCCAATATACAGATAGCCCAGCTCCCCTATCGAAGTTGCGCCGAAAAGGAGACAAAAACGTCGAATGAGGAACGATCTTTCTACATGTTGTTCTTGTAGCCAATCCAATGCGGAGACGAATATTGGAGGAGCCATGAAGTAGGGCAAGAGGAACAAATGGGTGCTTCCTATCCAAATCAGAGCTACGACCGTGAAGATTAAGGTGATTCGGGCGTTGTTGTGCCCATCGCTAAATGAAAGCGTCTTTAAGCTGCTGTGGGATTCGTCTTTATGGTTATAGGTTTTATCTAAGAGTGTCGCTCCTGAAAGGAGGATAGACATTGCAGATACTGAAACAACGTATAGAGGACTTGTGATGTGAAAGACAACGGGAAGCATAGTAACAGAGATGAGCGGTATTAACGATGAACGCAAGAAATAGAGTTCACAAAGCACTATAAAGAGAGACATAGCCTCTCTTAAAACAGAAAGACCGGAGAAACCTGCTAACAGGACTCCAATGACTGCGTCTATCGTTGCTAAGATGGCAATTAACGGTGCTCGATCTATTACAGGCCGAGGTCTTAGAACAATAGCTATGGTCGCGATGGCCCCTGCTTCTGGAAAAATAATAGATGGCGTGTGCGTAAGCGCTGCAACTATGAGCATGGCTGCTACTGACACGACTGGTGCAAAGTATCGGTAAGGCACCTTGCCTCTGGTGGTCTTGGCAACTTGGACCATACGTATGCCTCCTAAGAGGCAACTCGCTTGAGCATCACTTTGACGGCTTCCAACGAAGGGAGTATCTCGCCTTGGTACTCCCAACTTTTTGAGTGGGTGTCATCAAGAAGGAGTTGAAGTGCTAGAGTTTGTTCCATCACGTAGCCTCGATAACGAGTTACTGCCTCCTTGAGTGGCCCCTCTTTCACGTCAAGACCTACCAGTATTTTATCGGTAATGGAAAAGTTGGCGTCTCGCCGAGCTGCTTGGATCTCTCTTACTACATCTCGAGCTAGACCTTCTAAGATCAATTCGTCATCGAGCATTAGATCTAAGGTGACGACGGCTCGTTTCGAAGCAAGTACTCGCGTGGAATCAAGATCTTTAGGGTGGAGCAAGAGTTCGTATTCATCGTCATTGAGTGTCACTCCTGCCACCTTTAATCCCTCGTCATCCTTGCTCCACTTTCCTGACCTGGCACTTGACATTACCTTAGGTGTATCCGAACCAAGACGCGGTCCAATCTTTGCTGGTATAACGTTGAGTTTCACTTCGGCGTATCCGTCAAAGTCATCGTCTAGCACGACCTCTTTGACGTTGAGTTCGTCGGCAATGATAGGCTTGTATCTGGCTAATGAAGCAGCTTCAGGACCCGAGACGATTACTTTTTGTAGGGGTTGTCGAGCGCGAATGCCGTTTGCCTTTCTGATGGAGTGGCCTAAAGAACACACCTCGCGCACGAGATCCATCTCTATCACCAAGGAGTCGTCGTCAACAAGCCAGTCGGCCCTTGGCCAGTCACTTAGGTGTACGCTTCGTTCGCCTGTAAGGCGTTGATATATGTACTCATCGAGCATTGGAAGCAGTGGAGCTGAGATCTGTGTCAACGTGACAAGCACGGTGTGCAAAGTATTATAGGCATCTTGTTTGTCGGAGTCGATACTGCTGTCAACTCCAGACTTGGACCAAAATCGATCTCGAGACCTCCTGATGTACCAGTTCGTCAGAGCATCCAAAAATCCATCGATGGCCGCCGTTGAAGTGGAGATGTCATATCGATCCATTGAGTAAGTAACTAGCTCTACGAGCTGGTGAAGCTTGGCTAGAATGTATCGATCAAGAAGCGAGGTTGACGATGCGTCCAGGGATCCTACCATATGATCCGCGTTCCCGTAAAGGGTTAGAAAGTAGTAGGCGTTCCATATTGGGTTTATAACTCGTTTCAAGGTGTCGAAGATGGCTGACTTTTCCAATACGGCCTCCTGTCCTCGGAGAATCGAAGACGAAAGGAGAAACCACCGCATAGCGTCGGCACCGATGGTCTCAAATACCTCCCAGGGATCGGGGTAGTTCTTCAGTCTTTTCGAAAGCTTGCGACCGTCATCACCAAGCAAAATTCCATGAGCCATGCAGTGTTCGAAGGGTGGTTTATCGAACAACGCTACCGAGAGAACGTGAAGTGTATAAAACCATCCTCGCGTTTGGCCGATGTACTCTACGATGAAATCGGCTGGAAAGTTCTCCTCGAAGAGTTGTCGATTGTCAAAAGGGTAGTGAAGTTGTGCGTAGGGCATTGATCCAGACTCGAACCAACAGTCAAGTATGTCCATTACTCTAACCATCTTGGATCTTCCGGTGGGATCGTTTGGGTTGACCCTGGTGAGCTCATCGATATAAGGTCTGTGTAAGTTCTGTGGTCGTACTCCAAAGTCGGCCTCGATCTCATCGAGAGATCCGTAGACGTCTATCCTGGGGTAGTTCGGGTCATCAGACTTCCACACCGGAATCGGAGTACCCCAGTATCGATTTCGTGTAATTGACCAATCCCGAGCACCTTCGAGCCACTTTCCAAAAGCTCCGTTCTTGACGTGAGGGGGAACCCAGTTGATCTCCTGGTTCTTCTTTAATAGTTCGTCTTTAATCTCCGTTACTTTTACAAACCACGAAGAGACTGCTTTGTATATGAGCGGCGTATCAGTCCTCCAGCAGTGTGGGTAAGAGTGTTCATAGTCCTTTTGTTCCACTAGCACATCTTTTGCCTTTAGCATTTTGATGATGTCTTGGTTGGCTTCGAAGACTTGCACACCTACAAAGTCCCTCACAGGCTCTTGAAATCTGCCACGATCGTCCACAGGGCAAACCACAGCTATGTCAGCAGCTTCACATACCGCTTGGTCTTCTTCACCAAAGCCAGGAGCGATCTGTACGATACCCGTTCCCTCTTCGGTGGAGACAAACTCCCCTTTTATTACTCGAAAAGCATTTGGGCTTTCTTTGAAGTAGTCGAATATGGGCTGAAAACTTCGGCCAATCAATACGCTGCCTTGGATCTGACCGAGAACCTCCACTTCTCCTAAGCTCTCTTCATATGCGAAGAGCCTTTCTTTGGCGAGTACGAATATTTTTCGGTCACTTTTTCGCCGTACACCCAAGTAGGTAATGTCGGGACCTACTGCGACTGCGAGGTTAGAGGGTAGAGTCCATGGGGTTGTTGTCCACGCGAGCAAATTAATCTCGTGCTCGAACCACGTTTTGGGTTGATCAGTAACGGGGAACACTTTGAATGCAACCGTCACCGCAGGATCGATTCGAGGGCGATAAGAGTCGTCTTGCCTGGTTTCGAAGTTGGAGAGTGGGGTTTCGCACTCCCAGCAATATGGGAGTACTCTGTATCCTTCATATATAAGCCCTTTGGTAAAAAGTGTCTTGAATGCCCAGATAACTGACTCCATGAAGTCGATATCCATGGTCTTGTAATCATTTACAAAATCAACCCATCGAGCTTGCCTGTTAACATATTTATGCCACTCATCTGTTGTTCTATTTACCAAGTTTGAGCAGTAGTCGTTGAATATGGAGATTCCCAAGCTCTCTATTCCTATACGTCCTTCTGTGACTCCAAGCTCTTTTTCTGCCGTCATCTCAGCTGGAAGGCCGTGACAGTCCCAACCAAAGCGTCTCTCGACTTTATAACCCCTCATAGTTTTGTACCGAGGAATCGCGTCTTTTACGAATCCAGTTAGTAGATGTCCATAATGAGGCAGCCCATTGGCGAATGGGGGACCGTCGTAAAAGACAAAATCCCCCTCTCCATTTTCACGAAGCTCAATGGAGGCTTTGAAGGTGTCATCTTTTTCCCAGAACTCTAGAATCTGTTTTTCTATCTGTGGCAACTTCGCCTGTGGAGACTCTTTGGGGTAGCTCTTTGATCTTGAATTCGTTTTGTTAGGGGACATACCATTTAAACATAGCGCCTAGCCTCTCTTGACAGGTGGTTTACATAACACACAGAGACATCTGAGAGCACACGGAGAAATATTTGTTGGCTGCATGTAGTTGATGTGGTAGTTGCTACTCTGTAGCGATCATATATGTGTAAGGACGGATCCTTCATCCATGCCGTTGGGTGTCGGAGCTTTGGAGGAGTCTTAGGTCTTACATGTTGCGCGAGCTAAATGATAGTTGAAGTGGATCATGGAGATGCCGAGGTCGATAGATGACACAATATATTCAAGGTGAAAATGCTCAAGAACGAGTCGAAGAGTACCTAAATCTTCCCGATGAGGATATTGACAATCTTTCTGACTCTGAGTTCCTCAGTGGCCAAAGTGAGTTGCTCAACTTGGAACGCGAGACCTACGCGGCCCAAGCATCGGCCCTTAAAGCTGAGGCTGATACTATTGCACAAGAGTCGGAGCCAGGAGACACTCAATTTGATGAAGAGTCCGGTGAAGGTGGTACAGCCACCATCGATCGCGAGAGAGATCTAGCCTTAGCAGCTCAAGCCAGGGCTGCTGTCGAAGAAATTGACGGCGCAATTAGAAAGATAAACCACGGTACATACGGTATATGTGAGGTTTGCCATAACCCGATTCCACGTGCAAGACTGAGGGCACTTCCATACGCCCGTTTGTGTGTGAAGTGTAAAGAGGGTGGACTTTCCAAAAGATAGCTTTCGCGATGTCGGGGTCTGATCAAAAAGAGAGAGTGCTGGCGGCCCTGGCTATCTATGTTGCGATCATTGTTTTTATAGTTGATCAGATAACAAAGTCCATTGCCGTCTCAAGTCTGAAGAATGGACCGGTGCACATCTTCGGTCCATTTTATTTTCGGCTAGAGTACAACAGCGGATTTGCATTTTCCCTAGCTACGGGTTATGGAGATATCATTGGAATAGTTGCTGTT
The DNA here is from genome assembly GCA_021785255.1 of Actinomycetes bacterium. Taxonomy (GTDB): domain Bacteria; phylum Actinomycetota; class Acidimicrobiia; order Acidimicrobiales; family Acidimicrobiaceae; genus Ferrithrix. Next base: position 91,043 of record JAJYGA010000110.1, read on the forward strand.
GTCGTTGCCGTTATATTGTTCCTCTACTCGTTCAAAGTTCAGTCGCTTGTGATGAGGCTTGCTCTTGGAATGGTTGCCGGAGGAGCGCTTGGCAACGTTAGCGATCGGATTTTTCGCGGTCACGCGGGTGCTGTCGTCGACTTTATATATAGTGGATTCTGGCCCACCTTTAACCTTGCAGACTCATCAATTGTAATCGGAGCGGTATTGATCGCTTTGGTATCTTTGCGAACTGAGAGGATGGCAAGGCACAAGGAGCAGGGAGGATGAGAGTTGGAGACGATAGCGGTACCTGAGTCTCTTGGCGGCGAGCGAATAGATCGCGCGCTCGCGCTTTTGTTTGACATCTCTCGATCAGAGGCTCTCACATTAATTGCAAATGGTAATGTTTGTGTTCAAGGACGTAGCAACGTTGCAAAGTCTCTCAGGCTTTCTCCTGGAGACTTAATTGAAATTCATGAGCCTTTGTTGAGTTCACGATTTGAACTCCAACCAAGGGCAGACTTGAACGTTGACATTCTCTACTATGACTCGGACGTTGTTGTGGTGAATAAAGCTGCTCATCAGGTTGTCCACCCTGGATCGGGCCATGAGCGTGACACGGTCGTAGCGGTGCTTCTGGCGAAGTTCCCAGAGATGGCGAAGATCAACTGTGACCCATTGCGTCCAGGCGTTGTGCATCGCTTGGACAAAGGAACCTCCGGAGTCATGGTATTTGCCCTCTGTCAGCGTTCCTTTGAGGCATTGAGTTTAGACGTTCGTACTCATGTATTCTCACGTCGATATATTGCCTTGGTCGAGGGACACTTAGAGTCCCGTTTCGGTTTAATCGAAGCACCTATAGGGAGATCGATCAGAAACTCTAAGAAGATGGAGGTTTCAAGTGGCGGGAAAGAGGCAAGGACTAGATTTGAGGTTCTTGAGAGATTTGAGAGTCCACGCAGCGCCACGCTCATTTCCGTCACTCTGGAGACAGGGCGAACCCATCAGATTAGGGTTCACCTGGCAGGACTAGGACATAGCGTCGTCGGCGATGAGGTGTATGGTAAAGGGGATGAGGTGTTGAAGAGACCCTTTTTGCACTCGGAGACCTTGATGTTTAACCATCCTGTCACGCAAGAACCCATGACCTTTACTGCACCTCTTCCTGATGACTTGCGTGAACGGCTGGCGGCGTTCAGTGGATAAAGGTAATGACGATTACGACAAGCCGTTAACCATCTGGTAGTTCCTCTAGGTCTAGTTATTGAAGCCTTTTAAGATGTTCACAAGACGGTGAGAGGCCCATATTTCAGCTGGCGCCTTTGTCTTTTTAGGTATGTTTTTTTGGATTCACGTGGCATGAGTTCCTTGCGTCGGGTATATGCACGCTGCTACATCGGTCACCGATTTGAGCAGGTTTCTTCAAGGATCTCTTTAAGCACAGAGGCTGAGGAGTGATCGATATCTTTAGTCGCGGTGAGAAGAATTAAGTCCTTGGTGTGACTGAGTTCTTTGAGCTCGTCGATCTTGGATAACGCACATTCGCTTTGTAGCTCGCATTTGTATCTTGCTTGGAACTCTAAAAAGCGCTTAAGATCGTGCCCGTACCATTTCCTCAGTTCTGTGCTTGGAGCGAGGAGTTTTTCCCAGGCATCTAAGGCGAGATCGTTTTTTTTGATGCCTCGCGGCCAGAGACGATCGACTAGAACTCGATACTGTTGTTTGTTGGTTGGCGTCATCTGGTAGACGCGCTCAACTTGGATAATTCCATTTTCCATACGTACAAGTTACTTTAGAGCGTAGTTGTATAAGGAATTGTTATTGCCTTTAGGAGTCGGTGTGAAATTTTGAGACGGTGTGGGTATGGATAACGTGTCTAGATCGCTGCACGTAGATATAGTGCCGTTGTTACTATCAGCAATAGTGGTACGGTCAAGGTGAATCCCGTTTTAATGTACCTCCACCACGATATCTCGATTCCCCGTTTTTTAAGGGTATGTAGCCAGAGCAGTGTTGCGAGCGATCCGATGGGCGTAAGTTTAGGTCCTAGGTCAGCTCCTATGACGTTTGCGTAGATAAGAAGACTTTGGATAGTACCATGGGCATGACTATCCGTTATGGAGAGTGCTCCTATCAATACTGTTGGCATGTTGTTCATAATCGATGACAAAATAGCGATTAAAAAACCAGTTCCAACTGAGGTGATCCACGGACCCCCCTTTGTTATCTGGTCCAATATAGTTGACACATGTTCCGTGAGACCGACGTTTTTCAATCCGTATACGACGATATACATGCCCAAAGAGAACAACACTACCTGCCATGGAGCCTCCCTGAGGAGTGACTTGACGTTTATCACTGGTTGTCTTGTGTTTTGTGGAGTAGGCATAGCTTCAGGCGCAAAAAGCCTTTGGGTTCTTGAAGCAGTTGCAGCGAGGACGAGTGCTCCGGCTCCTGCAATTACCGAGAGCGGAATGTTAAATGTGCTGGAGAGGAAGTATCCCACAAGAAGGGCTAGGGTTACAATCGTGCCAACTCTAAATGTAAGAGGATCTTTTATGGCTTCCGACGGTGGTGCTATTTGGGAGTTATCGTAGGACTTGGGAAGAGTCTTTCGAAAGAACAAATAGAGAATGACGAGACTTCCAATTACTGCAACAACGTCTACGGGTACCATAGTGTTTGCGTAACTGACAAAGCCGATATGAAAGTAGTCGGCCGAGACAATGTTTACGAGATTTGATACGACAAAGGGTAGACTTGCCGTATCTGCGATGAATCCAGATGCCATGATGAAAGCTAAGGAGATCTGGGGCGAAAATCCGAGCTCAAGCATTAATTCGACAACTATCGGCGTAAGCGTGAGGGCCGCGCCGTCATTAGCATACATGGCTGCGATGAGCGCACCAAGGATGATCACCATAGCAAACAGCCGAGGTCCTTTGCCGTTACCGATCAGTGCAAAATGAAGAGCAATCCATCGGAAAAAGCCAGCTGCATCAAGAATCAAAGAGATAATTATTATCGCTACAAAAGTGAAGGTCGCATTCCACACGATCGACCAGACTGTATAAACGTTGTGGAGGTTGACGATATGCAGTATTAGGTCCACTACGGCACCGCCAAGGGCGCTGTAACCGATGCCCAGTCCCCGGGGTTGCCAGATTACCAAGATCAAGGTTGCGATGAATACTGTGGCTCCAATGAGTAGGTTCATCTCTGAGAGGAAGCTTTAAAGGTTGCAGTTTTCCGTAGCCACTCAGCTGCAGCGACCTGTAGTGGGTCCCATGGGCTACCAAGTGGTGGGTTGTAACTGAGGTCAAGATCCAAGAGATCTGCAACAGTCATGTCGTTATATAGCGCCGTGGCAGCGACATCTATACGTTTATGAACGGCCGCTGTCGTTCTTGCGTACATCTGAACTCCTAAGAGCTTGCCGGTGATTTTGTCTCCCAGTAGGGAGAGGAAAATCTTTTTTGCACCAGGGTAGTAGGCCTTGTGATCGTCTGCTTCAATCTCTACAAGAACGGGATCGTATCCTTCATGGAGACTCTGAGCCAGCTTTATTCCTGTGGTCGCGAAGACGTTTTCAAAGACTTTTAAAACTTGAGTCCCCACTGATCCTTTGAATTCATGGGCTACGCTCCCAGCAGCGACCTCCCCCGCAATGGCCCCCTGCTTGTGCGCTGTTGAACCTAGCGGAAGGTAAGCGAAACGCTGCAGTATGCGATGAAACGTATGGACAACATCTCCCGCAGCGAGGATGCGTGGATCTGAGGTACGCATATGATGATCTACGACTATCGCTCCCTGGGCGTCCGATGCGAGTCCCGCTGCTTGAGCCAACGTGCTGTTGGGCAGAACTCCGATTGCGACGATGACAATATCAACTTCCAGGGCCTCCTGGTTTGTTAGAGTAATCGATACCTTAGTATCCTCTGTCTTGCTCGCAGTTTTAACTCCGCAGGAAGTGTAGACCTTTACACCTTTTGCCTCAAGGGCTTCTTGGATTCTGTTTGAGTGAGAGACTTCCGCCGAGGGAAATATCTGGTCGTTTCGTTCTATGAGATAGGAACTTATACCTCGAGTTGCGAAAGCTTCTGCCATTTCTACACCTATATAGCCAGCTCCTATAACTAGTGCAGATCGCGGATGTTTTTTTCGAATATAGGTTTCAAGCCTTTCTCCGTCGCAAGGAGAGTGTAGATAAAAGACGGATGGGCTTTGGAGATCGTCAAGTACTGGTAGCTTCCTCGGAAGGACGCCAGTTCCGAGTATCAAAGTATCATAGGCGATCTCATCGCCGTGTGACGTGACTACAAGGCACTTGGCGGAGTCGATCATGGAGACTTCAGTATCGAGTTGGAGGTTGATTTGCAAGGCTTCGAGATCTTTAGGAGTTCTGTGAAATAAGGATGTAAAATCCTTTATCTCTCCGGAGTGAAGATAGGGTAACCCACAGACGGAGAAGTTGGGGTAATGATCCTTGGTGACGATGAGTACGTCGAAGCTGGGCTCAAGCTCTTTTATTCGAAGTGCTGCCGATACGCCCGCGTCACTTCCTCCGACTATTACAACTTTCATTACGTCTCACCTTCTATATTTCGAAATATATTATATCGATGAATGTCAATATATAATACATGAGGAGCGGTGTTAGCTTGCTTTGAGATAAGATTTGTTTGAGAGACAAAACATCTATAATTACGAGGTCTTGGTGTGAAGATTGAAAACGAAGTTCTGATTAGGTTGGGTGCAGCCCCAGTGTCCAAAGAAGTGAACTTTGACGACGCCGACGTAAAGATACTAGGGGCTCTTTCTGATCCTGTAAGACTAAAGATACTTACGTTAATTGCAGGTGCGAGTGACCAGGAACTATGTGTTTGTGACCTTGTGGTGCCAACCGATAAGTCTCAACCGACTATCTCTCATCACCTCAAGGTGCTTTCTGAAGTTGGTCTTGTAAGTGCAAGGCGCCAGGGACGTTGGATGTTTTATTCTCTTTCGAGCGATGTCTTGGCGAAGGTGCTGACCAAGTTCGATGACTTGATCGGCAACCAGAGATAGGTCTTTGTGCGGCGATCTCGCCATGTGGAGAAATATACGTCGTGCTTTCAATCCTCCCTACGGACAGATCCGGAGGAGTTTTGGCTCAGGCAGCCTGAGTGCCCAGCAGACACTCAGGTCTTGTGCCATCAACACCCACCCGGGTTGAAGCCATCCTGAACGACCATCATGGCCGAAGAGTTCTTGTCCCTTGGACTTTCCAACCGCAGACTTCCCAGAGATAGGTCCGTTTTGTGAGTCTACAGGCAGTCTTGTTCTTGGGAGTAGATGTACTAAAGGCTGTTGTTTTCTCTTGGACACAGAGATTCCAGACTCATCGAGCGCTGTCTCGTTCTATCTGCAACTGCGACTGGGTGTCTCTACTTACGTGTAAGTGATAGTTGTGCCAAACAGTGGGTGAACTCATGTCTGTGTGGTGACACATGGCTGTATGCACCTTGATGTGGAGATCAAATCCAACAACAACGTTGTCTACTCTGTACCTATCACCTCGTGGGATGTCCCAAGTACCCAAGATCAGTTATCACCGACGATCCGAAGTACGGTGTGCCGTCAACACTTAGCTCAAGGAGATCTTTACCCAGGTGTGCATCGAATGAGGGGCTGAGTTGGTTGAACTTGAGACCGTGTCTGATCACATCCATCTTCTCGTCAAAGAGATCAAAGCTCGGTCGTCTTCGGCTGTGCGATGAGTTTTCCAAGTCTTTGTCACAGGCTCCCAACGCCCCGCCAGAAAGCATCAAGCAGTACGTGGCTAATCATCAAGATGTTTGAGTGCACTTCTAGGGGTTTCTTACCCCAGTTATGCTCTACATCTCCATGACTAGAGCCAGGGGCATTGTGCCCGATACCGCATTGTGGTAAAGATCTGTTTGTACGAAGTTAGGGTAATGTCTGGGTCAATTAACTGAGGAACCGTTTCTTAGTGTTGTTACGAGACTTTGATATGTGAACTGCCACTGCTGAAGCAGAGTGCGTGTCTGTGCCGCCTATGGGAGGGACATCCTTCGAGCAGGTCTTGAACGCTATATAGTGATCACATCCTAAAGATATCCGACATCGTTCCGATGTAAGTGTTTTATAGAAGCTCGGCAAATTGACCCATAGTGCAGTGTGTCTCTCGCATTATTTAGTGAGGATGACTTGAACCTACGACGGAGAACCAAAGGCGAAGGGAAAGGTCGATTCTTGACTGTGAAGGTCGCAAAGCGCGTGGTAGTGACCATATTTGTTCTCTACTTCGGAATCGTAGGAACCTCCGAGTTTCTTGGAATCAGAGCCAACAACTCCTATTTAGCTGCTCAAGCTAGAGACTACGCCGACGACTATGCATCTGAGGTGTCCGCTCGTATGTTCTACCACTTCGAAGAACTGGCCTTTCTTGGAGGAAATCTGACTCAAAGCGAGATATCCGCTGGCAAGCTCAAAAACTCTTCTATCTACAGCTCTGTCTTGACGCTTCTTCGTGAGAATCCAGGTCTGGCCGCGATCAATGTCTTGGATAGCTCTGGGAAAAAGATTATCTGGTCTACTGCTAAGCACCCGTCCTCTTTACATCCAACACCCAACAGTGAACATATTTTCTGGTCTTCCAATGACCGCATGTTGGTCGGGCCTCCCGTGTACTCGAAAAGGTTTCATCATTTCTTGGTGAGTACGAGATATGCAAGCGAAGTTGGTGGCAAGACAGCGTTCTACGTTGGTTCGCCATACTATCTGTCGGGTCTTTTGAGCACGAAGCTAAGGAGTTCGCCTTATCAAGTGTACGTTGGGTTTGCGAAGTCCGAAGCCTCGGTTTTCCAAGTCTTCAGTGCTAAAAAGGTGCAAAACATACCACAGCTGAAACTACAGCGTTTTTTGGGCATACCTCTTTCGCAGTCGGTGATGATTCCCTCTGCACCTTGGAAGGTGATCATAAGCTGGAACAGCTCGGAGTTGCTTGCTCTGTGGATGCGTCGCTCGATCGGAACATGGCTCCTAGATGCCCTTGGACTTCTAATACTTACGATCATTTCTACTGGACTTATGCGCCGCGCAGAGAGAAACCGACGGTTTTTGGACTTTGAAATGGCGAAGTCCAAAATCGATACGGTGGGGATGAGTTTTGAAGGTGCGTTGGATGAAGTTGCAATGAGGATGATTGATGCAATTGGTGATATCGACGTTGTAGATTACGCCATGATAGCCACTTTAGATGTCAACAACTCTTGGCAGGAAGTGGCCAGTTACGGAGCGGGTGCATTCAAACGCTATCTTGAAGTCTTTGAACTTGCTAGCTCGGCAAGTTCAGGCGTCGATCAAGGCGACGATCCTTTGTCAACTGCGCATCCCTTGTCAAGTAGTTTTAGCGTTTACTTTGGTAGCGACGGGCGTAGTAGGACTAAGAGAAAAAATAAGATTGTGCTTCGCCGTCTCAAGCTTGGTCCAGCTGATGACAGTAGGCCCTATTTTTTGTGTATCGTAATGCGACAAGAAAAATATTTGTGGAGCTCCTTTGATAAAGAGATGATAGAGCTATCAATGTCTTTGGAGCAGAACCTGCGACTCTTACAGTCTAATGGGAGGAACAGGTACCTAGAGACAATGTACAAGGCACTGTCTTCGGTTGGCGAGGTTGTACTTGGAGCCAAGACCGCGTCTGACGTTTTGTGTGGTAGCTGTAGCGCGTTAGTTCAGTATCCGTTTTTTGTGGGTGTAGGCGTGGTGAGTTTTGATCGTAGGGGAGCAGCTGAGCTTAAAGCGATTGATGGGAGTGGAGACAAGGAGGCGATCTCCATCGTTAGGGAGGATCCTAGGATTCTTGAGTCGAGCTTTCTAAGATTGATTTGGGACAATGGAGAACCATTAGCGGACGACCATCTCCGTCATAGGTCAAAAGACCCGCTTTGGCAGCTGTGTGAGAGGTATGGGTGGCACTCCTGCCTGGGTCTGCCGCTTGAGGTCTCGGGAACACGTCGGGGCGTGGTTTTTATCGTCGCTAGTGAAGCAGCGGTGTTTCATGGCGAGATGTTGGATCTTTGTCGGCGTTTGACTCAATTGATTGGTAGGGGAATAGCCGAGATAGAACTGAAGAATCGCTTGGATCACGCGCTTGAAAGAGAGTCACGTTTGGCTCGAGTTGACCCCCTTACCGGTCTGCCGAACAGATTGGTTTTGGACCAAACTTTGGATGACTTCTTCCGCAGAAGTGAAAAATATTCGACGCGCTTTGTCGTTGGTGTGATTGATCTGGACAACTTCAAACCCATCAATGATACCTTTGGCCATCTCTGCGGAGATGAAGTCCTAAGAGAGTTCTCGCGGCGACTCAAAGGTGCGCTCCGGCCGTCAGACTTCGTTGCGCGACTCGGAGGAGACGAGTTCGTCGTTGTTTTAGAGATTGAGAATCCTTCAGAGTCATTAGAGGATCTGCTTGGTCGCCTGGAAGTAACGTATGCTAGAGCCTTCAAAATTGGAGAAGATAAAAACTACACGTATCTTCAAATCAGCTTGGGAGTTGCGATCTACCCCGAAGATGGAACTGACCCAGACGTATTGCTCAGGAGGGCCGACGCAGCTCTTTACCAAAGTAAGGCCAATAAGATCAGGCGAAAGTCTTGGTGGGAGCGCTGGAGGGCCGAAGAGGTAAGTGCTCTAGAAGATGACGACACTTCGAACAGCGTTGGTTTGGGACCTCTGAGACGAACGTCTCTTTACTCAAACTCAACGGTAGTACTTCCGATTTTAGAACGTAGAGCAATCGGTCTAATGGCAGCCCTGGGGCGGTCTCTTAGGACTGGTGATCGGATTGGACATTTCAGCGAGTTTGGTTTTCGATCGTTAACTGACCTGATTCTAAGTTATCTAGGAATCGTTGTCAGTGGGGTTGATCCTGGATCGGAACGAGAGAGGTTGGAAAGAGATCTAGGAAACATCTTTGCTTACATGGGTATCTCGTTTTCAGAGGTTGTAAGTTTGATGGACAGATATGAAAAGTCTGTTTCGAGTTCTTTGAAATCTGTTGAGTTAGAGGTCGGCTCCCAGCGAGACGTTTTGGAGTTCTTGGACTTGATTGTTCGACAGGGCTTGAGAGCCCAGTTTAAAACAACACGTTCCACAATCGCGACCTGCAGGCAAGTGACCAATGACGCTAGTGTGTTGGAAAGATGGGACTGGCAAAGGTCGCTTTCGGGAATTTTTCAAAAGATCCTACTAATTCCTGGGATGAACTTCCTTTGTACGTTATCTATGGACGCTGAGGGTGAACTGACCCTTGATGAGAGTTCAGATTCAGGGACTACTAACTACGAAAATCTTCTTAAGCTGTTTGAACACTCCAGCTATGACGCTGAGAGAAACAGCTTTTTTAGTGACGGCTGGAGAAATCTAACTATTGTAACAACAAACTTCGAGATTGGTTACTTGACAGATGGTAATGCCGACGAATCGCGAGTCAGATCAGTCGCAGCTGTACCATTGTATGACTCAGCGATGAAACCAGTTTCACTGTTGATCCTGGCTGGGCGGTATCTCGACATGTTTGATGCACCTCTTGGACGCCAGCTATTACTAGCTATCCAGAGCCGATTGTCAACTTTGTATCAAACCTTAGGCGACATAAACGGTGATACTGATCCAACGAAAGAGATGCGTAGATGGCGAAATGCTATGTATGCCGATGGCCTTGAGATGTACTTTCAGCCTATCGTTGACCTAAAGACGGGTGAGTTGAAGGAAGTTGAGGGACTTGCTCGGCTTATTCTTCCCGATGGATCCATCGTTGGACCAAATATGTTTATACCGATCTTTAACTCTAGGGAACTCGAATACCTTTTGAAAAAGGGAGCAGAGAAGGCAATCTCAGATGTGGAAGAGCTGTCTGCTGTAGTAGGTGATGTATCACTGTCGATCAATATTCACCCTAAGTCACTTACTCAGAGTGGACTTGCTGATTGGTTGAAAGATTTGATCCAGAACTCCTCGATTGGCTCTTCGAGGTTGAAATTGGAGCTCCTTGAGTCGGACGAGCTGCTGAACTCACCAAGGATCGAGGAAACCTTGGCCGAGATACGGGAGCTTGGAGTGACGTTGGCGATGGATGATTTCGGATCTGGGCATTCTAACATTGCGAGACTTCGCGAGATAGAGTTTAACGGAGTAAAGATAGACCAACTGGTGTTACGAGGAGTTTACAAAGATCCCTTACGTGTGCTCGATCTCTTGGGAATGGCGATAACTCTTGGGCGTGATCTCGGATTGGAGGTCACAGTCGAAGGGATCGAAGATCTAGGGTCTCTCGAGATGGCGGCCCATTTGGGCGCTCACAGAGGACAAGGTTATGTCATCGCTCGTCCCATGCCCAAGTCCGCGTTTACTGCTTGGTACCATGGATTTGTACCGATGAGACGGACCCGAAGTATTCGCTATTCCCTTGGTGCCCTAGCGTCGCACTGGCGTTTTATGCACACCAACGTCAATTTGGTAACTGAGGAGAACCTTTGCCCGTTACAACTGTTTATTGAGAATAGAGGATTAACCAATTTGCCATTGAGTGAGTTTCATAGAGCCTTCCATGCAGCTGTTGAGGAACAGGACCGGTTTGCTACCTCGTCGTTTTCAAAGTCCATAATGAATGAACTGGCTCTGCTATGTGTTGCGGAGGCAAATACCGATGCCAATAAAGATGCTTGGCATGCAGGTGTAGAAGTTGGTTAGGCCCATCTCCTAAGTTTCAGAGAGATTTGGGAACAAAACTCAACAGCACGAACCCTAATATGATGATCACTACTCCGCCGAATCCTACAAGGTATTCAAGTCTGAGCGGTGTTTTGGCAAACCATACCTTTGCTTTAGCAGCGATTAAGACCCAAGTGCTGTCGGAGATGATACCGATGACGCAAAATTCGAAAGCTAGAATGACCATTTGGCTCGTGTAGGAGTTAGTCGGTGCTGCGATAAATTGAGGTAAGACGACGGCCATAAAGATGGCAGTTTTAGGATTGGAGACTCCTACTGTATATCCTCGTGTTAGTACTTTTGAGGTAGATATTGGCGGCATCGTCGTACTGACAAGCTCGGCTCTGTGACGTCGTGCTCGGAAGGTAGATATTCCAAGGTATATGAGGTAGATCGAGCCGACTACCTTGAAGAAAGTGAATCCAATCAAAGAGTGGACGAAGAACAGTCCAATTCCTAAAGCGACCACTAAACCCTGGGTTAAGACTCCCGCTGTATTCGCTGCAACGGTCAGCAGAGCGACGTTCCTTCCATTCATGAGTGCCTGTGTGACACTGTAAAGTACACTTGGTCCCGGAATCATTATAAGGAGTAGGGCTACTAGACCAAATGATATCGCAGCGTGAACGGACGGCACGTACCAAGTATAACGGAGAAGCTGTATATGGATCCGTGGTGGAGCTTTGACATATATCTTTCAAGGCAACTTAGCGGGTTGTATTGGAGTCGGTGTCTTGACCTCAAAGAAGCGTAGGAATGCCTTATTGGGCCGTTTTTGAGACCTAATAGATGGTTGGGGTGTTATACTGAGTGAAATGACAAAGGTCTTCTGCCAAGTGTCACTGGTTACCAAGTGTTACAGGTGGCTTGAGGCATTCAAGTAGAATTGAGAAAAAGTGAACATGCGTTAAGGAGCGGTTGTGAGTACCAAAGTCTACCTGGTTGAGGGTATGTCCTGCGAGCACTGTGTCAATGCAGTTAAGTCAGAGGTCTCTAAAGTTAAGTCTGTCACCGATGTTGACGTCGATCTTGAATCCAAGAAAGTGACAGTCTCAGGAGGAGAGTTCTCTGATGATGACGTTGTAGCTGCTGTCGATGAAGCAGGCTATGAAGCTTCGGTGCTTTGAACAGTACCACTGAAGGAAATTCATGGTTGTGACAGACGAATCCAAGGAAAACACAAGACAGGTCGAGTTAGAGATATCTGGCATGACATGTACTTCGTGTGCAAATAGGATAGAGCGTCGCCTAAATAAGATCAATGGAGTAGCAGCTAGAGTCAACTTTGCCACAGAGCGAGCGACAGTTGTCTTTGAACCCAGTGCTGTCGATGTGAGCAAACTTCTAAAAGAAGTTGAAGCCGCCGGCTATCAAGCACAGCTTCCCAATAGCAAAAAGGAAGTAGATAGATCAAGAGCTATTGACTCTATAGAAGATGGTAGAGATTCAAAGAGCGATGCACTGCTTCAGCGTTTGGTAATATCTGGCACTTTATCCGTGCCGGTGTTAATACTTTCCATGGTCCCGTCTGCTGAATTTCGTAACTGGCAATGGATTGCATTTGCAATGGCGGCGCCTGTAGTGTTTTATGGCGGATGGCCATTCCATCGTGCAGCCTGGCGTAATCTTAAGCACTTCAGTACCTCGATGGATACGCTTGTGTCGTTGGGTTCTCTGACGGCTTTTTTCTGGTCCGTCTATGCCTTGCTTTTTGGTCCTGCTGGTGTGCCCGGGTTCAAGATGTCTTTTGCTTTAAGTGCCACGGTGAATCCGCATAGTCCCGACATTTACTTAGACACCTCCGCGTTTTTAGTTTTCGTTATTTTGCTGGGAAGGTTCTTGGAGTACAGGGGTAAGGCAAAGTCTGCCCAGTTCATATCGGATCTTGAGTACGATAACTCTTTTGATGTTACAGTTGTTGTGGATGGACATGAGTATCTGAGACACGCCTCCGACCTGCGGGTTGGGGATGTTTTTGTGGTAAATACCGGGGACAAAATCCCTACTGATGCCGTTGTGGTTAAAGGACGAGCAAAAGTAGACCTCTCGCTACTAAGTGGGGAGTCTCAGCCCGTTACGGTAGTGCCCGACGATGAAGTATTTGGTGGTGCAATTAATCTTCAAGGGCGATTCGAAGCACGCGCTAGCAGAGTTGGAGCGGATGCTTTGGTCGGGCAAATACTACAAACCGTGACTGAGGCTCAGTCTAAAAAGGCGCGAGTTCAACGCAGTGTGGATAAGGTATCAGCGATCTTTGTACCAGTCGTCGTGTTGATAGCGCTAGCGACGTTTGTTGTACGGGTTGTAGCAGGCGAAGCAATCGATGAGGCGCTTGCGGTGGCAATAGCTACTTTGGTAGTTGCTTGCCCTTGTGCATTGGGGTTGGCCACACCCATGGCGCTTTTAGTCGGTGGGGGTCGGGCTGCCAAACTCGGGGTACTAATTCGTGGGCCGGAGGCTCTTGAATCTGCTGGAGATCTCGATGTTGCTGTGCTTGACAAAACGGGAACGGTTACATATGGAGAGCTGAGGGTAGAGCGCTTTATCACGATCTCATCCTTATATGACGAGAGTTCTGTCCTGGCGTTAGTTTTGGGAGTAGAAAAACCGAGCACTCATCCATATGCCCGTGCCTTGCAACGATATTGTGGCAAGAACGAGGAGTTCAAGCACTATGAGGTGAAAGGCTTTGAATCTCTGGATGGTCTTGGAGTACGGGGCACGGTTGAAGACCACGAAGTTGCGGTTGGAAGCATGCGACTTATGACGACGTACTGTAACGTTTCTGAAGGAGATGTTGAGAAGATTGCAATGGTTGCAGCGCCCAAGGACCTTATGGCGTCGCTAGTGTTCGTAGCCATAGATAATGAGGTGGTGGCATGTTTTGTGATTTCTGATGTCATAAGAGATGACGCTCTGGAGGCACTCAAACGTCTAAGACGGATAGTTTCGAAGATAGTGATCTTAAGTGGTGACTCCCGCAGTGTGGTTTCACAAGTTGCCGCCGAGTTGGGAGTGCCTGATTATGTTGGCGAGTGCTCTCCGTTGGACAAGGCTGACTTCGTCAAAACTTTGCTTGAAGAGGGAAAGAAAGTACTCATGATAGGTGACGGTACGAATGATGCAAGTGCCATCTCTATAGCTACCTTGGGCGTAGCGCTAGCCGGAGGTACCGACATAGCTAAACGAGCAGGTGATATCGTCGTTCTGAGAGGAGGGTTAACGCAAGCTGTCGATGGTGTCGAGGTTGCACGAAAAACTCTAGACACCATTAGGTGGAACTTGTTTTGGGCCTTCGGCTACAATGTCTTGGCTATTCCACTGGCGGTGTTCGGATTGGTGAACCCGGTAATTGCTGGTACAGCCATGGCATTTTCATCTGTATTTGTTGTCGGAAACTCGATGAGAATATTCTCCTTTAAACCAAGTTCGACGACGAAGACAGAGAGAGATTACGTGGGCTGATTCGACCCGAAGGCGTCGTGTCATTATGGGTCGATCTTCGTGCCTTGGAACGTTATCATCACTTCTAAAATACTGTTGCCGCTTTCCGACTATCAGTTCTATACATGTGACGTCGCTAATTATCCAAAAGACGTGCTAATGGAGGTTCTGCTTCCAATAGTTGTGTACGGTGTGCAATGCCTCGTTAGGATTTCAATGGCTTTGAGGTCTCCGGCCGTTATGCTTGGTGCGGGAGTTTTGATGCTTGCACGAATGAATCGGCTCGGTTAGTCCATGTGACATCAAGCGAAGTACAATCGACTGATATGGATATGCGCATGCCCAGTAGAACCGTTTCTGGCAAACCTGACTTCGACGTGGTAGTGACAGGTGCAGGTCCAGGGGGATCGACTGCCGCCAAAGCTCTATCTAACTTGGGATTGAAGGTAGCCCTGGTGGATAGGTACTCCTTTCCAAGGGATAAGGCATGTGGAGATGTTATTGGTCCTAAGGCTCAATTTCTCCTAAAAAAGACTGATATCAAAGTCGAGTCCTTTGTCGGAATAGGCGATATGGATATAGTTCTTCCCAACGATGTTCGGGTGCACTTGCCTTCGGCCCCGGGAATTGACTTTGACGGCGTCGGAGGCGCCCTTGCGCGTTATCAATTTGACGAGATTCTCTTTGATGCTGCTCTCGATTCCGGTGTGGAGTTCATTAAAGGACGCGCATCGTTCCCCGTATCGGTCCACTCCAATGAACCACACGTGGTTTTGATCAATTCCGGACAGGAGGTGAAGTCACTAACTGCTACCTATCTTGTCGGAGCGGACGGGGCAAACTCCAGCGTCGCAGAAAGTTTCCAACTCGTTGATCGTGCAAAGATACTGTTAGGATTTGCAGTCAGACGTTATGTATATGGCACGGTTCGTACTCCCGTAATATCCATTCTCGGCCACGCAAATGAACTGTTCCCTGGATACGGTTGGGTGTTTCCTTCTACGGAAGGAAGGTTGAATATTGGAGTTGGCGTCGGTGTGCTGAACGATCGATCGAAAGGTTCGTTGGCGACGAGAACGATGGAATCCTATCTAGAGTTAGTTCGTCGCACTTTGGACGTCGAGTTTGAAGAGGATGTGAACGAAGCTAAACAAACGCAGTTGGGTGGATGGATTAAGATGGGAATGACAGGTACTACACCTGGTAAGTACCGAGTTCTTTTAGTAGGGGATGCTGCGGGTTTAGTAAATCCGTTGCAGGGCGAGGGAATCGCTCAAGCCATTGAGTCTGGGCTATTGGCTGCTCAGGCAATTCAGCAAGCTCCTAACGATCCCGCTACTTACTACATCAAGGAGTTGTTGGAGTCCGACTCCAATTTTGCACGAGGTGCGTCGTTTATCCATCGGACTGCGGTTCTACACCCACAACTTTCTTTAGCTGGCGTGAAGGGCTTAGGTATGCTTGCGCAAAAGAAACGAATGGCATCTGCTTGGGGTATATATTTCAATGGTCTTGTCAACTCTGCCGGACCCATTAGAGGATCGGTTTTGGCTAGAACTACTGGTTCCATTCTTGGTAACAGCGAGGCGTTGAAAGACTTCTTTTATGGCTTCAAGGACTAAGTACTTTCTGTGAGCCCGACTAATCCGTCCAGAGACAGAGCATTTTTGCTGGCCTTGTAGCTACGCAAACCGTCCTCTCCTTTATTGTGTAACCACTTTGACATTGTTGAACGTTCCTCAAGTAGTTGCATCTTAGGTACACCGTAGCCACAGGAGGTGGAAACTCTTGTTATTGTGACCTCTATTATCGTTCTTGCCCCAAAGTGTTCCGCGGTAAAGTTATGTTTCAGCTCCTGAAAACGGATGTCGTTAGGTTCGTAATAGGCTCCTTTGCCGTGAATCCTTACAATTTTGGGCTTTTCAGAGAAAGAGGCTAACAAGATGACTATTCTCTGATTCTCACGTAGATGTGCAACCGTTTCGATTCCAGAACCGACGTAGTCTAAGTACGCTACCGTTTGGGAGTCGATGACCTTTAGGGTGCCGACTCCACCTTTAGGAGAACAGTTGATATGTCCTCGTGCTGAAAGGGGTGCCGTCGCGACGAAATAAACCGATTGACTTTCTATAAATTCGGCAATCTCGTTGGTGAGTGTTATGACTCCCACAAACGCCCTCCATCTTCGTGATACTGAGTTAATGCCTATCGACACATGCGTTATCGTCTTTGTTGACAGATTAGACGCTCAGATGGGGAATATAGGGAGGCCTCAACACGCTTACGTTTCTAAACGTTAAAAAGTGTAGAAAGTGCTGAGATGGTTGAAGAGTTTAAGCTGCTTGGAGTGTCGGGCTCCGTGAGAGAAGGATCATACAACACGAAGGTTCTAGAGTATCTCCGAAATCTCCTGCCCGATGGGTGTCGTTATGAGATCTTTGAGAATATTTCGGACATACCATTTTATGATCAGAGTTTCGAGAGTCGTCTGCCAGAACGAGTTCTAGCTCTTAGAAATGCGGTACAAGATGCAGATGGCTTGATCATTGCCACGCCCGAACACAACGCCTCAGTACCCGCTGCGTTGAAGAATGTCTTGGAGTGGTTGTCTAGACCTATTGGAAACGCAGCTATAGAGCAAAAACCGGTTGCCATTTTGGGCGTGGCACCTGGACTTTACGGGACCATAAGAAGTCAGATTCATCTCCGGCAGATACTGCACTCGACGGGAGCGTTCGTCGTACAAAAGCCAGAGGTCTATATCAATGAGATAGCAAGGAAGCTTGATCAACATGGAGACCTAAACGACGAAGTTGCAGTTAAGCATTTGGTGGAGCTGATCGGCGAGCTGCAAAGACTCATAAGGCAACATCGACGTCTCAGATCTTAAAAGCAATAAAATGGTTCCCTTGCGTGGTCGAAGAGGTGCTTTCTTTCAAGGAAATTTGAACTGCCTGATCTCGGATCAAATTGTTTGGATGGCGACTGAATGATCTACCATGGAAGCTTTGGAGTTAGCAACGTATTGATCTGCGCTTTTGAGTTGCCTTTTTCTGAAACTACAGGAGGAAGCTGAAGGAGCACGTACTTTCTTGCGTGTTGATCTTATGTGACTGAGTATCTTTCAGTCTTTGTATAGAGTTTGCAGCTGTTTTATTAATAATAAATAATAGGGGTACCGTCATCTCCCTCTTGATTGTCTTTTGAGTTTGGGTTAAGGAGACCACGGGTTCTTCCATAAGTTGTTAAGTGTCTCTGGTGGGTTTTGATAACCTGACGTAACCACGGGAAGAATAACTCTTATAGTTGTCGATCGGTTCGCTGTTCCAGCACTTCCAGGATCTTATGTTCACAAGTAGATAGTCCCTACGTATTCACATGGCTTTCACATTTTTCCTACATACATTGCTCACTATGAGGGTCTTAGTGGTAGAGGATGATATCAAGATGGCGGCACTCATGAAGCGGAGCCTTGCCGAGGACGGATACACCGTAGATGTGATCGGCGAGGGTAAAGGAACTCTAACGGCCGTGAAGACTGAACCGTATGCCGCTATTGTGCTCGACATCATGATGCCTGGAATGGACGGTTTCACAGTTTGCCGAAAGCTGAGAGAAAATAAATGCTGGATACCAGTATTAATTGTGACCGCCAGGAGCGACGTTTCAGACAGGGTCGAAGGTCTGGACTCCGGTGCAGATGACTATCTGATCAAGCCGTTCAGCTTTGTCGAACTCTCAGCAAGAATTAGAGCCATTGTTCGTAGAGGCCAACCGGAAAGACCCACCGTACTGGTTGTTGGAGACTTGAGGTTGGATCCTGCCCGCCATAGGGTGTGGAGAGCTGATAAAGAACTCACTTTGCAGATATCTCCAAGAGAGTTCGCACTTTTAGAGTTGTTCATGAGAAATCCTGGAAGGGTACTCAGAAGAGAACATATCATAGACCAGATATGGGGGTTGGAAAGCGATTGGTTTTCAAACGTCGTCGATCAATATGTGGCTTATCTGAGGCGCAAGGTGGACCGCCCCTTTGATCGAGACGATATCGAGACCATACGGGGTGTCGGTTATCGGCTCAAGGATAGTGGCGGATAGGATTGTCGTGCCAATAAAACTGCGCTTGACAATTTTATTTTCTCTTATTACGGCCGTAATCGTTACGGTCGGCTCTATTTTGTTTCTGCGCCAGCTTTCTTCTGGACTGCAGTCTTCACTGATTTCTGGACTCCGGACCAAGGGGTATATTCTAGGTCAAAATATGTCTGGAGGCTCACAATCGGGACCAACTAGAGCATCTTCTAACCATCAGGTCCCTTCCAACTTGAATGGCCCCGATACCAATTCCGCAGAGGTCCAGCTTCCAGGCCTACCATTTTCTGTGGCAGCGCCAAACAGTTCGGTCACTGCAGCTCAAATCATAAATAGCAATGGAACCGTTTTGGAGTCCTTCGGCGTTCCTGCGTCATCGCCACTCCTTGGTGTTTCCCAAAGTAACATAGCCGCCAGCCATGAACTGATCATTAAAAAATACCTTAACAACAATCCAACTCTCTTGCTGGCTGAGCCTGTGACAGGCAGTAAAGGGCAGGTCGCCGTAGTAGGCGCGTCTCTGAGAAAGGTTGACTTGAGCATCAAAAGAGTGAAGGTTGAGCTGACACTTTTTGGGGCACTACTGGTGCTGGTGGCGGGTTTAGTCGCCTGGATCCTGTCTGGTGCCGCTTTAGCACCGGTGTCAAAGATGAGACAGCAAGTAGAAGAGATCTTTGAACTAGGCCAGTGGGATTCTTTAGAGATCCCCAGGACCAAGGATGAGGTTGCTCACTTGGCAAAGACTCTCAGTGAGCTGTTGAGACGGCTTGAGGGATCAATCAGCCGTCAGAGAGGATTTGTCGCCGTTGCTGGTCATGAATTGAGAACTCCGCTGGCCATTCTCAAAGGAGAACTGGAGTTAGCTCAGAAGCCAGGTAGAACTGAGTCCGAGTTGCGCTCTGCCGTAGCTGAGGCCCTTGATGAGACTGAAAGAATTATCCGACTTTCTGAGCACCTATTGCTGCTGGCTCGAAAAGATGAAGGAGATGCAATAGTCACGCTTGAAATGAAAGAGATGAACCCTCTCCTGACCCGGTCGATTGATGATTATGCGAATGTCGCAAAAGTGCACGGGGTCGCTTTGTCTCTAGATTGCGATCAGTCGATAATTTGTGAGACCGATGAATCAGCGTTACGACAGATTATGGCTAATTTGCTTGGCAACTCTCTTCGATACTCTCCCTCTGGTACCGTCATTGAAATTGCCTGTAGCTATGAGTCAGATTCGGTTGTGCTGGTTGTAAAAGATCAGGGCCCCGGTTTCCCTGTTGATTTCCTCCCGCTAGCCTTTGAACGTTTTAGCAGATCTGACGAGCATCGTGACCGAGCATACGGTGGAGCTGGTCTCGGCCTGGCTATCGTGAAGACGCTTGTAGAGGCCTTGAATGGGAAGATCTCGGCCTCGAATAGAAAGTCCGGAGGAGCACAGATAACGATAAAATTTCCGATCCCTGATTTCATAAGAGGTCCTAATTAATCAATTACATCGTCTTCACATGATGTCCTTCTATCTTGGAATCGCATCCCGAGAAATAGAAGGAGAAAAGTTATGAAACTTAGGCACAAGGTTGCAATCGGTGCGATGGTGGCTCTACCAATTCTTGGTGGAGGCGTCGCGCATGCATCACAACTCCATTCTGCCGCTTCGGTTCCTACGTCTGTGAACGTGAAAGCGACAACGCCGCTGACTACGGAGAATCCTGAAGCTACTGTTGACAGCGGTCCAGATCAAAAGGGAGGTCCAAACCTAAATAGCGGACTGAATGTCAACGTCCAGTCAGGTAGCCAGTCCGTTGTCGGCGTGGATGCCACTGGCGGTGCCTCTTCGTAGAGTCCAGCACCGGAGGTTCATTGATTGTCCATATTCTCAATGTTCCTTCCATAGAGAACCCCCAGGCGACCTAGTTTTCTTGGGGATTCTCTATTGGGCGTTTTAGTCCAAAATATCCAATTTCGTATTCTATGATGCTTTGTACAGCGACTTTGTCGCACTCTTATGGCTAATGATTCTTCATGGATCTACCAATGTCGCCAAGAATCCTTTGGGAGAATGAGCAATCAGCGCTGGGTTTGGATCGCATCTGACTTGCGTCCGTCAAAGGTGATATCGATGCAGGGGTTGCCAGAGGATGAACCATGACTTAGAGATCCAATCGCAACGCTTATGTTTGATCATAACTAAATAGCGAAACTTCGGAAGCAGTGTTGATGTCCGTGTAACTTGATGATCCCAGGCTATCGGTCTTTAGTTGCGAGTTGTCTGACGTTTTGGTGTTGAGATGATTGTTTTGGGACTAGGCAGTTCGATCTCTGATATGGGAAGCTTGATCGCGACAAAGTCCGTTTTGGTTTCCCGTCTATAGGCGTGAGTGTTATCCATGTAAATGTTTGCTACTGAAAACTCATCTGGAGAATGCGAAGTTGCACATTTCGCGTGCCACGAGCTTTTGAGGAGTTGGAGAACACGACCTGACCTGAGGCGGAGTTTACGTTAAAGGGTGATTTGATGCCGACTTCCCAGTAGTGACCGTCAGACCCCGCTATGTTCGCAAAGATTTGAAGCTCTCCATTAGTTTTGGTGGCCTGGATGATGCTCCAACCGAAGTGCCTCAATGTTGCGATAAAGAAGTTGTTGATCTGTCTTTGAGTGTAGGTCGTCGATAAAACGATGGCCCGATCAAAGGTTCCGGATCCCCGATCGTAGTTGATCTGAGCGTTTAAAGTGCAGTAGGAAGGAACGTAAAGTGCTTTCAACACATTTTGGGGTACCGAAGTGTTGTTCGTGACGAGGGGAGCAAAATAGCCCAACGCACTTTTGTAAGGGGCCGGAATCTCGATGTGCGGGTTCCTAGAAGAGACGGCTGGTACAGAAAGCACTGTTCCTAGGCTCATCGCCACAAGTGCTGTCGTGTAAAGCACATATTTTGTTTTCTTGGTAAGGGCCACAGTACCTAGTTCCTTGTCGACATATCTA
Source organism: Actinomycetes bacterium (assembly GCA_021785255.1). GTDB lineage: Bacteria > Actinomycetota > Acidimicrobiia > Acidimicrobiales > Acidimicrobiaceae > Ferrithrix. The sequence goes on from JAJYGA010000110.1 coordinate 112,317, forward strand.
TAAGCTGAAGTCCAAGCTATTCACTTCCTCATCTATAGATTAGAGGTGTCGTGAGGAGGATTGGTGAAGTGGGTATCTGGTTGCAGGTTTTGTCAGACTTCTTACTAATCTGGATTAGCTGGCGACGTGGCCGAGTGGTTAGGCAGAGGCCTGCAAAGCCTTGTACAGCGGTTCGAATCCGCTCGTCGCCTCCATCTTGTGTAGGTTGGTGGTCTGAAACTTGGAGTTTAGGTTAGAGGCACCGAATGCTGAGTCGGTGTACCTTTGTTTTGTTGCCCAAGATGGTAGGGCTGAAACTGAAAGAGTCGAATTAAAAGAACGTACCCCGGGCGTCTTTATGGAATCTGTAAACGGGGTCGAAGCGGGTCAACTCTATGGATATAGGGTGCATGGACCCTGGGATCCCGGAGCTGGGCACCTCTACAATCCAATGAAGATTGTCTCAGACCCCTATGCAAGGGGTTACGTTGGTGATCTTGAATATAGCGACACCAGATGGCAGATTTGCGTTCAGGAAGAAGACGGTGGTTTGCTTCCTGATCAAAGAGACTCCATAGGTGCGGTGCCGATGTCTGAGGTAACGAACCTATTTGACGACGAACCTATGAGCCCCATATCTGACCGTTTTAGTGTGCAGTATCTAAGCTCGGGTGCTATCTATGAAGCACACGTAAAAGGAGCGACTTTAGCGACTCCAGGGGTAGATGATGGTATTCGGGGCACTTATCTAGCGCTTGGATCAGATCCGTTTATCGAACATCTCCACTGCTTGGGTGTCGATGTTTTGGAACTGATGCCCATCTTTGAGTTCTTGGATGAGCCTGAGCTCGTGCAAAGGGGGAAGAAGAACTTTTGGGGATACAACTCATACGGGTTCTTTGCTCCTACCCGAAGATATAGCGCTACAAACTCCGGACTTTCAGCTGCCCAGCAGCTTCGTCACTCCATCGGGCGTTTGCATGATGCGGGCATAAAAGTCATACTTGACGTAGTCTACAACCATAGTGCTGAGGGCGGAGTCTTTGGACCGACTCTGTCTTTTAAAGCTGTTGATAATAAGAGCTACTACCTTCTTGAAGCTGACGGAAATTACTTGAATTGGTCGGGTACTGGAAATACATTTGACAGCTCTTCCGCCCTCTTTTTAAAGTTGGCGCTTGATTCAATGAGATACTTTGTCCAAAGCTTTGGAGTCGACGGGTTTAGGTTAGACCTAGGGGCGGCTCTGTCTGTGGGATCCTACGAAGGAACCGTGATACATCTCCCACCAGCTAAATCTCCGTTTTATCTGGCGCTGATGCAGGATCCGTTATTGCGTGATCGCATAGTTATTGCCGAGCCATGGGATGCTACTATGGAAGGTCAACTGGCAGGTCAGTATCCCGCTGGCATAGCCGAATGGAACGGTCATTTTAGGGACGATGTTAGGAGATTTTGGTCCTTTGACAAAACAGGTTTTGGAGCGTATGCTACGAGACTTTGTGGCTCAGAAGATGTCTTTGGCAGAACAGGACGGGACCACTCTCGATCAGTCAACTTTGTGACTTGCCACGATGGATTTACTCTCTTCGACGTGGTTCACTTTCGGGAGAAAGATAACTTTGAGAACGGTGAGAATAACCAAGACGGTTCTTCTTTTGAGCCCACGTGCTACATCCCAAGTGATCTTGAGATTGATGCCGTCGCGGCAGAGGTGCTTAGAATGCGTACGATTCGCTCACTGCTTGGTTCACTTTATCTTTCGCTCGGCAAACCTATGATCACATACGGCGATGAGTTCGAGCGATCTCAAGAGGGCAATAACAACGCGTACTGTGTTGATTCTCCAAAAACCTGGTCGTCTTGGAAATCTTCAACAACAACTCAATTTATCTACAGAGCCGCTCAGGTGAGATCCGATTTGGCGGACTTATTTGCTCCTATGTTCTTAGAGGAGAGACGTTCCTCTCGAGACGAGGTGTTCGATCCTTGTCGCGACGACGTGGAGTTCTACAAAGAAGATGGGTCGCCGTTCATCGCTGACGAGTGGAGTGCAGAGGTATCAAGGACACTCTCGATTCTCAGGTCCAGGAGAGGTCGAAAAGACGGAGATCATCTGGGAGCTTTCCTTACTATTTCCAACCCCTCTTTAGACGATGTCTCTGTCGCTATTCCTGAAGTAGCCCATATTCAGCACTTTGTAGTATTGTTGGACTCTTCACTGTTATTGAGTGACAACGTTCAGTACGTGTCTGGACATCGAATAGAAGTGCCTGCTAAATCTATGGTTGCACTGCTGGCATGAAACCCCTATTTTCTCTGCTATTGTGTATGGTCACGGGCCGTTGGCGCAGCTGGTAGCGCACTTGCATGACGCGCAAGGGGTCAGAGGTTCGAGTCCTCTACGGCCCACTTCGGTTATCTAGTCAAACCCGGGTGTTTAGCAGAATGTGGTTGACTTGGTTCTTAGGGATCATTATTCTAAGCAGACGAGAAGAAACTGAGCAAGAAGTCTTTCCTTCTCGATCTAATAGGGTTGTAAGGTTTGAATATATCTTTTCGTACTTGATCGCAAGTCAGTATTGGATAATACGCCAAGTAGCAATTTCAAAAGAGTAGTACCTATCAAGAAATATAAGAGGTGTATGCGGTCTAGGTGTGAAGTGAAACGGAGCAGGATAAGGTTTTAGTTCCCATCGTACTCTTCCGATGAATTAGCAGGATGAAACATAGCAGCAACAACCAAGGAGGCGTGGATCTACTGCGGTAGTAGCAATTCGAAGCAAGGCAGGTACGTTCCACTAAGCTACTTGAGGGCTAGGACGAACCGGAATAAGAGCTGCGCTTTTCACACATTGATCCAGCAAATGTTCATGGAAGGAGGTGTATCGTGCTATGGAATGGAGCGCAGAGGACGAAGAGGCATGGAATCTTCACAACGAAGGTGTCAATGCCCTCTTTTCGATGTGGGTGAGTCTAGCAACAAAGGCTGCTGAGGAAGGGAGGTCGTTCTTTGCTGACTTGCCGAGCGAGTTTCAGTCAGTGGACTGGTTTCGATCTCATCTGGAGTCTTATCGTCTAACGTTTTGTGGCTCTCCGGACACTCCTGATGTGCGCGACTCGGCGCGTGGAGTCGGATTTGCTCATATCTATGCTCATGTACCACCATCGGAGTATGTTGGTCTTTATAACTTGATGTTTGCCAGCTATCACGCTTTGGAGAAAGATTCGGAGACTCCCCCTCTGCCGCCACTTTCTACGATACGGCGGCGATGGCTGTCTGATATGCAGACAACGCTAGATACCTATACTGCTGCTTTGAGTGGTCTGGTAGCCTCATGGAGTTCTTTGGCTACTATTGATCCGTTGACGGGGACGCTCAACCGTCGTGGACTCTGGGAGCGTATTACTCAGGACATTAGGAGCCGGTCTGATTCAGCTGCTTTTATTGTCTGGGATCTCGACTATTTCAAGACTATAAACGACAGTCATGGACACCCTAATGGTGACCGGATCTTACAGCAATTGGCTACTTTGGAACAGAAGCAGTCGCGCGTTGACGACGCCCTCGGACGACTGGGTGGTGATGAGTTTGTTTGGTGGGTGCCTGGACTTGTTGATCAATCTGTGCTTTGCAACCGAATTCAAGGTTTTGCTAGAACTTTGTATGACCAAGAGCGCCTGACGTTCTCTGCGGGTGTAGCTAGATATCCAAATGATGGTGAAACAGTGGATCAGCTATACGTCGCTGCTGACGAGGCTCTATATCGCGCTAAGCATGCGGGCAGAAAATGCTGGTGCGTGGCTGGAGTGGATACCATCTATCCAACGCTCCGGAGTTCAGGGCCTAATGATCTGCAAGATGTGGTTGAAACTCTACGATGAGCTGCTGCTTGGTCGTAATTAGACGATTACTGAAAAGAAGTGGCGTCTTTAGGATTTCTTAGTAATCTTCAACAGACTCGTAGTGTCAACGCGGTGACATGGGTGTGACAGCCGAACCTTAAAGAGCACAGCGCTTTTTATGTACGGTGAATTTTGCTTTAGCTAGGATCTTTGCAAGGCATTCCCTTTATAAGTCAACAACATGCTTTGTAAGTGAGTACGAGGCCCTTGCAAGCGGAAAAGAAGAACTGGCAGTCGGTAGTTTATTCCCTTATTTTTAACGTATAGCGTCATGGTGTGGAACTGGATCTGTCGTGCGTAGATGAAAATGAAGAAGTATGGTGCTTGGTTTTCGAGCTGCAGATAGAGAAGGTGTTACATGGTCTCTTATCCCACGCATCTCGATACGAACTTGGTGAAGCGTGACTTTGTCGTGTCATCTACTGAGAGTGCGTTGTCTAGGACATCTAATTTAATTCTTTGAAATGGGATTAAGTCTTTGGCCTTTTAGTTTCGAATTAAAGTTTGTCCAGCCGTCTCGCGGTGTGGTGGCCTGTTGCCGCGGCAATGGAGATGATGGCTGAGTGCTTCAATGGGTTCGAGCTATCGTTACTACGTAATCAGAGTCTTTTGTCCAGGGTCGAAGATCCCACGTGCTGAAGCGATGTTCAATCTCTAGGCGAGCTGCCGAAAGATCGTGATCGAAGTCTTCCAGCAGATAGCCATGTGCTTGACTAAAGCCTGCGACAACTGGAGCGTCGTTTCGAAGATGCTTGCTTACGTTGGAAAGTACCTGTGCTCCTGTGCCCACAGCCAAATAGGGCATCACGTTTCCCGCAAGTATTGAGGCATCGAATAGTTCATGAATGTCATGTGAGACCAGGTCGAGATCGTAGAGGTCGCCTTGAATCCAAGTTGGTCCTAGATAGTCCATCCTGGCAGCTTCAATCAGTATAGGGTCGATGTCGATGCCCACAACTTTGTGCCCCCTCCGATGTAAGGCAGCTCCTACTCGCCCTGTACCGCACCCCGCATCAAGTATTAAAGAGCTAGGTGCAACCAAGGCGTCAAGTAACCTAGCTTCACCTTCTAGATCAACGCCACGTGTGCGTAGATCTCTAAATCGCTCGACAAAACGTTGGGAGTGGTCCTTGTCGTTCTCCGTCAACCATCGCGGCGTGGGATTAGGTGTATTTTTGGCCACGCATACTTCTTATCTGGCTCTCAGGCATCGACGAACTTTTTGGCAGTAACGACGTAACCTTCGCCGACCACGTTTTCAAAGACTATGGAAGCAAATCCAGCTTCGGTGAGATATCGCCGCCAAGTATCAACGGACACGGGCTTTTCTTGGACTCGAAGAGTAAACCTGACTACATTTTTGGCAATGCGCCACCAGCCGCCTGGTCCAAGTTTGGCAAGTTTTTGGACTTTGGAGTATATGATCTTACGATCTTCGCTGGTTGCTCCTCGACCAAACATCATGTCCCCGATGATGAGTCTCCCGCCAGGTTTAAGCCAGGTGAAAGCCTTCTTTAATGCCTCCTGCTTCTGTTGATCGGAAAGGTGATGTAATACATAGTTGCTCACGATAAGATCCAGGCTTAAAGTTGGTATCTCCAGGGCTTCAAGTGACGAACAACGAGTCTCTATGTTAGATAGTCCCTCTTTCGAGGCCTTATGTTTTAGAATCTCGAGCATTGTAGGTGCAATATCGATAGCGATAACTCTTTTGGCATGTTGTGCGAGTGGAAGTGCAAGCTGCCCTGATCCGCACCCAAGATCCGCGACGTGCTCATAAGAGACTTCGTTTGCCAGGTTGACGACTTTTTGCACTACCTTGTCCAGACCAGGATTTGTGGTATCCTCCCAGCTCTGCGCTCGTCTCGTCCATACTATCTCTTGTACTTTGGTTCCCAGTAGACTCAGGCCCTTTTGCATTTCATGTAGCCTATACGCTTGAACCCTTATACATGTGACTTTTCCTGAGTATGTGCTAACTCATCCCCAAAGACTAAACAGTTATGATGCATCATGAGGTTTTATTTCAACCTGCATAAGTAGTGTGATGGATGATAGATATGGGTGACAGGACTTAACTTTGCGCAAAGGTAACTTAGCGGCGGTTGTCGTGCTTCTTGCTGTTTTAATTGGAGGTTCATTTCTAATATTTAGAGGAGGTTCTAGAGGCAATTCAGTCACATCGACAACCACGTCTAGCACCAAAATTGTAACCAAGCCGTCAGTCACGACCACAACTACTCAACCCCCCGAAGTGATATTAGGGTCTGGATACATAAATACAACCGTTACCGAGCCAAACAAAGTTATGTGCCCCCCTGGCTTTGGATGTGCTCCAAGAACTTATACTCTGCAGATCTTTTATCCTTCGGGACAAAGTTCTTCTGCTCCTGTCTTGAACGCCCCTTTTTTCAAACCAAAGACTACCCAATCGTATCCTCTGATCGTATTTGGCATAGGCTTCAATACGATGCCGTCTCAGTACTATCCTCTGATCAGCGCATGGGTAAATGCGGGTTATATCGTGGCAGCCCCTATTTTCCCGTTGACGTCTTCAGCGGGATTAGCACACTATGGCGTCAATTTGAACGATACCAAATTGGCGGACGAGTACGAAGATGATTTGGCCAACGAACCAGGAGACATGGCGGCTGCCGCTGCCTACATTGGGCAGCTGAATAGTTCCAGCTCGTCTTTTCTGTATCATGGCGTAAATATGTCGGAGATTGCCGCAGCCGGACAGAGCGATGGTGGTGACGCGACTTTGGCGTTGTCTTACAATTCATGCTGTGTCGATAGTTCATTGAAGGCTGCTTTAGTGCTTTCGGGAGCGGAGTATCCCGGGTTTCCCAATACTTACTTCACCACGCCTGCAATCCCTATGCTTGTTACCCAAGGTAGTGCTGACACGATTAACCCCCCACAATTATCCTCGGCTATCTATGCAGCTGCTCCATCGCCGAAGTACTTTTTGAACCTTATTGGAGCAACACATCTCCAGCCCTATACTGCTTATAACGCCTACGAGCAAACGGTAGCTGCAGTTAGTGTTGATTTCTTCAATGCCTACCTAAAGGGAGAAACTCAAGCGCTCTCTGCTATGTCGAGTGCCGGAAATCTGCAGGGCACCGCTCAATTAACCTCGTCCCCATAAAGGAGTTGCATTGTCAAAGTGGTGGGTAAAACGATACGTATCTGACGCGGACCTGAACTCTGAAGATCTAACAATAGCGGTAAAGGATCTCTTTGATATGGAAGGTGAAGTTACGGGGGCAGGATCAAAGGTGGTTTCATCTTGGAACAATAAGGCGGAAGTGGATGCGACGACTGTTGCTAATGCCAAGTTGTCTGGAGCTACTGTAGTGGGGAAGTCAATCACTACCGAATTGGCGTTCGCTGCTCAGGGCGTAAATCCTTTTTTTGGCACTCCCACAAATCCATCTTATCCAGATTTAATTCCAGGTGGATCGTCTTCTGGTTCGGCAGTTGCAGTTGCGTCGGGAGAAGTGAAGGTGGGTTTTGGAAGCGACACGGGTGGGTCTATACGTATTCCGGCTTGTTGTTGCGGAATCTATGGTCTAAAGACGACGGCAGGAAGGGTCTCGACTCAAGGAGTCTGGCCGCTTTCTCAGACGCTCGACACAGTGGGGCCCTTGGCCAAAAGCCTCGAAAATCTTGCAGTCGGATTGAAGATAATGGAGAATTCGGACTTCAGTTTTGCAAAAACTCGTCCCTTTATGAGGGTACTGAGGGTTAGGACGTCCGCGTCAACTCGAGTTGAATCCGCAATAGAGGTATGTCTTAGAGCCTTTGACGAACTCGATGTGGTTGACCATCCGTTCTTGGAGCAGGATATGTTATGTCAAGCTGGTTCCACGGTGATGGGATTTGAAGCCTATCGCAACAACTCAGCAGTTTTAAAAGAAGCGCATAGGATGGATCCTTGGGTCAGAAACCGACTTGAGGACTCGTCATCGATTTCAGACAGGAGCTATGGCGAGGCGCTTAGCTACATGTACGATCAACGAAGCAGATATGCAGATCTCCTGGTTGAGCAAGACGCTGTGATGGTCTTGGCTACCGTTCCATCTCCAATACCTCCTTTAACAAAAGCCTACGCCCATAAACTGAACGTTAATACGTTGCCTTTTAACGTCCTTGGTCTCCCTGCGGTATCGTTTCCGTTACCCTCGTCGTTTGTTTGTGCCGAGTTGGGATCGATCCAGTCATCTCTCAGCGCTGGAGATGAGGGACAAGGTATGTCTCAATCGGGAGGCGAGGTGGCTATCTCTGTACAAATGGTTGGCCCGCCTAACTCCGAGGATCGTCTCTTGAAAACCGTTGAGATGCTAGAGAGCCGGATGATCTAGATGCTGGCGCTGTCTTGGGGGAACTAGTCCTGTTCTTTATGTTCCGCCATGGCGATCTGCACCTGGACCCTTGAAGTCTTGGGGTTGGTTAGGAGAAGTCTGAGCGAAGAAACTCCCGCCAGCTAGATTACGATGTCCCTCTATCGTCTGTTCTCGTAGTTATCCCGAGACATCGCTCATGAACGGATGAATTTTAAGGCAAGGTCATCTACGGTTGGACAAAATATTTCCTTTAATCCCAGTTCAATTCGCCTGGTTGTCTAAGATTGAACTTGATGGTTTGTTCCCTGCACGATCGATTAGATTGGCTAAAGATTTTGTCTGAAAAGGCGTAGCTGGAGTCAAGCTGTGAGGAGTGCTTCTTTGACTCAGCTTTGAGAAAGGAGTACTTGATGTCCGCGTCAATAAGGATTGGAGCGGTGTCTTTGGACTGCGCTGATCCACGTGAACTAGCGGGGTTTTATGCACGTCTATTTGGAGCTGAAATTACCTATGAAACAGATGATTTTGCGGCAATTCGATTGGACCATATCTGGTTATCGATGGTGAAAATAGACTCATATACCCCTCCAACATGGCCTGCTGATACCATCCCGAAGCAAGTACATCTTGACTTGGCTGTTACAGATCTTATTGAGGGCGAAAGAAACGCTATAGCATCTGGAGCTACGCGAATGTCTGTGCAGCCGAACCCAGAGCATTGGATAGTTTTGAGAGATCCTGCTGGCCATCCCTTTTGCATTACGACTTTGATTCCAGATTAACCGGAGATTTCAGCGAGCTAAAGTCGTTTTGGAACAGGCGACGCATAAATGATGCGTTTTGCCACCATTGAGATCATCTGAAGCGCATGGTTGCGAAGTTCGTATATTGAGGCTTTGTGTTATAGAAAAGGAGGAGGGTACTAAAGGTCAAGTCTAAGCAAGAGACAATCCGGCATCGATGTTCAGTACGCTTCCGGTGATTGAGTTCGCGCGCTCAGAGAGCAGGAACATTATTGCGTCGGCTACCTCCGTAGGCTCTATGAGTCTATTGGTAAGGTGTTGAGAGGCAAAGCTATCTGCAGAGTCAAGATCATAGATTCTTGCAGAGTGATTGAGAATCTCGCCTTTGGTGGATCCAGGGGCCACTACGTTTGCGGTTATGCCACTGTTTTTTAGTTCTAGCGCAAGTGACTTCACGTATCCGTTGACTCCATGTTTGGAAGCGACGTAAGCTCCAAGACGAGGTAGTGCTTTTGCGCCAGCGATTGAAGATACCGCGACAAAGCGTTTTACCGGGCTATTTGACGAAATTAGATGGTCCAGACAACTACGAGCTAGGTTCATTACACCAAAGAGGTTAGTTTCGACTATGAGACGTTCAACGTCTCTGTCCAGATGCCATGAACGTTGCGTGCCATCCACTACTCCAGCACATGCAATTACGGCACACAGCTCAGTTCCACCACTAGTTCCAGCCTTGACTTTTAGAAAAGATTCAACTATGTCGCGAAGTTCGTCGTACTCCCGAACGTCACACTTACATATCTTTATCTGCTTTTGTCCAAAGTGCTCTTGGCGTTTTAGCAGCTGGTCTCTCGTGGAAGACATATAGGGAAGTTCCTCTGTCTCAAAGATATCAAGAGCTAAGACCCTGTAGCCGGAGTCCAAAAGCCGATCTACCACAGCCAGTCCTATTCCTCGTGCTGCGCCAGTTACAATGACCGAACCCTTTGCGGTAATCATCTAGGAAAGATACCGTGTCTTGAAAAACTCTATGAGGGTTTCGCTCATAACTCCAAGAAGAAGAGAGCCTTCTTCCTTGTTTGAACCGCGGGGATCACCAAGGACACCATTTGGAGAGAGAGCATAAACGCCACTTTCACGGAGCTGATCTAGTTCCTCCTGATTCTTGGGTATGTTGCCTTTTTCTGCGTTGGACATGTTCACCTTTGACTCATCTAAAGCCAGCATGATTGAGGTCTCTGTCCTGCCAGCATGAAGATCTGGATCCAAGATTCCGCTTCCAACTGACGGATCAATCAATAGTTTTTCCGCGCGCTCTATGAACATACTTCGAGTTGGGAACCAGATGCCTGTTGGAACGCCTAAGGTTCTAAGTTCGTTTACGACCTTTTGGGCTATTGGAGCGTTTCCGCCGTGTGCGGTGACAACCAAGGTAGCTCGATAAGGTGAAGCCGAGAACAGGAGTGACCTAAGGACCTCGGCGAGGATCTCGTTGGACAATGATATGGTTCCAATAAATTGGTTGTGCTCACCCGAAGAACCAAAGGGAAGAGTCGGCGCCACGGTTACGTACTTTGGATAGGTCCTTGCCAAGGTAAAAACGATGGCTTCAGTAATTTTCGTATCCGTATCTAAGGGTAGATGTGGACCATGCTGTTCGGTAGATCCAAGTGGAAAGACAAGTACCGTTGAGTCCGCACTCTTTGAGGCCTCGACCGTTGTCATCTCGCCAAGCCTTTGGAACTGATCGTTCACAGTACTCCCCAGGAGATCAACAGGGAAACAATATCGGAAGCTGCCTCTTTTGGTGTGAGAGGCTTAAAGTCCTGCCCTTTTAGTCCGCCATTAGTGTCCGGATTTCCCGTACCTAACATCTGAGATATTTTAGAGGTTGTATCTTCACCTCGAGGAGGAGCTTGAACCTTTGTTGGAGCCCTGTAACTCCTTGTGTACAATGGATCTACTGCTTTTGCGTTTGAGGTTGTGCCTTGATTTTTCGAGGAGACCCTTAGGAACTCGACGTTTTTTGCTCCTTCGGCGACCATCTGCGCATCCTTTAATCTGACTCCATGGGTAAGAAAGTGTAACGGACTGAAGGTAGCTATCAAATGTGTTGTTCTTGGCGAAGTAAGCGTATATGACCCGATGCGACTTTTTGCTTGAAGCTCTAATTCGTGATCTATGTCTACCTTGTCGACAGCGAACATGGGGGAAAAGTCTTTCAGCTCTTCGGAACACAAAAGAGGGATTAGTTGGCTTTGTAAAACTCCATGATCGCCCAAAAACAGAGAGTTCACTTTTGACTCAGTTGCGAAAGATGCAAGTGCGTCGACTATCGTTTTTAACGACAGATCGCCTGCAAGCACCACCTTGGCTCTATCAAATCCAAGACACAAAAGATAGCGAAGAGGAACGATATCTACCTTAGAACCCACACATATAGCTTCTACTACTATCTGGTCAGGAGAGTTGTGTTTCAAAGTTAGAGCTGACTCGATAGCGCCTTTTTCTCCAGGGAGAAACGATACTTTAGGTGAAGGGTAACCTCCGTCACTCATCGTGACGTCGGAAGATGAGGATATGCACACTGCGATGGTGTGGGTGAGAGCTTTACCCATAGAGGTAGCTTACTCCTCGGCCGTCTTTGGGATAGCTCCACGATAATGCTCCATCGCCGGAACAAAGTATAAGACAAGTTCCACATTCCAAACAATATTCGTAGTTAAAACCGATGGAACTATCGTGCAGTTCGACAAAAAGTTCGGCTGGACATGCCGTTATGCATGTTTTTCGTTCGCAGCCAGAGCAGACATCTTGATCAATGACGATATGGGGTTTATTGTCAATAAAGAAAGTATTGCTCGAGAGCCTTTCGGTCATCGAGACATACCTTGAGACAAGTTCTTGACTTACCTGGTCTTTCTCGTAAATGGGCGACCACTGATTGCTCATCTGAAACTCCATAAGGTTTTGAGGAAAGCCTTTAAAACGGTGGTTTTGTCAACTCTAGCGTCTTTTATCGCGTTAGAAATTGCCTTGATTCCTCCCTCTTTTGGTAAAGGATCTTTTACAGTAAGTATATTTTTGGCGCTTTTGTTAAGGATCAAAGGGAGGGATCTTTGGACAAAATCAGATAGAACTAGATCAGGTGCATGTTGAAGCTTTTTGAGGTTTTTTCCAACGAAGGAGCCTTCGATAGCATTTTGATACTCCAAAGGTGATCGAGATGGGTTTTCGTCTTTTGCGTAGGACGCGGCCTGTTCGCCGGCGACAATACCCATCTGTATTGCATAGTTTACTCCTTCTAGCCAGATACCCGCGGCCAATGTGGATGAGGCAGCCTCACCAGCAACGTAGATTCCCTTTCGCATCAGCACTCCGCGATCTTTCCAACCACCCTCGGGTATGAGATGTGCCAAGTACTCAGTCCGTTTGGAACCCTTGATCAAAGGCTCTATGGATGGATGGGCTTTGATCTGCTCTAATGCGAATTCTGGTCTTATCTTGTGGTGTTTTAGGGTGTTTAAAGTGACTATCACACCTATTGATAGGGTGTCTTTGTTGGTGTATAAGAAAGCTCCACCAGCCAAAGGAGATAGTCCTCCAAGAATTTCAATATCAACTCCATGATCGTAAGACACATTAAAACGTTCGTTGATGATTTCAGCGTCTAATTTGAGGACTTCTTTTACTCCTAGGGTTAGATGATTATTTTTGTGAGGAGAGCTAAGTCCAAGACGATCCGAAAGTAAGCTCAATGCACCTTCAGCCAAAACAACCGACTTGCACTCAACGATGTCCGGCGTGTCTTTAAGGGCCACTCTTTTGACGGAACCGTTGTGAAATTGTATGTCGCTTACGGTCGTGGAAGTGATGAGATCGACTCCGAGTAACTGAGCCTTGGACGCTAACCAGGAGTCGAACTTTGAACGTAAACAGGTAACTCCGTTATATGGTGGTTCCCCCCAACTTTCATCGTGATATGTTACAGTTACTGAGCTAGAGTTATCCAATACCATAGTTTCACGTTTTGTTATCCAACGTTCATAGGGGATCTCTTCTCGCCAAGAGGGAACGATTTTGTCAAGTACCCCTAAGTACATGACGCCGCCGTAGACGTTCTTTGCTCCTGGGTAGATCCCGCGCTCGATAAGTGCAACCTTGGCCCCTGCTCGTGCAGCAGTTATTGCTGATGCCGATCCTGCAGGACCGGCGCCGACCACTACCAGATCGTAAAAAGTGTTCATTTGTGCCCGTTGGTTTGAGAGTGGAGTCGTGCTTCATTGATAAGTCTTTGTATCTCCTGCAGCGTCTCTTTGGCGCTCGCTTTGAAGGTATAGTTACAAGACCGGAAAATTGGAGCGGCGGCGTCGGTGTTGACGGCAATGGAGTAAGGCGGCATGTCCACTCCACCTAAGTGCTGTATGGCTCCTGATGTACCGAAAGCCATGTATACCTTAGGAGCTATTGCCGTTCCAGTAGTCCCCACTTGATGGGAGTAAGGAAGCCATCCTCGGTCGGTTACGACTCGAGTTGCTCCAAGTCCAATGTTCAACTCTTGGCAGATCGAGGCAGCTAGAGCGACTCCCTGGACATCTTCAACTCCAGCTCCGACAACTAGGACGACCTCTCGATCACCCAGGCTCTGTATTTCGGTACCGCTTTCAAGGGTTACCGGGGTGCGATCGACATGATAACGGAGGTCTTGGTCTGGTAGTCCTTGAAGGTCCATAAATACTAGAGGCCCTAACTCACAAACAGCTGTGGCTTCACGTTTTAGGTAGCTAGCCCTTTGCCAGATCTGTATTTGATGAAAACCCAGTGGAAAGACTTCGGACATTCTTCCCTGGTCGCGAACGCAAAAGACCTTTTCGCCGACGACTTCAGTGACTTGGGTCAGAACAGTCCAAGAGATAAGCTGTCGTTGGAGCTCCACTTCAAGTGCCAAAGACAATGGATCACCGTCAAAGATGACGATGTCAAATTCGTGCTTTTCAACAAGATGTTTTAGCGTTGTCGCAATCACCTTCAAGTCCAAGATGGCACAAGAAAGCAGATAGTTTTGTGGTTCTCGTCCCTGGGAATGTACTTCTTGATTGGCGATTTGTTCTTTGGTCCGTCCGACGTCACCAAAGATACATAGAGAGAGTTGCTCGTACGTCTCTCGAAGTTGCACGTATAAGGAACCATCTATCTCGTCATTTTGAAGTAGTGGATACACGTATAGAACTCGACGTGTTGACACGGCTATCTGACCTCCTCTGGCAACCTTTGAGCTTCAATTATTGCCTGGTGTATCCTTCGCGGTGCTAGCGCATCTCCTATGACCCTGACATTCGACCGCGGAAACCCTGCTGAAAGTAGTTCCTGTGCGAGATGATCGTTAGGCACTCGATGGTTAGCAAGGATAATCCAGTCAAAGTACCTTTGGTAGCACTTTCCGGTGGTATGTTCCATGAGACTTGTCGTTTTACCATCTACTGCAGTGACTATCGTTTCAGGAAGCTGTTCTATAGAAAGAGCAGAGGCTCTGAGATTCCAAGTTTCAAGGTCCAAAGTGACTCCAAGGTCTTGACCGACATATAGCTGTGGTGTAGCTATCGTTACTGTGCAACCCCTGTGGGCCAAAAGTTCTGCTACTGACGTTCCCTGATGAAAACCCAGATCATCCAAGACTAATACCTTGCCCTGGGGATGGGCGCCTTCTTCTAAAACGGTGACGACGTCGCAAACCCCTAACTTGTCGCCTTCTACTGTTAGGTTAAAGTTGCTCAAAAAGTAAGGAAGGCTTGGTCTCGAACCAGTAGCCACTACGATCACATCCGCGCCAATTGCTTCTACGTCTTTTACGTCAAGGTGCGTGTTCAACGTGACAACAATCCCAGCAGCAGCGATCTCTCTATTCAGATTCCTGACGAGGTCGCCTAGTTCTGCTCTAGTAGGTATGTTGGCTGCCAAAGAGACAAGGCCCCCGGTTGTGGATTTTTCTTCAAATACCTTAACTTTGTGCCCTGTTTCTGCGAAACTGACGGCAGCTTGAAGACCCGCGGGTCCTGCTCCTATAACAAGGACCTTGAGTTGCCATTTCTTGAAGTTAGTTCCTTGTTGCCTTGAAGTCGGAGAGTAAAGTCCCCTTTGACTTGAATAAAGTGGACGGGACCTAGGACTCTTGAGAAACTCCCGACCCGTGTTGGGGTTTTCAATGCATCCCAACCATCTATTCAACCCCATTCTTCCTACGCATTCTTGGTTACACGAGAGGCAGACTCTAATGGTGTCTTCGTGATCCGATAGCGACTTCGCTGCGAAGTCGGGGTCAGCTATCTGTCCTCTGACTATTCCAACAAGATCTGCTTGACCATCCCGTAAAATTCGCTCTGCCTGGGCCGGATCTTTGATACGTCCCGAAGCTATGACCGGGAGATCAGTGACTGCTCTTATCTGAGAAGGAATATAAAGGTTGTACCCTGGCGTTATAGCCATCGAAGCCTCAATAGCGTATAAGGAGGCCGTGGCTACTCCTATTGAGGTGTTGATATAGTCGACTAACATAGACGCATCGGCTAACCTGACCAACTCCAAGGTATCTTTGATGTTGATTCCGCCAGCCAACATCTCATCGCCGCAGAGACGGATACCGATGGTAAATATCGATCCAACTCGATAGCGTATTTCGTTGAGGATGTCAAATAAAAGGGTCGATCGCGCGATGAGATCGCCGCCGTATCTATCGACTCTGCGGTTGGTGAGTGGGCTTAAAAACTGACGAACGAGAGAGGAGTGAGAACACTGTAACTCGATGCCGTCAAAGCCAGAGTCCTGTGCCAGCTTCGCGACAACTCCATAGGCGATGCATATATCTCTAATTTCGCTTTCGTCTATCGCGATTGGATTCTCTCTAAAAAGTGGATCTGGGATTTCCGAAGGTGCTAATAGCGCATACTTCGAATACGAGGAGGAACCTTGTGAGCCATTGTGATTGATTTGAGCGAAGATTTTGGCTCCATAGTTGTGCACCTCACGGGTGATCGTTTCAAATCCTGAACGAACCTCGTCGTTGTAGGCATGAACCAACTTCTCGTAAGGCCAGTCGCTAGGATGTACTGATAGCTCTTCTGTGATGATCAAACCAGTTCCGCCTCGTGCTCTGGCGCGGTAGTAAGAAAGATGCTGATCTGTGGGGCAACCGTTTCTTGCGAAGTTTGTGAGGTGTGCTGAAAAGACAATGCGATTCTTTAAGGTGGTCGATCCTAGCGTGATCTGTGAACCAAGTAGCGGATATTTGACACTCATGTGTCACTTCCCTGTAGGTAGAGATCGAGTTTTTGGGCATCGGAGACAGCATTATATATGTTGCGAGCTACGCGGACATCACCCACACTTACATGAGGCACACTCCCAAATGCTTGAGGTATTGACCCTACTCTTCCTCCGATCTCATGAACGAAGTCGACCTTTATCTTGCGATGGTCGGTTGAAAAACGTCTTCTTAGGCTAATCTGTCCATCGTCTTGGATTGACTGTACCTCTGTGAACGTAAAAAGATTTACAGAAAGACCCTTGAGTCGTCTGATGGAGTCCATAAGATCGCCAGTATGTGCTATTTGCGATCCAAATGCAGGATCTTCACAGAAGTAGTTGAGTTCCCCTGCGTATTTCGCCAACTGTTCCGTAGTTGTCACTGACTCGGTGTTGCCTCTTGGATCAACAACTGCGACACTTGCACCTTCATATCTCTCGGGTTCGAGGTAGATAGTTCTGTCAGGAAGATACAGATGTGGAGGAATTGAGTAGACGAGAGGAGTCGACTGCGCACCGCTAGCAAGAACTACTAAGTCATTTGAGCATAGATCTACTAGGTCATCTTGATCTTTGATGTCGTATTCTAAGCGAATATCGACACTCTTCATTGCGAGGAGTTGTTCTTGGTAGTAAGAGAGGAGGCGGTCGTATCTGGAGTTCGAGATGCTTTGATGGTAAAGAGCTATAAGACCCCCGAAATGACGCTCTTTCTCGTAGATAATCACATCTTTGTTCCTCCTCCCAAGACGTAGTGCAAGCTCCATGCCAGCGATACCTGCGCCTATTATGTGTACTTTTTGGATATTGTCCCGTGCAAGACTCTTTGGATATAAACGTGGTTCGAGATAGGTGGACTTTGAACGATCTAGCTCTCTAGGGTTTATGATGCAGTCCACGGGGATATTTCTACTGTCTTGTGGATTACAGGCCTGGTTGCACCCGAGACATGGTTTGATTGACAGTGATAAGAGATCTTTACTAGAAGGTATTTTGTTGACGAGGTTGGGTTCGGTTATGAGCGCTCTCGTCATTTCGACAAGATCGCAGCTCTCAGTTGCTAGTGCGGACTCAGCGTCGCCGACATCAAAGAACGATCCTTGTGCGACGACCAATGTCGTAGGCTTAGCACTCTGTTTCACCTTTCGTATGAGTTCTCCGTGGGAGGGATAAGGATAGCGAGAGTTTGATCGGTAACGGGACTTTGTGAAGAGTCCTCCTGTCGTAACTACTGCGTAGTCAACGAATGGATCTAGCTGTAAAAGAGTTGTTATTCCTAAGCGTTGATCGATTCCTCCCCAAGGCGTGAGTTCATCAAAAGATAACCTTATGCCAAGTATGAGACTTGGAAGTTGCGTCTTAATCCGTTCAAGGACCTGGCGTAAGAAAAGGGTTGGATCCTTTCCATACTCGTCGTTTCTTGAGTTGCTGAGAGGACTTAAAAACTGCCTTAGGAGTGATCTAAAAGAAGCATTTATCTCTACAGCTTTTAGTCCTGCCTCCCAAGCGAGTCGAGCAGAGTTGAAAAACGCTTCGGTTATCTCTAAAATGTCGTCTTTGGTAGCGACCCT
The DNA here is from genome assembly GCA_021785255.1 of Actinomycetes bacterium. Classification (GTDB taxonomy): domain Bacteria; phylum Actinomycetota; class Acidimicrobiia; order Acidimicrobiales; family Acidimicrobiaceae; genus Ferrithrix. Next base: position 130,170 of record JAJYGA010000110.1, read on the forward strand.
GGGAAGTTCGTTAGAGTCCACATCAGCAAGCAACGAAGGGCCAACAAGCGCATATTGCGAGTAAGACGACGTACCTTCAAATCCGGCATGCGAGAGGCTAGCAACTACCAAACATTGATGTTTCGCGCCATAGATGGCGAGTTCTGCCCATCCCTGGGCACAGGTCTGTGCTAGTGGTGCATACTCATAGGGCCAATCATCCAGCGTTACTGACGCGCTTTCGGTTACAAGGACAGCTGCCCCGCCGTCGATGTGGGTTTTGTAGTACTCAAGTAGTTCCTCGGAAATTGACCTCCCCTTTGCAAGGTTGGTTCGATGTGGACCAAGGACAACTCTGTTTTTGAGTTCGATGTCGCAGAGCATGATGGGTGAACTCAACTTCAACGCCTTTGACATTTCAACCTACTGTCTGTCGATCATTACGTTCTCTTGTGATTTTGCAGGGCGTATGTAGATAGGTCTAGATCTGGAAAGATCAGGTACGATTGAGGTCGAGATTCTAGAGAGTATCTTTGAACCATTGCCTAAGACACACTCCGGATCTGGATCGTCAAAGCTGAACCCGCTGAAGAACTTAGTGGCGAGGCAACCTCCTTGACAACTTGTGAGAGCGGGACAAGTGGAACATGACTTCGGCTCAGTGTTTCTGCGTAACTCTTTAAAGGTTTTGGAGTCTCTCCAGATCTGGATTAGAGGATAATCTCTAACATTTCCCGCCTTAAAGGTTTCATGAATGACGAAAGGACAAGCATAGACGTCACCTATGGGGTCAATAAGACATACCACGCGCCCGGCTCCACACATATTCAATCCCTCTAACGGCTCTCCTAACGGATTAAGATGGAAGAAAGAGTCGCCTGTCAAAACATCTCTGTGGGAACTTAACCAAGCGAAGAGATCAATCTGCTCCTTGTCGCTTGGCTTTAGGTCTGGCCACGAAAGCGCTCCACGTCCGGAAGGTCGAAGTCTTGTTAAACGAAGTTGGGCGCCGTAGCTATTACACAAAGCGTAAAGTTCATCAAGTTGAGGTATTGATCTGTTGGTGACGACTGTGGATACCTTGAAAGACTTTGCTCCGGAACTGTGAAGAAATTCGAGGGCTGAAAGAGCAGCTCTGAAGCTCCCTTTCCCTCTTATTTCATCATTGGTGTCAGCATCGGCACCATCTAGTGATACTTGAGTGTCGAGATATGGCTCACTCGCAATCCAGTTAGCCATCTCTTGATCGATGCGACTTCCGTTTGTGGAAAACTTTACTCCAATCCGTCTCGAGAGTGCATGGGAAACAATCTCTTGGAAGTCGGATCGAATCGTTGGTTCGCCACCGCCGATATTGATATAAAATACACCTAACTCCGCGAACTGGTCGATGATTGCTTTGGCTTCAAGTGTGTCAAGTTCTCGTGGGTCTCTTCGACCAGAAGAACTCAAACAGTGCGTGCAAGATAGGTTGCAAGCGTAAGTGAGTTCCCATGTTAGACAAATTGGTGCGTTAAGACCAACTTTCAAGTTGAAGTTACTCATCGACGTGCGTCTCGTGGCAGATGCCGGCAGCAACCAGGCGCGTTACTATATCTCTTACAGCAGTCTCATCTAAGGAGTAGCCAAGTCCAAAAAGATTTGTGGTCAACTCTTTCACAGAAAGGGGCTTTTCCAATAAAACGACGACTGCTCCAACAGGTTCTGGTGAAAGCGTTAGCAGCCGTCGACTGACATGATCGTAAGCTAAGGCTCCGAAGTGTTCCATACGTGCAGAAACAGTATCTAGGCGGCGATACGTAACTCCATTTTCAGACCGTATAGGTGCGATCTCTAACACGTTTCTTAGTAGACTCCACACATTCCGTCGATAGAGATCTCGACGATCTCTATCTTTGAGAGCGAGTCTTTGTCTGACAAAGACTCGCTCTTGTTCTTTTCGCCAGCTACATCATCAAGATCTGAATCGCATTTCGACTTTGTTTTCCCCATGATAAAACCATAGATCAGATCTGCACATTTTGCATGGCGGCATCCAAATTAATGTCTTAAGTTTTAGTTCCCTTAGTGCCCCGGCGGATAGTTGCCAGTACTGGCGACCAGCAGTTCCTCCAGCCGATGAGCTTTGCCACGAGCACTGAGGCGACTGCGAGAGTGAACTGGATTTGACGATGCACGACCTTTCAATTGGTAGTTCTCCTCAACTGGCCACAGGTCGATGGCCAGGAGTTCGTCCTTTCTAAGCGCGAGCGGAGTCCCATAGGCTGGTTGGTCTCTTGCGAGTTGATCCCCTTTGTATCTCTTTGCCAGCACTGAGTCGTCAAGTTGTCTCTCCTTGAGGCGTCTTTAGTCATAGCCTCGGTCGAGCAAGATGGTCTGAATCTCAAGAAGGGATCCTCTGTCTGGGGCATCATCCGAGGTGAGAGCGAGAAGGACAAAGTCGTTGCGATCAGCGGCGTCGGCAACCCGATCGGCAAGTACCGACCACTTCTACGTGGGCTTCAACCTATCGGTCGGATTCTTACCGGTTCTTTCGTCCCTACAGGGGCTTTTGTGCAAAGAGCTATCTAATGTGATACATCCAAAGGTGGAATACAGTGATCCAATCCATAACTTGCTATAGCGTCGTAGACCCCTGTCTCTATCTACACATACTGTCTATTTCGTACCGTCGCATCAGATACCTAGTTGAAACAGAGATCGTTCTGCATCCTCCTAGGAGCATCTCCTTGGAAGCCGGACGAGCATTAGATCAAAGCAGTCCCTATCCGGCTTTCTCCGTCTGTGACAATCAAGTGAATGGGTATCGTCACAAATTAGGTAGGAATGGTCCGATTGCAGTACAAGTCGCATCGGCAACCTCTGGGTCGAGTCCGTGCACATGGAGGTTATTCTCCAGCACATACCGCCAGTTCAAATGGTAAGTTGACTAACCGCGAGGCGCCTAAGTGAGTTTCTCCAACGCATGCAAGGAGTCTGACAGCGCCTGTGAGAGTTGCTCAAGATGATGGTTTTCTATGATCAAAGGTGGAGAGAAAGCAAGTGAGGTGGCGAGGGCTCTGGTGACGACGCCTCTTGAGCGCATCTCGTCTTGCAACATCATTATGCCTTGGGGATAGTTCGACAAGAAGGAGGCGGAGAGTTCAACTGCACCCAAAAGTCCTACACCTCCTCGTACTTCAGAGACAACAGAATAATTTTCGCCTACCTTTAGAGCCTCAAGAAGATCTTTCTCCAACTGTGCTCCTCGTTCTATAAGTCCTTCTCGTTCCAAAATGGTTATGTTGGCGATCCCAGCAGCGCAGCAGGTTGGGTGACCCGCATACGTTGGCCCGTGCCTAAAGATGGTGCCAGGCTGATCCCAAAAAGGTGACGCCACCTTGGGTGATACAACTACGCCTCCAAGAGGAAGATATCCACTTGTAACACCCTTTGCGAAGGTGATGAGGTCGGGTTTTATTCCAAATCGTTCGGAAGAAAACCATCCACCCAATCGACCAAAACCACATATCACCGCATCAACTATCAGTAAAATATCATGACGGGCACAGATCTGTGCCACCGCCTCGAGATAACCAGGTTGAGGCGGATGGACGCCGCCGGCTCCGATAACGGGTTCCACGATGAAAGCAGCGACATTATCTGCTCCTAGGCGTACGATCGATGCTTCAAGAGCTTCGGCATCGTGTGTGGGGACTTCCTCGGTCTCTCTGACCATGGGGCCAAAACCGGCCGCATTCGCTGGAATTCCAGCGAGAGAGGTACCGATTCCATTTGTGCCATGGTAGGAGTGATGTCGATGAATGAGGTAGGTCTTTTCGGGCTTTCCAATTGCAGAAAAGTACCTTCGGGCTAGCTTCGTCGCAGTCTCTACTGCCTCTCCGCCACCACCAACAAAAAAGATCTTAGACCCCGGAGACGGAGACCGTTCTGATAGCATCTCTGCAAGTGTTTCTGCGGGTCTATTGCTGAAGTCTCCGAACGTTGAGTAAACGGGTAGTTGTTCAGCTTGCTTGGTCGCAGCTTCGACTATCTCTTTACGTCCATGTCCTACGTTCATATACCAAAGGCCGGCAGTGGCATCGAGATACTGGTTTCCTTCTGTGTCCCAAACGTAGACGTCGTCACTGCGTTCGATGATAAAGGGCTTCTTGCTAACTTTGGACATGTCGGCAAAGGGATGCCAAAATGAGCTTGTCATGTTTATGGGACCTTTCACTCCTCGTATCTCTTGATGAAATCTTAACACTTAGTTACCAACAACTATGGTCTAAATAACTTTTGCTGCTGTTGCTCCATGTTAAAACTTGAGATGACACGTTGATCAAATGGGAGCGCAAACCCCCTCTGTAAGGGCGGGGTCGAGCGACCTCTGTAACACCGTCGAGGCAAAATAGCACTATGAGCATTCGCGAGCGCCTCTATCCACGAGAACAGGAGCTATCCGTTCTCATACGTCACTGCTCAGATGCTCGCTACGTCTGGAACTTAGCGCTCGAACAACGTAACTTATGGGTTAGATACCGCACACAGAAGATCACGTATAACTCCCAAGCACATGAGCTGGCTGAGTTGCGTAAAGAAA
>JAJYGA010000092.1 GCA_021785255.1 Actinomycetes bacterium
TCTCTCAAGGGCGTGTCGGCCAGGATGCTACGCAAACAGAGGTCGGCACAAGTCAGGAAGTATCTGTGGGGAACACACTTCTGGTCACCGTCGTATTTTGTCGGCTCAGCAGGAGGCACAAGCCTGGATGTATTACAGACATACATAGAGAACCAAAGGAGACCGAGCTAATATGCGCCTATCCCTCCCCGCCCTGAAGACGGGGTTCCCCGGCGCGTTGGATGAATAATCTCGATAACTTTTCTAGGACACAAGAAAAGTTTTATTCTTCAGGAGGCTCTTGTTCTAATAATCCTTTAGCTCTTGCCTCTTCGATAATCGGAGTCAACACTTGATTTGCATGTTTAAACTGAACTACTGCAGCCACCACCGCATAGAGACCTACCAGCGCAAGAAAAGACTGTAAAAGACCGAAGTGTCCCAAAAACACTCCCGTTACCAACAGTACAAAGAGCAAGAAAAATATGGTGTACATAGGAGGTCTGTACTTCAGAGTCCTGTTATAAAGTCGTTCCAAGTGCCAGTACTCATTCTTATCAAAAACTGTCACTCCGGAGTCCAGTTTGTCCTTTAAATTGTCCGGGAACAGACCATCCGCTATCCACCAGTTGGGACCAAAAAATTTGTTTCGAGTTGTACGTTCCATCTCCACGATTCCAATATAGCGTCGCCAACTCGCAAAGCTACTGAGAACCCAACCCTTCTAGGCGGGCAGAAACGTGCCTTTAAGAACTGATGGAACCTCGGAAAACGACTCGATCTGCCCTATAAAACCTTCAGGAATCGGCGTAGGCAGAGATTGATCCAATGTTTGAACCCAGAGAGCTTTCAAGGCGTATCTGCATGGAGCCACTACCTCCCACTCCCAGTTATCCCCTACCATAACTGCTCGTTCGGCTATGACGTCCAAGTTGATCAAAGCACGCCGATACACCTCCCAGTCAGGTTTTCCAAAACCAATCTCACCCTCTATGATGATCGTATCGAAGATACTGTCAAGTCCGAATCTATTGACCTTATCTCTCTGAGCATCTCCTTGACCATTTGTAACAAGTGCCAGCAAAACGCCCCTTGCTTTTAACTCCAAGAGGGCCCTTTGGTTGGCATCCGGCAACGTTACGGATTCTTCCCGACGCCTTGAAAACTCAGCCACAAGTTCGTCGACATCAAAGTCAGTGAATTTAATGGACACGTCTTGGAGGGCCTTAGTCACAAAGTATTTTCTTGCCGCTGTCATTTCGAGCCTTCCCCAGCTAGCAACTTCTGGATTACTCCAAAATTCATGACGCTGACCTACAATAGCACCAGACAAACGGAGTCGTTCATCGTGACTCAACTTTGAGGGAAACGTCTCAACAACTTCGAGCCAGAGCTCATCGGCATAGGGTCTGTGCACCAAAACCGTATCGTCCATATCGCAAAGCACAGCGTCGATTGCACGGTTGGTTTCTTGGGACATGCTTTCACCTCAGAGTTAAACAAAACTACGGCTCGAGTTCTCTAAAACAGGATAGATAACCTAAGCTGAAGAGATGACCCGAAGTCACAACTTTCCCAGTGAGCTCTCATCCGTTGAAGAACTTGGTTCTCAGTTAGATGAAAAGATGATAACACATCAGGATCTATTTTCCGCTTGTCTGGACTCCATGAATGAAACCGCAAGAGACTACGGTCACATCCTTTTCACGGACGAAGACGCGTTAGATAAGAGAGGAGCAAACAAGACAGCCTCCAAAGATGTGAAGCGCAGATCGCTGCTGGACGGTATTCCGATACTCATAAAAGACAACATCGACACCTCCGACATGCCGACAACAGCCGGTTCAACGATCCTTGCGCAACTGGAACCTCCAAAGCGTGATGCATCGATCGTGTCAATACTACGAAACTCTGGAGCGGTGATCGCAGGCAAGACCAACCTCTCTGAATGGTCCAATTTTCGAGGATTAAACTCCATTAGCGGTTGGAGTGGAGTTGGTGGGCAGTGTAAAAATGCGGTCGATCCGACCCGATCTCCCGGTGGCTCGTCTTCTGGCTCCGCCGTTGCTGTCGCCTTGGGCGTCGTAAGAGTGGCCATCGGCACAGAAACCGACGGGTCTCTAATGTGCCCCGCAGCCTTTAACGGTGTCGTGGCATTGAAGCCCACTCACGGTCTGATTTCGACAGAAGGTGTCGTTCCAATAGCAAAGAGTCAGGACACTGTAGGACCAATTGGAAGATCTGTCTTGGACGTGGCGAGTGCGTTCATTACCATGTCACTCTCAAACGACCCATTCGCTCTCTTAGACTCCATCAAATCTTATGCTCAACGGAGCTTCACTGATTTAAAACGTCCGAAGGTTGCTGTGGCAACTGACTCTCTGTTTGGATACCATCAGGCCACGGACGCAATCATCTACGACGCTATCGAGACTCTCAACAAGAGACTTGAGGTTGTTATGGAATGCGACAAAGGCAAAACTAACTCGTTGAAAGTATCTGATGACCTTGAGTATGAAGTACTTATAAGTGAGTTCGCCTTCGGCATTGAACGATACATGTCCACGAGGATTACCACCACTGGACGTTCTCTTGAATGGCTGGTTAGTGAGAATGAAAAAGAAAAACACAGAGAACTTGTTCTTTTCGGACAGGAACTCTTTGAAGATGCTTTAACCAGGCGAGACGACCTTTCTTCACCTAGATATCTTCAAGCTTTGACGAGTAACAGATCAAACGCAAGAAAGAAACTTTCTCGAGCTTTTGCATACCACGACGTTGACGTTATCGTGGCACCAACCACGAGCCCATCCCCTCTCATAGACGATAGAGTTGGTGACTTTCACCTTGGCTCCGGATACTCTATTGCGGCGGTTGGTGGGTATCCCTCACTCACCTTACCCGCGGGATATGTAAATGACCTTCCAGTAGGTCTCTTGTTAATAGGAAAGCCCTACAAAGAGATACAACTTCTCTCTATAGCCGCAGTTATGGAAGATATGTTGTCATTTCAACTCAAGCCGAAGATGACTCCACTTTAGAGTTGCTTGAACTGCTAAGGTTACCTGCTTACGTACCTCTTGTCTCAACAAACAGAGTGTGCAGGGTACTTCCGACGTACCCAAAAGCATCGAAAAGTACAGTCTTGGTAATGCCAGAGCCTAATTCACCAATTGCAGTTTCAGCTTCCATACCAATCCAATCTCCCTCCGGCGTTCGAAGTAATGCAAGTGTCATATCCACTGGAACGAAAAGGTTAGAAGTAAAGCTCAATACAGAGGAAGCCCCATTTGCAGAGTCCAACATTAATAGCGCCTTCGCTAGAGAAGAGGTCGACTCACCATCGATAAGGGGCACTTTTGGGCGAGTCCAGAGAATCGCCTTCCCTGGGATATCGAAACCGCCTACTACAAATCGCCACTCCATAGACTCGATATATGGTACGTTCGCGACAGTAGGAAATCTTACCAGACTTTCACGATCAGGTATTAGAGGTACGGAGAATCCCTCGTCAAAAGGCATGACTTGGCTACGTCCTACCCGAAATCGCCAACACAGCCCCCTCAGCACGACACGTCCATTTTGAGTTATCGAGCCTTCTAGGAGTTCAATGCGCTTACCTGCTCGGGCAACACTTACTTTCACGGCCATAGGGTCGAGCGAAACAGGCCCAAGTATCTCAGCGGTAATACGAGTGACAAAACTCTCCATGTCGTTTTGATATCTATAAAAACACTGTCCCAACAAGGCAATAGGCGGCCCGCCATGTTGCTGTTCAGGGTCCCATGGCCCTATACATCTTGAGCTTGGCTGAAAAGTATTGGCGTTAGTCTCAGAATAAAAATACGGATCATAGTTAAAATCTTCTGCCATTGCAGTATTCAACATACAGCTTCTAGGAGTCATCTCTTTCCTTGAAGAACTATCTCGTGATACATTCTTGCCTCTTACCTAAAGTTCTGAATTGTGTTGTGGATAGCTCATAGTTCATCTAGGGTCAAGTATCTATGTCTGGCGCACACGAATATACGAGCTTATGCAACGCACATTGGAGAACGCTTGCCTAATTGGGAGCGTACCACTACAGAACCTGACTTTGGAGAACGACTACAGCGCTTTGCTACTTCAGTAGGTATTGATGCAAACGTTGATCCCAATTCATTGAACGATGCACTGGAAGGACCCCTTGAGTCACTCGATTACCTAAGGCGCATTGGTTTTTACAACAATCAGGTGGTAGCAGACTTCTTTGAACCACCTAGAGCACCTCAATATGAAGACATTGTTGACTTACCAGAGATGCTTGAGCTTTACCTAAGAGATCGACGAATAACTCCATACGTTCATCAAAACGAGGTAGTAACCCAAATTCGAGCTGGAGCAAATGTCGTCTTATCCACTCCAACTGCCTCAGGCAAGTCCTTAGCCTTCAATCTCTCCACTTTTGAGAAGCTACTGGCAGATCCTGAAGCGACCGCTCTTTATCTATATCCAACAAAGGCTCTTGCACACGACCAAATCGACTCCATTGCCCAAATGTTGCAGGACACTTCACTTCCGATAACAGTTTCGGTGTACGATGGCGATACTTCTGCTCACCAAAGAGCAGCTATCCGTAACGATGCACGCATCATTATATCGAACCCACATGCGATGAATCTATATCTCGGATGGCCGCAAGGGTGGCAAAGATTCTTATCCCAACTTAAGATCGTCATCGTTGATGAGTCTCACACCTACGGCGGTGTCTTTGGCTCTCATGTGGCGCTCCTCTTGCGTAGATTGCGAAGGTTGGTCAGATGCTTCGGAGGTGCCGAACCTCAGTTTCTCTTGGCATCTGGCACCATCTCGAATCCTTTGCAACATGCCGAAAAATTGGTTGGCCTGGAATTTACACTCGTTGACAGTGATGGATCCGCTCGGATGCCGCGACATCTCGTACTTTGGGATGCACTCTGTTATCCGGATCTTTCCATCACTGCTCAATCAGCTTTACTAGTCAAGCACTTGGTTAGGGGTAGACGGCGCGTCATCGCATTCTCGGACTCAAGGCACTCCGCGGAACGGCTAGCTCGTCAAGCCTCGGACAGGTCAAACACCGTCGTCTCTTACAGAGCCGGTTATCCTGCTCGGGTAAGACGACAAATTGAGTCTCGATTAAGAGAAGGTGAGATAAGGGCCATCTCCTCCACCTCAGCACTTGAGGTTGGCATCGACATAGGGTCGATCGATACCGTCGTTTTAAATGGTTACCCTGGTTCTATAGCCTCTCTTTTGCAGCGCGCTGGTCGAGCTGGGAGAATGGGGCAAGAATCTCTCGTTGTGGTTGTTCTAGGTGAGGATCCTACCTCCAGATTTCTCGTACGTAATAAAGTCAACCCATTTACCTTTCCTCCAGAAAGTGCCGTTATAGAACCAAACAACAGCTATGTCCTTGAATCTCAACTTTCCTTGATAGCCCGTGAAGCGCCAATACTGGTGGAAAGGGACAGATTCTATTTCGGTCCAAAACTCTCCGAAGGCGTTACGCTTGCAATAGAAAAAGGCAGCCTTCAAAGGTCAGCATCTGATGAAACTATTACACCCATCCATAGAGTCCCTCATCGTTACCATAGCTTCATCGTCAGCTCTGGGCCCCGATATAAAGTGATATTTCACAATCGAGGCGCCGGTGACATTCACGAAGAACATATCTCTAAGGATCAAGCCCTAAGAGAAGCCTACCTGAAAGCGGTCTTTCCTCATCAGGGAGTTCTTTACCGAATCAAATCGGTTGACCACGAAAAGCGCGAGATTCATGCTCACATTGAGACACAACACACCTACACGGTAGCACAGACCCTAAAAAGTGTCGTTTCCATCCAAACCATTGAACAGATCAAGTTCGCCCCACTTTATGACCTTATTCTTGAAGAGGTCAGGGTCGTTGATCAAGTTCTCGGTTATAAAGAGTTTCTTGGATCGCCTCCGGTAGAGAAAAAGGGACAAGTGAAAGGTCCATCTACAAGTTTTGAGACTATTGCAATTACATGTCAAATCAATAAAGCAGGACACTTCGCTTCCATTTCTCCGGAACTTCTCTTCGAAGGCCTACATGCTTTGGAACATGGATTTGTCAAAGGTGTCGGATCTGTGGCTTTAGCGTCGATCTCCGATATATCCGGAGTCAGTCTTAAAGGCGACGACTCACCTCGGTTCACTATCTATGAGCAGACGCCCGGAGGCAGCGGAGTCTCTCATGTTATCTACGAGCGTTGGATGGAACTCCTTGAGTTATCACATACAATCATCTCAAGTTGTCCATGTGAGAAAGGTTGTCCGTCGTGCATTTTAGACGCCACATGCAGGGAGAGTGAGCTATCTAAAGATATGGCCACAAGTGTTGTGAGCTCCCTGATCAACGCAACACTATAACTTTCAAGTAACACTTACTGATCACATATTTATGTGCTACGGTGAATACACAGTAGTTGCAAGACAGAGATTCGAGGTACCGGAGTTGAAATCAGCTGCAACCGACTATCTGGCTCTAACCATACTAAGAGCCTCATCTGCCTATGTAGATAGAACAGAAGGAATCCAGACTGTATCAAGAGAACTTAGTCGCCTCCCGTACATTCATGCAGCATCCGTTTTTGTTCTGGACCAGTGGTATCATCTTGCTCCTCTTGAGCGCTCACCAGGCTCTGAATTAATTATTGAGTGCTTAGCGGACATGCCTCTGGAAAATCTCAAGGCTTTGTTCAATGATGACCTTCGTGATAGATTGGACTTTAGAACAGTTAAATCTCTGACGTTATCTAATATCACTGCAACACGAGCAACACCAGGCACAAAAGGTACGATTTTGGCCTGTCCTATGTTTCAAGAGGCCGACAAGACAGTGTATGTCCTCATGATGTCTCGCTCTCCATCTGCGGTTGTATCACCCTCCATGGAACGAGTTAGATTCATCTTTGAAATCTCAAGGCGCGTGCTTCTCACGCACCTCCCCCTTAGCGAAGACAACGTGCTTAGAGTCGATGAGAGAACCTCACGAGTTGATCTAAGTTTTCGGAGGATTTTCGAGGACCTAGAAGTTCCGGCCTTACTTCTAAATGATAGCTTGCAGATCCTCGAAGCAAATAAAGCATTTTTAAAGTTGCACGACAGTGAACATGGCGAACTTGTTGGTACTTCTCTTTTTGACTTGGAATTTCCTCTTGACAGTTCCCAACAATGGTTGTTGGATGCCGCTTCAACTGTTCGACCTCTCAAGGAAAATCTTGCTCAAAATGTCAAACTTCTGGCACCTAGACGATCCCCACCTAAGGTAGTCATCACACACCTCAAAGCGTTGAACCCTTCGGTCGTTGACGGCGAGTTTTGGGTAGCCGTTCTACAGAACTTTGACGAGGAATTCGAAAACCTTAGACAGAGTTCGCAATACTCCGAGACCCTTCGGAACGCGCTTGGTGAAGCCCCCATTCAAATATTCCTTGCGACACCATCTGGAACGGTTTTGGAGATGGAAGGAGCGCTCGAAGGCTTTAGCGAAACGTTAGCCTCGTTACCAAGCCAGAACATGAACTTGAAGGCTGCACTTGAATCTCTAGGAATCACTAAGGACACTTGGTCTAATGTATTGCAGGGAGTTCCGCAAAGTTTTGCCGTCGAAAGGCAGTCACGGCATTTCCGGGTTTGGTTGTCACTAGTACCGGGGCACATGTCTTCCAAGTCCTTCCACGTAGCAGGCGTTGTTGCTGACGTTACCTCTACTAAAATGGCCCAAGCAATTTTACATATACGCGAAAGAGCGGCTCATGAGGTCAGAGTACTCTCCGAAAACGCCCTCAAGGATCTTCAAGAGCGCCAGTGGCAAGTCGAAGTTGCAAAAGCCCAAAGTCATATTCAAGAACTTATAGACTCTGTGCGGAATAAACATAGCCACGACACAATTTTACTAGCTGAACTAGATAACGTCCTAGAGGACTTCATCTCCCATATCTCACAGGTCACAGAGGTTAGAAGGCGAGCGTTAGAGTCTAAAGTCGACTTGGAGACTTTGACATATGTCCACCCAACTGTTGGAATCTTCAACAGAAGATGCCTGTTGGAGTGCGTTGAACGTCAAGGATTCGATAAGCTGGGTGTAGATCTCGACTTCACCCTTATAGTACTCTCCAACATTGAGCAGCTACGTGACGTACTGGGAGTTCAACGCAAAGATCAGCTGCTTCTTTCTGTTCTCACCAAGGCAATGAACTTCCTTGGTGAACAGTTTCGAATACATATGCTATCACCTACCGAGCTGATGATAGTGGCTGCGACTGAAAAGGGAAACAACAAGAAGATAGCAGAAGCACTGCGCTTGCTAGAACTCCCAATAAGACTACCGGACGCCTTAGCGGTGATCAAGTGTCAGTCTTCAACTCTGCAGACGAAAGATTTCATACCTATTGAGTTCTCAAAACTCTACAATCGACTCGTTGAAGCCCTCTACAACGATGTCTCACTATCACCAACTGATAAGCAGACAGCCGAAAAACCTACTTCAACCAAGTGCATTAGCGCCATGAGGACTTTATCCGAAGCTATAGTATCCAAAACCTTGATGCATAGGGCCGAGATTGCATTTGATTTTAACACAAACAGAATCGTAATGATTGAGATTAAGACACCTATTCGAGAACTAGCCCGTTTGACTGACGGGGATCCCAGTCCGATGGCACCACTTTTGAGCAGTGGACTTTTTAGAAGTATCGAAAAAGCGGAGTTTGAGGCACTGTCACGCCTCACGCAGTCTTTGCGATCTCATGGAGACCTTTGGCTGTGTGTGAACATTGCACCGCCTTCTTTACTTGAAGGGACTTTGCAAACTGCCTTGGTGGAAGCACGATCAGGGATGATGAGGGACTTTAACTTTGTCTTTGACATCTCGGAGAGATACTTGATGAGCTATGACTTGGATCAGATATCCCGCGCAGTTCACCGACACAAACGACTAGGCATTAATGTTGCCTTGGATGAAGTTGGGCGCGGGTTTTCATCCTTTCAACTTCTTCAGCAGGTCAGATTTTCGCACCTGAAGATCTCCAAGGAACTATACAAAACACAGCTTGAACAGAGTCATGGTCGTGAGTTGGCAAGCCACTTAGCCAGCTTATCGAAGGAGATAGGGATAGTGCCTATAGCAACTGGAGTAAGTTGTTTAGAAGACTCAGAGGAATTGAAACGCATTGGCCTTTCAATTCAACAAGGATCCTATATAACAGGTCTTCTCTTTGGGCGTAAAGCAGTTGAAGTCAATGAGCTACCGGTCTTGCTCAAAGACTGGTTCACCGACTACCTGGACTTTGATTAAATTTGTACGCCCGCTTACTCCAAATGGAATACCAGCAACAACTAAAGTTAGATCACCTTTTTTAGCAAGTTTCATCTCCACAGTCTTATTTACCGCTTCAACCATGGCTTCCTCGCCTCGAAAAGTAGAACTCAATACGAACGGTGTTACGCCGAAACTCAGGGTTAAAGATCCGGCCGCCTCAGAGGTCGCTGCTGCTCCCAGTACCTCCACGTCAGGTCGAAACTTCGATATCACTCGTGCGCTATGTCCAGACTCAGTGACGGCAACAACCGCTTTGATGGGAAGCGTCGTGCATATCTGCTGAGCCGATAGAGCTATCGCATCGGCGACAGTATGCGTCAACGGTAAAGGTCGTTCGAGATGAGTTAATGACACATTGGTAAGCTCCGTCTCCGCTCGTCTCGCAATCCGATCCATATACGATACCGACTCCAACGGAAACTCGCCGGCAGCCGTTTCGGCAGACAACATAATTGCATCGGTTCCATCAAAGATAGCGGTGGCAACATCGGTAGCCTCCGCTCGCGTCGGTAACGGAGCATGCACCATCGACTCCAGCATCTGCGTTGCCGTTATGACAGGTTTACCTATTTCGTTACAGAGGTGAATAATGCGCTTCTGCTCAATAGGAACATCTTCTGGAGCAATCTCAACCCCAAGGTCACCTCGCGCTACCATAACTGCATCTGACTCCATGATGATCTCTCGGATCTCTTTCAGGGCCGATGGTCTCTCTATTTTCGCTATTAATCTAGGTTTATGGCTGCCAGAGTAGTGATTTACGGTCTCTCTGGCCTCGATCATATCGTAAGCATTCCCTACGAAAGAGATTGCAATGAAGTCAAAACGCTCCTCACACGCAAAAGCAATAAGTTCCTTGTCCGTGGAGGTCAAAGCAGGAATCTTCACTTGAGAGTCTGGAAAATTCACACCTTTGCGTGGCCTAAGC
>JAJYGA010000141.1 GCA_021785255.1 Actinomycetes bacterium
TAAGAGCAATTACAATCATCCAAGCATGCCGACGTAGCTCAGCTGGAAGAGCAGGCGACTTGTAATCGTCAGGTCGTGGGTTCGAGTCCCACCGTCGGCTCTCTAGCATATATATAATTCTTTATTTGATCTATAGCGGGATCTTTAGGCAGACTCTCAATCGAAGAAATCCTCTAGACGGACTACCCAGCGCAGAATTTCATACGTGAACCTCCCTGCCCTTACAGACGGGGCTTCTGGCTCCGCCGTTTGGTTGGGATTACCCGGCATCCCTCCCATCACGCTACCGTGACCAACTGGTCTGGTACCGATGAATCGGTACTGGTAGATGAGATTGCTTGCGTCGGTTTGCTAGTCTGAGTTCCTCAGACAAGGCCCACATCTGGGCACTACTCGGGCTTTGGCCTTGCGGTGCTGCACCAAGTGGTGTGTCGAACGTTAGAGCTGTCGACCAGCACTCGACAGCTCGGAGATACGTGACTCGGAGTTTTGTATCCGGCCCAATGGGTAGGTATTCCCCATATATCGCCTTTTGGAGGATATTGATTGCTCCTACAGCGTCTCGATGACAAGTGTATCCACAAATAGTATTCTTGCATCGGTAGTATCGACCTGATGGCCGGTTGCGTGTCAAACACGTGGGATAGGTCTTAGTTGAGGTGTTCTAGGTCAAGTCCGGTCTTCTCTTTGAGGTATCGCTCCTGTACCCCTCTAGACCACTGGGATAGTTGCTGACGAGAGTAACGTCCCATGCGCCGATTTGTTTTAGTCTCTTTTTCGATTCCCCTTACGTTCTCTGTCAATGGCCACGAAAATGGATAGCGCCCGCTCACGTAAGCTCACTACTGCTTAGTCTAGTACATATGTTCGTCATCTGTTGCAACCCAACTACTGCGTTTACGCCAAGAGAGCTTTCAAAAATAAACCAGGAAGAACTCTACTGCCTCTACAACCGATCGGTTCTTGTATATATCATGTTTGACAAGGGTTTCGCTTAAAAACACAGGATGGATGACATCGTCTTACTCTTGGAACCGATTCTCAAAAATGCCAAAACAACTTTATACACGAGCCACTAATCACCCGTTCACTCCAATGGCGATACGCAGGTCAGCCATACCTACAGGCGCAACGATCAAGTTGTTGCAACCCATCCTATCCACGGCGGCTCCACGAGCGCTGCACCCCAGAGAAGGCGGGAACCATCTTGGCGCAACTTCCATAACAACATCTCTCGTGGAGCCGCTAAGATAGAGGTGCTTACTGAACGGCACCCCTCTCCTCTTAAGAAATTTAGAGGAGAGGGTGCATTAAATTCAAATCCGTAACGCAAAAACTCTTAATTACTTTCGAGAAATCGTGAACATGGCTACCGCTGCTGCAGCTGAAACATTTAATGAGCCAATACTCCCGACCTGAGGAATAGCTACAAGATAGTCACATCGCTGTTGCACAAGTCGAGAGAGTCCTTTTCCTTCAGCTCCAAGCACTAGTGCTACCGAGGAGTCAAGTAGATCTACATCCCAAAGCGAATCAGTGGCATCGGGTGACAGTCCAATACTCCATACATCTCGCTTTTTTAGTTCTTCTAGCGCACTGGCTACGCCAGGAACAAGCGCAAAGTTAAGGTATTCAATTGCTCCTGCTGAAGTTTTAGCGACCGTCGGTGTAATCTTAGTAGATCTTCGTTCCGGTAGTACTACATTGTCAAACCCAGCACACTCCGCACTTCGTAGAATCGCTCCGAGATTTCTTGGATCGGTTATATGGTCAAGCACCACGAATCTCTTGATTTTTCTATGAGAATCGATCGAAAATATCGACTCGAGATCAAGGTAGCGTAGCGGCTCAGCCAACGCTATAACGCCTTGTGATGACTCAGATCTGCACATGAGATCAAACTTCGAACTCGAGACCTCCTTGAGTGGCACTCGTCTTTGCAGAGCCAAAGTAGCGATCTCCGCAACGATACCCACACGCTCAATAGCCTGATCAAAGTAGATCTCATGCACTCGTCTACGGCCGGCTTTGAGAAGCTCCCGTACGGCTTGACGCCCCTCTACTTGATCTCCTCCGACTCCGTCACGTTGTGGACTTCTTGTCACTTTTTGTGGAGGTCGCGCTCTCTGATGGTCACGTTTGGTCATTTTTGGCTTACCGGGGTTCCGTCTCTGGCTCAACGAACAGCTCCTTTCATTAGGACAGTTGCAAATGCCGCTATTGCTTCGTTGCGTCCGATCGACCCCAGTCTCTCAGCAGTCTTTGCTTTGACATTTACTTCCGCTCCAACTGCGTCTTCCAAACTCTTTACGATAGCGTTACGATACGGAGACAGCCTTGGACTTTCACAAACTACTGTGGAATCCACGTGTTCAACCAGATAGCCTTTCCTGCGCGCCATCGCTATACAGGTTTTGAGAATCTCAACAGAATTTGAGTTCTTCCACCTGGGATCTTTGTCAGAAAAGTGCTCCCCAATGTCCGAAAGGCCCGCCGCCCCAAGTACAGCATCGGCTATCGCGTGACATAGTACGTCTGCATCACTATGACCCACGAGTCCACAACCTGGAAGGACAACGCCGCCAATAGTCAAGACCCGACTTTCATCTTTAGCAAATGGGTGTATGTCAAAGCCCGAACCTACGCGGTACTTAACAGAGTCGCTCACACTTTCCCCCTCTTCACCACGACGACTCAACAATGACTTAATGACGTCAACGTCAGAACGATTCGTTACCTTGATGTTGTCTTCATCTCCATCTACCACCTCGACATCGATATCGAGACATTCAAAAAGCGAGGCATCGTCTGTACCTTCAAGATCACCTCGATAGGCAATTAAAAGGTCCCTGAACTCGAATCCCTGAGGAGTTTGCACTCGCCTAAGAGTTTCCCTATTGAGCGTCTCTGTTACAACTGCTTCTTCGACTCGCTTTATGGTGTCTGAGACAGCAATAGCTGGTACAACCGCTCTAGCGCCATTTCGCAGTCGTTCAATTACCCTAAGAAACAGTGACTCTGAAGCCAAGGGGCGAGCTCCATCATGAATAAGAACCCATCGGCAGTCTCGATGTACAAAAGGAAGTGCCATTCTTACCGACTCAGAACGGCTGTTCCCCCCCATGACTACCTTGGTCCCCTGATATCTAACGCTCGTCGTATCAACGGAGTCGGCCGGAACTACCACAATTACCTCAGTGGAGATGCGACTAGCCGTCTCTACTGACAGATCGAGCATAGTCTTACCAGGTAATAACTCTAGAAACTGCTTCTTAGCACCGAAGCGACTACCCGATCCAGCCGCTACAACGATAGTAGTGACAAAATCCAAGGCTAAGGTCTTGCTTATACTAAGGCAGAGTCGAGCTTCTTCTCGGCCTCTTCCATCGAACAATCAAGTGCAAAAGTCAGCTCGGAGATCAATATCTGTCTGGCCTTTGCCAACATTCTCTTTTCCCCAGCCGATAAACCTTTGTCCTGGTCTCTAAGGGATAGGTTCCTGACCACCTCAGCGACTTGATATATGTCCCCAGACTTAAGCTTCTCCACATGATTCTTGAATCTTCTAGACCAATTGGTAGGCATCCGTGCCTCCTTCTTGCGAAGAACGGCAAACACCTCTTCCACCTCTTCGTCGTTAATTACCTCTCGAAGTCCAACCTCTTCTGTGTTCTCCGCTGGCACCATAACTGTGAGGTCGCCATAGGCTACCCTAATGATCAAAAACTCTTTTTCCTCGCCAAAGGCGATCTTCGTCTCTCGACGCTCAATTATCGCCGCCCCATGTTGGGGGTAAACGACCTTATCACCGACGTCAAAACCCACTTGGTCTCCCGCTCATCGCTTTTGTTCTCTACAATCTGTTAGAGGAAAAGCTTTAAATTACATCAATACATTCTAGCCTGCTAAAACGAATCCCAGATTGCACATGTGAAGGAGGCCCTAAATCGCCTACATCGACCCAAAGGTACTACTTAGGCAGACGCCCCTGTTCCGGCTTCTAGAGCCTAATGGCATTGAGCTCATAACCCGTGCTTCTCGTCGAACAACTCTTCTTCGGGGACAAACCGTCTTTAGCGAAGGCGACGCGGCCCAAGAACTTTTTGTAGTTGCCACCGGACGAATTGGAATCGTAAAACTTGCGGGTCAATCCAAAGAGTCTATTGTTGCTCTTATGGAACAAGGCGATCTCTTTGGAGAGATGGGCTTGTTTGACCGAAGAGGACGCTCTGCTACCGCAAGGGCGCTAGATCGCACCGAGTTGGTTCGCGTACCATATCCAGCCGTAAGGGCGGTGATCGAACAAAAGCCTCAGATACTGTGGTCACTTCTCGAACTTATTGCCTTGCGGCTTCGCAACACGGACGATGCATTAGCAGATGCCATGTTCCTAGATGTCTCGGGACGGACAGCAAAGAGACTCTTAGAACTTTCCGGAGGCAAGGAAGAGTTCAGGTTGACTCTTACTCAAGAGGAGCTGGCTTCTTTAGTAGGAGCATCACGAGAACGCGTGAACAAAGCGTTATCTGCGCTAGTAAAGATGAAGCTTGTTAGTACAAAAGATCACAACTACCGCATAGTTGATCGCAAGGGTTTGGAAGATCTAGCAGGCGAAGGGGATTTTTGAAGAGATTTCTTACTCTTCTGATATGTACTCTTTAATTGCCTTGGCCCACTCTGGGCCGACATTGTCAACTTTTGACAGTTCAAACTCCGAGACTAACGCTAGCTCTCTAAGGTTTGAAAAGTTGTTCAAGACACTGATCTGTACCGACATCGGTAGTTTCGGCACCATGGATAACACCCGCTCACCTCGGGAGGTCAAAACCAGCTTCAATCGATCCTGCGCATCTTCTTGTTCACTTTCCACCAACTCTGCACAGCGCGCCCTTTTCGCTACCCCTTCTGCGACGATCCGAACATCAAGAAGTTCATCCATCTCCAAGGAAGCAAAATATCTTCGAATCTCTGCAGTATCCTCATCAGAACACGGACCTAGAAAATCGGTTATGACTGAGTCATAATCTCCACGAATATCCAAGTAAAGCTCATCTAGCTGCAAGGACAGCATACGACCATCAGATCCAAGCTCAATTAAGTACCAGTTAATCTCTTCTGATATTCTTCGGACCAGTTCAGCACGCTGTAATACCAAGACAACGTCTCGAAAAGTGGTTCTAGATGTTCTCTCAAGCTCAGATAACTTTGATAGCACTCGGTCAAGGCGTTCTTTGTATCTCTCCAAGGTGGACAGTGCTTGGTTTGCTCTCGCCCAGACCTCAACAATTGGTTGCAACTGTCGTTTCTGGTCTCTTCGATATACAGTAATCACGCCAAGCTCTTCTGAGACAGCAACAACGGGGACATCAACTGTTCGTGCAACTCTCTCTGCTGTTCGGTGGCGCGTCCCCGTTTCAGTTGTAGGTAGTCGGGGGTCTGGCACGAGGTGAACGTTTGCACGAGCAAGCCTCATCCCGTCACTTGACAAAACTATTGCACCATCCATCTTTGCCAGTTCGTAAAGTCTTTGAGGAGAAAACTCAGCATCCACCAAAAATCCGCCCGAACATATAGATAAAACCTCCGGCGTATCTCCAAGCACCAATAATGCGCCCATGTGGGCCTGCAAGATTCGATCAAGTCCTGATCTCAATCCGCTACCTGGTGCTACTCGTGCAATAGCGTCGACAATACCGGGGTCACTCTCAAAGTTCACGCTTCCTATCCTATAGCTCTAAGTCCCGATCTATGAAGCCCCAGTTCGCTAAGGGCTTGGACAACAGAGGTACATCTTCCATCTTTTCCAGAAGAATCTAAGGCGTTGAATACCGCGGTTTTGAATCCTCGCGACTTAGCAAAACTCGCTCGTGCCTGAGCATCTCCTATCGGTCGCACCTCTCCCAAAAGGGAGATCTCTCCGAAGCTGCAGACGTCCACGTCTATGGGAGTCTTCGTTGCTGCCGAGACTATAGCTGCCGCAATAGCAAGATCTCCGGCGTGATCCTTGATAGTTCTACCACCTACTACCTGCAATAAGACAACTTTTGACTGAAGCGCAAGAGAGACTTCTTTATCCAAAATGGCTACCAACATTTGAAGTCTCTTCAAATCAAATCCTTCAGTATAAACTTTTGCCAAACCGTCGTATGAAGGCGATACCAATGCCTGGATCTCCGTCATGCGATATCTGGATCCATAGCTAATAGGCACATAGGAACGCCCAGGAACAGTCTTATCTCCAGTTCGGTTAGCACCTACAAGTTCTTCCGAAGGCAGTTCCAGGCCAGAAGAAGATAGTGTGAACTCTGCAAACTCTGGAGTCGAACCAAAACGATTCTTATGAACTTCTAATGAGCGAAGGCTTCCTTCTCTTGGTCTCTCGAAGTAAGCCACAACGTCGACAAGATGTTCAACCGCCTTGGGACCAAGCACAGAACCATCTTTTGTAATCTGGCCAAGGACCATCAGAGTTATTCCTTTGGTCTTACATAGAGCGCTCAGTACCTGTGCATTCACTCTTGTCTGATTCGCTCCGTAGGCAGATAGACTGCTCTCACTATCAACAAAGGTCTGAAGTGAGTCGACAACTGCAAACTCATAGCCTTCATCATCTTTTGAAAGTTCCGACAAAAGTCGAGCGAAGTCTTGCGTACTTAGAACAGCAAAGTCACTACGAGGAGTCAATCTCCGCACTCGACCAGCAATTTGGGCCGGCGTCTCCTCGCCAGAAGCGTAAAGGATCTTGACGCCTGTTGATGCGAGATGAGATGCGATCTGAGTAGCTAACGTGGACTTGCCTACTCCAGGCTCCCCTGCCACTAAGACAGTCGAACCTTTGACTATGCCTCCACCAAAGACTCGATCAAACTCCGAAATTCCACTTTTGTATCTAATCTCGGCGTCACTGTCCCAATTGCTCACTAGCTCTGATTGAACAGCCACATTAGCTCTAACTGAACGTTCATGAACAAGCTCTGGCTCTTGTTTAATTGAGTTCCAGTTACCACACTGGGAACATCGACCTTCCCACTTTGCATAGATTTGCCCGCACTCAACGCAAGAAAAGTTAGTACCTGTTTTCGCCATTTCCTTAGTATGCACAGCACGTGTTACAGCACGCGTTCATTCCAAAACAAGATCATCTTGGAAAAGACAGAAAATACTTAATCACCCACAACTAGACGTTAAAGTCATGAGGCGCTACATAGTATCCCTACGCAGCGCCTCCAACGTCATTCAAGTTCGGCTATTCTGAGCCCATTCCTGCAAGTTCAATTGGCGGTGGTTCAAAGCCCTCTACAACCGTAAGAACTACTTCGTCACCGTCCGCATCCGCCACAACGGTCTCACCTACACGGAACTCTTTAGCCAACAGCTTCTCAGAAAGCTGATCCTCCAGCATCCTTTGAATCGTTCTCCTCAGAGGACGAGCACCAAGTTGCGGATCATAGCCCTTCTTTGCCAGCACCTCTCGAGCTGCTTGGGTCAGCTCAAGGCCAATTCCTTGGATCTCCAGCTGTACCTGAACTCTCTTCACGAAGAGGTCTACAATTCGCACTACCTCACTCATTGAAAGCTCGTGGAAGACTATAACATCATCAATCCTATTGAGAAACTCCGGCTTAAAGTGAGCTTTTAGCGCGTCGTTAACCTTGATCTTCATCTTTTCATACGTAACATCCTCGGAGGCTTTCCCAAACCCAACTGAGGCTTTACGCAGATCTGCGGTTCCAAGGTTCGAAGTCATTATAAGAATCGTGTTCTTAAAGTCAACAGTCCGACCTTGCGCATCTGTCAATCTTCCATCCTCGAGTATCTGAAGAAGCGTATTGAAGATATCTGGGTGAGCCTTCTCTATTTCATCAAACAATACAACAGAGAAGGGCTTGCGTCTAACGGCTTCCGTTAACTGACCACCCTCATCATATCCAACGTATCCCGGCGGAGAACCCACCAACCTTGAGACCGTATGCTTTTCCATGTACTCGGACATGTCTAACTGAATAAGCGCCGACTCATCACCGAACAAGAACTCGGCAAGTGTTTTAGCCAGTTCCGTCTTTCCGACCCCGGTGGGGCCCAAGAAGATGAACGAGCCTGACGGGCGACGTGGATCCTTGAGTCCGGCTCTCGTTCGCCTAATTGCACGAGACAAGGCCTTTATGGCCTCTTCTTGCCCGATGATTCTCCTATGAAGCTCATCCTCCATTTTCAGAAGTTTGGCTGTCTCTTCTTCGGTGAGTTTGTAGACCGGGATACCTGTCCAAGTAGCTAAAACCTCGGCAATAACCTCTTCATCTACAACGTCATATAGCTCTTTTCCGTGACTCTTCCAGTCCACTTCTAAAGCATTGCGTTTCTCCGTAAGCTCTTTTTCGGTAGCCGCCAAAGTCTTGGCTTCTTCAAAGTTCTGCATATCTACGGCGGTGTCTTTCCGCTTTCTAACTTTGACAAGTTCACCGTCGAGTTCTTTCAGTTCAGGAGGTGAGGTCACCCGCTTGATCCGAAGTCTAGAACCGGCTTCATCAATCAAGTCGATAGCTTTGTCCGGAAGAAATCGATCCGATATATAGCGATCCGCTAAATTCGCGGCCGCCACCAGAGCCTGATCCGTAATGGTTACGCCGTGATGCACCTCGTAGCGATCCCTTAACCCCTTTAGAATCTCCAATGTCTGTTCCAGGGTGGGTTCCTCTACTTTGATTGGCTGGAATCGTCTTTCAAGAGCAGCATCTTTTTCCAGATGTTTTCGATACTCGTCGATCGTCGTAGCACCAATGGTTTGGAGTTCTCCTCTTGCAAGCATAGGTTTTAGGATTGAAGCTGCATCTATCGCACCTTCAGCGGCACCAGCACCCACCAGTGTATGTAGCTCGTCTATGAACAAAACAATGTTATCTTTGGTACGAACCTCTTTGAGTACCTTCTTAAGTCTCTCTTCGAAATCGCCTCGATACCTACTTCCAGCGACAAGTGCCCCAAGGTCTAACGTATAGATCTGCTTTCCCTTTAGTGTCTCAGGAACATCGTTAGCCACAATACGCTGAGCCAGACCTTCAACGACAGCTGTCTTGCCAACACCAGGTTCACCAATAAGAACTGGATTGTTCTTGGTCCTTCTCGAAAGAACCTGCATCATACGCTCGATCTCACGCTCTCTTCCCACGACCGGGTCGAGCTTCTTATCACGAGCCATCTGCGTTAGATTTCTACCAAACTGGTCTAGCACCGGAGAACCTGCTGGATTATCTTGGCCAGATGAAGAGCCGACGCCTGCATTAGCAGTTTCTTTACCTGACGATGTCGACAGAATATGTATAACCTGCTGACGAACTTTGGCCAAGTCAGCACCAAGGCTAATTAAGACCTTTGCTGCTTCACCCTCACCTTCTCTGACTAAACCCAAGAGCATATGTTCAGTGCCAATGTAGTTATGCCCTAGCTGAAGCGCCTCTCGTAACGAAAGCTCAAGCACTTTTTTGGCTCTTGGGGTAAAAGGTGGGGAACCCGGAGCTGACCCTTGAGCTGGACCGATCTTTTCTTCAACTTTCTCCCTCACCGCGGTCAAAGAGATACCAAGTGACTCCAGAGCCTGTGCCGCCACTCCATCGCCTTCGTGGATCAAGCCTAAGAGGATATGCTCAGTGCCAATGTAGTTATGATTGAGCAGCTTTGCTTCCTCTTGGGCGAGCACTAGGACTCTTCTGGCTCTATCTGTAAATCTTTCAAACAAGTTCTTGCCTCCTCGAAGGAGTTGAGTACGTTATATACAATTCTACTAACAATTTCGCTTTATACGTTTTATTGCCCTACCTGATCTTTCACTTCCACACTAATGTCAACACTTAAACATCGTGTAAGCTTCCAAGATTGGCTGAACACTATCTGATAAGGTTCTCTTTAAAACCTGACCGAGTAACGAAAAGGTATCTGCTCTCCAAGTTAAAGAAGATACCATAAATCTCATTCA
>JAJYGA010000088.1 GCA_021785255.1 Actinomycetes bacterium
AATATCCATGAAGTCTCCTTCTGTCGGTTCACTGTTTTCAGGTGTCCGATCCGGAGAGGGCGAGGAAAATCAGAAGTCTGACGCTCGTGCTCTAGCGCAACAATCCACGGTTCTCGTGGGGCCCTCCTCCACCATGCTGACTTACAGGCTCAACGGCACTACAGAAATACCGGTGTCTAACCGAGCCGGACATTTCTAATTATTGCAGATTCAACTGAATGGCGCCAGTCTCGACCACTGGCGGCCGCACGCGCACAATCTTCTGTCCGCACGGCGAGCCAGCGGCGGGCTCTAAGTTGCTGACTTGGATAATTGTCCACTTTCAGCCACGGCACCCTCCGCCTTCCCGAGTAACGGTCTCCGCTGTGAGATCGTGCGTCAAAGTACTATTCTACTTATCAGTCAAGCAGACTCGAAACTTCTGCTAGCGAGCTGCCGTTGTAGTCGTCTGCTTTCCAAAATGACCAGCCATCTATGTTTGACGCTCCCACCACTGCTTCCGCAGCGTTGTCTGGCGACTCGTATCGGATACCTGCAATCCACAGACCGAAGTCGTCGCCAACGGTAGCCTCAACGGTGCCAGAATTGGCTGTACCTACAAGCCTTGCTCCTGGAGCGATGAGTCCTGCCTCCATTAGACGTGCAAAGCGCTGATCTCGACGAAGAGTCCATCCTCCCAAAGTCTCAGGGGCGAGGACATTTTCTCCGTAACGGAGACTCGGCTCTTCAAAGGTGCGAAATTTCCATACCGCATCATTCATCTTTGAGTCATTAAACACTTTAAGATCTACAAGCTCGGCAAAGTCTGAAAGGGTAAGGCCGGTTACTTTTTCAAAGAGATCTGGTTCAATTTGACGAATGATGTCGTGAATAGTCCGCTCACGATCATCGGTTAGGTACATAAAGGCCGGAATACGCGTCAAGAACCGCTGGAGACGCTTCTTGATATTGTCGCGCTTCTTCGTTGCCTCTTTCTTGACGACTTTTTCCTCGGTATCTAATGGTTCTTTTGCGAGCGATTTCTGCCGGAGTTCCTTGTTTGTAGCAATCATCGCTTCAAGGTCAGCTTTGAGATTGATCTCCCTAAACAACTCCATCTGCTCAAGTGAAGCAAGAAGACCTGGATTACGGAGCAGCGCTTCCATCGCTCGGGCATTTAACTCAATGAGTTCAGGGGAGTTCCATCGACGCGCAAGCATACTTGCACTAATCCCGTGGGTGAGGTAGTCGATCACATCTGCCGCATTCAGCTGACGCATGGAGTGTCCGTCATACGCCAATACCGGAAGGAAAGTCATAAACTCATCCGCCGCTTTTTGATCATCCCGAACTGACGGATCATCCGCCCTAAGACGAGTGGCGTAGTCCACTATCTGCTGTAGTGCACGATTAGGAGCGAAGTCGAACACAAAGCATTGCTCCTTGAGAACGATCTCGTCTTCACCGCCAGCTACCGTGTCAACAAATCTGGAAACCCATGGAGATTGTACCCGAAATGCTGCTTGAAAGTAAGATTCGGGACTTTTGAGTTCACGCAACATGAAGATTCCGGTCCAAGGAGGTACCGTAACGCCGGTCATCAATTTCCCACATGTCAACGTGATGGTCTTGGTATCTTGTGGAACCGGTCCAATAGCCCTTAAGACGGGACGCAGTGCTTCCTCGCCGAGACCAGCGTCATTACCTGCCGCTACAACGGTTTTGTACTGGCGAAAGAACGTGTTATGAGTAGCCCCCAAAAGATTTGCCATTGCTTTGCAGGCGTCGACCGAAGGTAAGTACCATACGGTGTGCTGGAGCGCCTGCAAGAGGTTTCCATCCTCGTAGGGTAGTGGAGGGCGTTGTCGGGTGGACGATGCAGACCAGTAATCCGCGATGTTTTGTCCGATCAATAACGAGAGCCATTTTTGTACTTCGTCTTGATGGATAAATTTTGGAGGACTACCAGTTTCTTTGCTTGTCCTGAAGAACTCGGTAAAGGAGAACATCGACTGGTTGTTGAGAGCTATCTCACGAAGACTGTCTGGCATCTCATATGTTAGAAGAGCCATACGAGGTAACGCGGAGTAGGGATTGGATGGAGGCTCCAGCCAGTCTTGCTTCGCCCGTTGCTCGTCACTGTAGGTCCAGTTGAAGACTTGATCCTCTAGGAACTCCCCTTGAGTTAACGCTCTAAAGGGTGTCCCTGACAGATAAAGGTAGTGATCGACATGAATGTTCAATACCTCCTCAACATTGGTGCTGAAGTCTTCGTCTAGATCTGGAGTATCAAGCGCTTTCTGCTCCGAGACGTCTCCACCTTCGTCGCCATCTTTGAGGTAGAGAGATCGCGCCGCCTCTCTCCATGCCCCGAAATGATATTCATCAATAATTATGGCATCCCACCGCTCGCGGTAGAGGATCTCGTTTTTAGTCTTGGTCTTGCCGTCCGCATTCTTGCCAAGCAGATCTTGGAATGATGCAAACCACACAAGCGGACTTGGGTTTGAGAGATCCGGTTGTTCATCGTCCTTACCGCTGAAGCGCCAGCCTTGGAAATCTCGATGACGGAGTAAGTCTTCTCGCCAATTCTTCTCCACCGCTGGCTTGTAGGTCAACACCAGGATTCTTGTCCACCCCATGTATTTCGCCAGCTGGTACGCGGTAAATGTTTTGCCGAAGCGCATCTTTGCATTCCATAAGAAATGAGGGGGATTATCGGTATCTTTATGACTTTTGAAGTAGGTAGCTGTCTGTAATACGGCTTCTTCCTGCTCCGGTCGCATGGGAAACGTCGCTAAAGGTCGAAGGTTACTGAGTGGAGTTGCTGATCTAACCGATTGAATCGCAGCGCACACCTCATCAGCAGTACACTCGAACCACTCTCCTGACACCCTGTGAACCCCTGCGGCCACCAGGGCACGGTGCACGCTGTGGTCCCGAAATGCGTTTCCATGATCATCCATTGCGGACTCGGTGAAGAACAACTTGTACTCGACTTCTACCGGCATCTGGACACCCTGGAGTTGTTGGCGGATGCGGAGCTTTACATCTTGGTCGGTATAGCCAACCTTCAGGAGGCCCTTCCCCGGTCTTGCTCCTACCCAAGGAGTATCAGCAAATTGGGAAGTGGTGTAGGCGTAGATCTTTGGTTGACGAACACTTTCTGCTAAAGAGACTGGCATTAGGGCATCTCCTTGACCATGCTCTCGATATAGGCTCGTTCGTCTTCGGTTATGCCGTACTTCTCATAGAGCTCTTCGTCGGTCCAGGTACGGTCCCAAGTTTGCTGGGGTACCCAGGTATACGTCGAACGAGTAGCGTGTTGACTGATTTTCCTCAGCGATACAAGGAAACGAACAAATCTCGTCTTGAGATAACTCTCGACGCTCAGAGCCTGATCTTTGATATCGACGTATACGAACAAATACGTTTGCGTGCAGACTGACGGCGGCGCTGCCACCAGCGGCTTTCCCAAAACCACATCTGGGAGCCGCTGCCCTCCATCCGATCCTGCCTGAGGGATTAGCACCTTCCATTTCTCAATCAGATGTTCGCTTTTGGTAACGTCGCCACGTTTGATCCAACCTTTGATCCGACGGGTACCTTTATTGGCATAAATCGCTACTGATCCGATACTTTCCGTTAGGGAATAGCCCGAGAAATTACTAGTCATCCCAAACTCTTTGTCAACGGCTAGAATCTCGGTCAAAGAAACCTCTTTATGATTGAGTACTTTGTGCAGTATTTGTAAGCTTCTTGAATCGCGCACCAAAATATCAAACTCTCCAAGATCACGACTGACTGGTCCGTGGGTATCATTGTCTCGCTTAACTGTGATATCGCACGCTCCAGGATTGTCTCGATCCCACAGGAAGTAACAGACTCCCGCCTTGATCTCAACTCCAGGAAACACTTCTGAGGCATTAGGGAAATCAACAATATGTCGAATACGTCTGTCTGTAAGCATCGACGACCGAAAGTTGTTGAGTCCCAAACCGCTAGCCATCCATCGCGAAGGGATAATCATTGCGATATAGGAGGGATTGAGCTTCTTAGCTTCTTCAACAAACAAGTTGTATATCGGGATTGTCCTGTTACTCCCGTCGCTATCCATTTGATATGGTGGGTTCCCCACGATCACGTCGAACTTCATACCTAAATCCTTCCGAACGGCCATACGCCCTGCCTCATGTATGAAGGCATAGGCATAGTTGTCTCGATTTTCTCGCTCCATCTGTGTCTTTGATGCCGAGCACTCTCGGCACTTTCCATTGACGTAAGTGTGCTCAACTCGCTCAAACCAAATGTTGCCGTCACTCGTTGGCATTCGAACTACGGAGTGGTCGCCGGCTGCATCCTTAGAACAATACAGGGTTCGGCGGGACATCATTGAAGTGAGCTCCGTAATAGCGATACCGAAAACCTGGTTCCCAAGAATGTGCTGAAGTCGTTGGTGTTCATCAGGAATCTCATCCGCAAGTCCCGACATCAACCGCCTCGTGATCTCGCGGAGAAATACCCCCGTCTTACACCCTGGATCAAGCCATCGCAAGGACGAATTGCTCCAGACTTCTACCGGGAGAAGGTCAAGTACCTGGGTCACAACTCGTGGTGGTGTGAATACTTCGTCGCTAGAGAGGTCAGAAATAACCTCTAAGATATCGGGTCCTTTTGAAGAGACAAGGTCGTTCCTCATGAAGATGGCGTTCCATCTGTACGCCCGCGTTTCCCCGTGGCGCGCTCGGTCTCTACTTGATACAGCTCAGAAATATTTCCAGTCCATAGATGCTTTGGAGGTGTTGGTCCGAACAACAATGGAGCATCGCCAACCTCGGCTTCAGCATTCTCCATAACCGCACCAAGAGTGGTTATAAAAACCGACACTTCTGCGTTCTCCGGGTTCCAGCTGTATTCGACGAGCGGAATACGTGCTCTACCGCTCTGCCGCCCGTCTACTTCAAACGGCAACATGTTGCCTACAAGGATGTTTCGTTCGACTATCCATTTCGCTGACAACAAGATTGGATTGTCACTTTCAAGCTTCTCGTCGAGACACTCTGCATGCCAATCGGAAAATATCTGCAGAAGCCTCTCTCTTGCACCGATCTCATGCCCTGGGGTTCCTCCAATCACATTATCGGGAGAAATATCCACGCCGTAAATCGACGCCAGGGACTCAAGTGCTAGAGTGCGAGTCACTTCTATCTGTTGATGATCTGTAACCACGGCAACAGCGTTCAGGACCGCCTCTAGTTTCTTGGTGAGAATTGCGACTAGAAAGTTACCGTCCCCACAGGCTGGCTCTAAAAATGTCCGTGCGGGGTGGGGTTGCCAAACGTCTAAGGGAAGCAGATTCAACATGTCTTGGACGATTGCCACTGGTGTGAACACCTCACCCAAGTCTCGTACTCGTTCTGTGGATTTTACTAGGCGTTCAGACATCTTCTCGAGACTTGGAGATGAAGCAAATTTCGCCCTCGGCTCGCCGAGATACGGATAACCGTACTGGGTGTTCTTCACGGGGTGTCCCTCGTTTCCGTTTCCGCACTCTGAGTTATTGACCAAGCATCTTCGTTATCAATATCATAGATAAGCAATTGTATCAGTGCAAGAATACCCGTGCAGAGGTGAACGCAGGTCGTAGAGAACAAGTGATCAGTCCTGCCGAGAGGCCCGATGTCCAGAGAGTGAGATAACCGTTTGTGCCACTCCAAAGCACACCTTGGGTAGTGGTATTCCTTGTTAACTGCGCTCTTGGGGCGTAGAGCATCTTCGCACGAAGAATTTCAAAGCTGTATCCCTTACCCATGCGGTTGATGATCTTGATGAGTGCGTTGGTGTACCTATGGTCAAAGTAAGCGAAGATCTCATCATGCCAATTCGTAAGTGCTGTAAGAAGTGACTTAAATGCAGAAACTAGTTCTTGCGTGAGGTTCGTCTTCCGATCTTCAAGGGCGGCTTCAGCCTCAGTTCGAGTCGCACATGCATAGATATCGAAGAATACCTCTTTGGACGCATGGGCGACACCCAACGAGGGATACTTGTCGAATATTTGGTCAAGCTGACGCCCTGCAACTTACTAAGCTCTGATCGCCGATAGAGCACCAAGAACCGATCTTGTTTGAGTTGGATGTGCTCACCTTGGCTCAAATTTGCTCGGTGAGCTTTTCGAATCGCCTCTAGAGCTTGATTCGCCATTCTCATGACATGGAACTTATCAATGACGACCTGAGCATTGATGCGGTGTTTGCGGACGCTGTCGCGGTAGGGACGCCACATGTCCATCGTGACGACTTGTACCGCTTGGGCATCGGGCAGAGAAGAAAGGTAGGCGTCCACTGTGCGACGATGCCGTTTCTCGAACATCTCGATGATCGTTTTCTCCGAAACGTTGGTAATCACCAAGTGATAGCCACTAGGTGTATGAACCTCGTCAATGCCAAGTGCCGTAGGAGTCTGCACCTTTGGACCGCTCTGTATCTGAGGCAAGTAGTCGTTGCGGACGTTACGATCTGTCTTCTCATCTACGCCGACGTCGCGTGCGAGTTCATAAAACGTGTGGGTCAATGAATTACGTTCGAGGTAACTCCGCGACCTGGTCGTTGTCAAGCGCTGATGATCGAAGCCATCTGGGAGGTTAAAGTACGTAGCTGAGCATTGTCTACACTTGCATCACTGACGTTCAAGATCAACGATAACTTTGACTCCTCGCACGGACAGATCGATAAAGCGTTGGACCTTTGTTCCATGTCGGAAGGGGCATAGGTCCTCACGGTTCGGATACGGTAGAGTCTCATGACGAGATCGTTCTTTAACTAACTGAATTCCCTCGTTGAGTTCAGTCCGAATAATGTGAACGCTGGGTATATCTAAGGAAAAGCTAGGCGCACCCTTGTCTGGTGAGTCATCAGCGGCAGGAGGCACAAGTAGATCATAACGAAGGGCTGTTACATATGATCGTCCGTTGCGAATTATCACGGCAAGAGGGAAGCAGGGAGAACTTTCCATACGATAGTCCGTTTACGCGAATTCTTTCACGACCAGCATACCAAAGAACAAGACACGCTGGAACCACAAGGGCCTCTCAGCGCTGTACGTGCGGCTGGCTTAAAGAGTCGTTCACACATGTGCTCTGTGAATTGGCTTCTTCTCACAGTCCGCTAGCTTGATAGGTGAGCGTTCTCAGCAGCAGAACTCACCTGGAAGATACATTGTGGTTGTGGTTACCTGAGAACTTCGCCGCACTATGCTCGTGCAGGCCTCTATATAGAAGACACCAAGGCTTGCCTGGAAGACACTTTAGTGTGGAAGATACCCCCGGAGTTCGAAAGACTGGGTGGTTACAGCTCATTCTAACTAATATCTAACGCAACTTAATTGGAGTCCTAAAGCCTTCTGGTCAACGTCTGTGTTGATCGGAAGGCGATTGGATCTCTGTGGTTCTTCGATTTCTACTTATCCAAAGCAATTTGAATTGGACCAACGGCATAATCCACGTAAATGACTGTTATTGCACCGCGTGTGAAGCTTGGCACCAGGTTTAGCAGTAGTAGATATGGCTATGTGAGATGCTGGAGTTCTGTTCGTAGAGGAACTGTCTTGCGGTGGACCTCTGAATGCGTCATCTTTTGATTCAAATTAGCTGAAGTTGGGATTGACTTTAAATTCAAGGAAACGCTAATTTCAGAGAAGCAATTTGAGACTTTTTTCGGTTGCGAAGAAGGAAAGTAGTATCGTCCAATAGGTGGATCATCTGGGACTATAAAATAGTTCCATGGCGACCATAGACGAACTTACCAAAGTGCGACCAAATGAAACCGATAGTGAAGAGCGGGATCGGATGGCACATATTGTATATCCGGCATCCGCCGTTACTGAAGCAATTGTGACGGGCAGTCCATGTACTGCGTTGTGTGG
Organism: Actinomycetes bacterium; assembly: GCA_021785255.1. Taxonomy (GTDB): domain Bacteria; phylum Actinomycetota; class Acidimicrobiia; order Acidimicrobiales; family Acidimicrobiaceae; genus Ferrithrix. Next base: position 7,900 of record JAJYGA010000088.1, read on the forward strand.
TAAGACGTGGGTGCCCAACCGTGACCCCAAGAAATATCCCCTATGTCCAACCTGCAAGGAGATTGCGGAGGGAATGGGGTGGAAGGTGCCCGATTTGTAGTAGGTGTTGTATAAACAAGAGCACGACTTTCTTGGGAAGAGAGATGTGATAGTTGACACTTCTAGGTCTTTCTAGGTGATCTCAAGGCTGTTTTGGGTTCGTGTATTCCCTTTCGCTGTCCCTAATGGAGATATATTACATAAGTGAACCTCCCTGTCCGAAAGGACAGCGAGGTTCACTGCAACAACCCGAGTCGTGTTATTTTCTAACCATGGAGGGCTGATTCCCTGGGCGGCGGTAAGTTTAAACTCAAAGTGGTGCCCATCACTAGGCGCTACCTGAGACAACTCGAGCTAACGACGCGCAACAGGCAAAGTCATCTATTCTTTTCTGCTCTTTGGCGTCGGCCCAGTTGTAACTCCCAGCATGCATGGGGCCGAGCTACTTGCAAAGCACTGCGGAAGGCTATCGGGATACAACTCCGAGCATACCTGAGGCCGAAAGGTCCGTTCGTATCGATAGGTATTGGGGATCCATCAAGTAGTCCAACTGAGACAGACACTGGGTTGACAGCTGGATCTCGCTAAGCAAGGGTCAGTTTCGCAATTCAGGTAGAGCCATTAGGGGCTCTTGACCTCTCCTCGATATTGCACTTGATCTTCTATTCTCACAACCCGATTTGCTGATAAAGAACAGTTCAAATCTGTTCAAGAGCATTGCCATCGAACAAAGGTTCTATATTAAAGTCGCGGATGTCGGTCTCCATCATCTGTTCAGAAGGAAGTACAATCTCAGACGCTGCCGTCTCTAAGGTTTTTCTTAAAATGCGATAGTCGCTCGAGGTGTTGAGAAAGATCCCTTTTCGACCAAGCACGAAACCAACTGCTCGTTCGATAGCGGAGTCGTCTTGCAGAGGTTCATACCAGCTAAAGTGTTCGGTCTCAGAAGCACTGCCGGTCCATCTTCTTCTAGCTACGGCTTTTATCGTCTGAATCGCCACATTACGTCGTTCACAGACGTCGATTAATTGCTCAACGTCATTTCGATAGGTAGGATTTGAAAGCATGGCATAGTTATAGGGGAAGAGGACGCTGTCATAAGGAAACGCCTCTAAGGACCGCATGTGCATGGACGGTACGGAAGTGCCGTGTCCCGTTACGCCTATGTACCTTACCAGTCCCTCGTCTCTTGCGGCGACGAGAGCCTCCAGGGCGCCACCTTTCCTATGAACCTGTTCCCACTCCTCTTGTTCTACCAGGTTGTGGAGTTGAATTAAGTCCACGCTGTCTACCTGCAATCTCATTAGCGATCTTTCCAGTGACTCTCTGGCGTGAACAGCATCTCTAGCTTCGGTCTTGGTGGCTAAAAAGAACTCTGAACGATGGTTCTGCATCCAAGGCGCGATGCGTAGCTCGGAGTCGCCATATGAGGCAGCAGTGTCTATGTGATTTACTCCAAAGTGGGTCAACGTCTCAAAGACCTTATCCGCATAGGATTGAGAGCAAGATCCAAGACCAGCTGCACCAAATATTATTCGAGTGCTTTGGTGTCCTGTCTTTCCGAATGAGTGTTTGGTAATCATGATTTCACCCTAACGTGATTTCAAAACGAACTGTTACTTGAAGTCATATCTATGTCTAGCTCCAAGATGAATGGATACATGTAGTCTCCCTTGAGGTTGCTGAGAACATGGCCAAAACAAGATGCGTTCAGATCATCTGTCGATAATGTGGTTGTGTAAGGAGATGGTAGAGGTGTATCCAAAGTACTTACGTGTAGATCAGTTTGAAGGTTTTCGAAACCAATCATACTCCCAGAGTATTATGCCGAAAATCGTTGCCAGTATGGTTACTTTATTGCTTGGGGTAATCTTTGTTTCGGTACCACGCTTTGCAGATACTGCCTTAGGTGAGATACTTGGTGTAGCAGTAACGTTTGTTGGATTGATCGTTCTGTTTGTAGCCTCTGTAATTTTGTCACGACCACTTACGTCACTTGCTGGTCTTTCGGGAATGCTCATCGGACTTATTGGCGTGCTTTTGATCTTTAATCCTGCAATTGGCGTCACCATTGTCGGAGGATTGATGGGACTGCTGTTAGTTCTTCAAGGAGTTGTCGAAGTTAGGTTTGGATCTTCTGGCGTTTCTACCAACGTAGCACGAGCAATGGTAGCCATTGGAGTCCTGTCGATCATTGGTGGAACCGTGTTCTTGCTGTTTCCCGTTCTTTCACTTTCGGCCCTCACGATGGCAGTGGGTATTTGGGTCGTAGCTGCGTCGGTAGTTCGTCTTTCTTATGGAGTATGGGTTCATCTGAGATGTCAGTGATTTTGAAACACTATGGCTGGTACGATGCACTGTCCTAGTGTCACCAAGATTGCCTTAACCAAAGCAAATGTTCGTCCGATTGTCCAGTTGGTCACTTAGGCGATCTGAGAGAGGAGATGCGTGTGGAAAGGTATTGGCAGAAGAACAAACCAGTATTACATGGAGTGCTTCTAGGGCTTGTGGTGTATGTATTTCAGGTGCTCTTAGTTTCTGGTTTAGCTGTTGAGGTCATGGTAATCTTGAGCCTCCTCGTTGCTATCGCTATAGTGATACTGAGAACGACTGATCCGATTTCAGTACAAAGAAACACTAATCGTAGGTAGATTCGTCACTACCATGTGCAGGGTTCGCTGGTTGTGAGGTTGTAGTGCAATCTACCCAATGGGGAGCTAACTCTCTTTGCAGAGGTACGGCCATGAACGCGACGGAGTAATCTTGAAGCTTCATGGACGCTCCTAATCTGAGTGTGCACAGTGGTCACTTCGAGAACAACAAGGAGATACTTGCCGTAAGTTCGCGATCACGTTGTTCGTCTGGTCACTGATCATCGAAGAGAATAAATCTAGGAGATTTTGCCTTGATTCAAATAGATCTTTTCTATCTCCGACTTTAATATTTTGCCCGAGGCAGATCTAGGCAGTTGATCCAACACGATGACTCTTGTACTGTGAGTGTTTGAAGGCCAGAGCTTTTTTAGCCGTTGAGTAATCTCGGCCGCCGTCAAGTCAAATTGTGGCTTGAGGACAACTGCCACTAGCACCGCTTTGTCTTGACCGTCTCCTGTTACTCCTACAGCAGCGATCTCCGAGATCTCCTTTTGAGTCGCCAACGCCATCTCGATCTCTTTAAAGGAGAATCTGTTGTTTATCTGTGACCAGCTATCGCTTGTGCCACTGACATAGAGGTTACCTTCTCTGTCTAGGTAACCTGTCTCCCCGCTGTGGAGCGCGCCGTCTTTTAATGCTTGGGATGTCTCTGCGGGCAGGTTCCAGTAGCCCTTGAAGACTGAAGGACCCTTGAAAACCAACTCGCCAGTAAGCTCGCCAGAAAGAGGGGCGCCATTTGGGTCTATGGCTTTTATCTCGATGTCAAGTAGAGGTTTCCCTCTGTGAACGGTTTGCGCAAAACTGTCTGTTGGTTCTTCTAAGGTTCCAACTCCACAAAGTTCCACCAACCCGTACGTATTCGCTACTTCGATTCCTTGGCTTCTCATTAACTTAGAAGTTGCGGGACTCAGCTGCCCTTCTGTGCACAGGGCATGACGAAGCGATGGCAAATTGAGACTTTGCTGTTTCATATGATCAGTTACTTCGCTCCACGTATGGAACGATAGAGAAATAATACTCGGATCGGTCCGATTGAGCGCGTCTATATAGTCCGTCGGCTTCAGGCGTCTGTCGATGTGAACTGTTCCTCCGAGATACAACAGAGGCAACGCTAGGGTACCTAGTCCAAATACATTAGTAAAAGGTTCGATAGCAAGAGTTTCGTCGACACCGGTCAACCCAAGTCTGCTTGTGATCATGGAGACAGTGTGGGAAGTGATGTTGGCATGAGTGATGATCGCTCCTTTAGGTCTTAGGGCAGGACCCGTTGTGTATGAGATCATCAGTATCTCTGACCCGCTTATCTGTTGAGGAGGAAAGTCCGCAGAACCTGAGTGCGCATAGTCGTCGTAGTTGGCAAAAGGACCGTTCTCTGCGTGTGCTTCCACCACTAGATCCAACTCCATCGAGGTCTCTTTCAGGGCCTTTTGCAAGATATCTGAGTAAATGTTGGAGGTGAAGGCTATACGAGGTCGTGAGTCAGTAAGGATAAAGCTGACCTCATCTGGGGTTAAGGTAGAATCTATTGGAACCACAATGCCTCCGAGCTTTGCGATTGCAAAAAAGAGTTCAATCCATTCCGGAGAGTTCTCAAGGAGGAGGGCCACGCGATCTCCCAAGCGAACTCCTGTAGAAGCCAAGGAATTTGCAAGGCGATCGGAGCGCAGATTTAGACTCTGGTAGGAGATCGCTTCGTTCCTGGTGCTAATGGCGATGTTTCGGTTGCTTAGCTGCGACCGTCTCCGCATCCAATTGCCAATCCCGTAGTCCATCCTCACTCCCAACTGCGGCTGTTTGATAACCGTACCGCTAATTTCAAAGATACCAACATGAAATTAAACCTACAAGTTGTTTCTTGAAGACAAAGGATGGTCGAGGTATCGTCCGAATCCTGTTTTAATCCAGCAACATTTGCTAACAAAGTCATATCTTTGCAACTATTCGATACAGAGACAGAGCTATGTTGTATGTACCTTATCAGTACCCCTTTTTGAGGCTATATGACAACCTTCAACATAAAGTTCTTCACACAGGTCTTTGTCACCTTGCTCGTCATAATGGACCCGCTTGGCAATGTACCTATATTTCTGTCCCTCACGAGTTCGGCTAAGTTAGCATCACGTAAAAAGCTTGCCCTGCATGCGGTCATCGTCGCGGGCAGTGTTATTGGAGTGTTTGCACTTTTCGGACAGGAGATCCTATCCTACTTAGGGATAACTATTCCAGCCATTCAGGGGTCGGGAGGGCTCCTTCTTTTGTTGGTAGCATTGGAGCTGTTAACGGGACAGGCTAGTCAACCTAGTGCTTTAGATGAGGTATCTGTTGCTCTTGTTCCTCTTGGAACACCACTTATAGCAGGGCCAGGAGCTATAGCTGCCGTGATTGTGTTTTCAAAAGAAGTTAAAGCGACAGGAGATGTGCTGGCTTTGATAGCGGCGATTTTGTCGGTGCTTGTAATTCTTTGGCTATCTTTGAGGTTTTCTATTCAATTGGTCAAGATCTTCAAAGAAGGTGGGATCATGCTCTTGACAAGAGTCTTTGGACTTCTTTTGGCAGCTATAGCGGTGCAGTTAGTTGCAGAAGCAATATCGGGATTCATAGGTTAGTGGTGTAGTGTCTGGAAGAGCACGGCACTCGTCAACTTTTTGGAAGATCAAATGGACTTTGGCAATCTGAACGTGGCGAGACTCTTGGATTCAAAGAATCTAACGAAAATCAGATATTGGTGCGGGGGCTGTGCTATGTCCGTTCACCTTATTTTGAGTTTGTGGGACCACCTCTTCAATGCGATAAACAAGAGCCTGTGTCTTTCAAAGGAATCGAATCGAGCTGTATGCTTGTGTGGTTGGGATGATTGATGGGTAGGCAACGCTTTTAGCTCTTTTGTGACTGAACTCTTTAAGTTAGGAAGAACAAAAAAAGTTGTAAATACGGTGGCAATCGCAATATCAGATCGTGGCTGTGGCTGTTTTGAAATTTTCGATTTGACCGCTACTATATACATACGTAAAACCGAAGGTCACAACTTTAGGAATCTTATGAAGGAAGAGATGTGGTAGCAGGGTCTAAGGACGCTTGTACAAGGCCGACCAGCTTTTTTGTGGGACTTTCTCGTCTTAGAGCAGTACTTGCCTTCTCCACTGTCACACTTGTGCTTTCTATGACTCTGTTCGTAGGACAAGTGCTCAACTGGTCCAATATCGATGTCTTGTCCGTTGGGGTTTTGGTCACAATTGCAGGTTCGTACACTGCATATCGATACCTGCGCGAGCGAGGGTTGTTTTGGGGAAAAATCTCTTGTGCGAGCTCATTACGGACCTCGGGTGAGAGTTCTCCCTGCGAAAGTTGTAGTTCCCAAGGGACCAGCTGTTTTGGGAACTACAACGATGATATGGCATACCGGATTGCCGACTTTGAGCAAAAGGAATTGAGGAGAATGTTTTCCTCGCCTTTTGTCGTACAGATGGCTGTAGTGCTTGGATGGTGTTTTCTGCAACTTGTGGCATTATCAACACATATAGCTAGTACTTGGATTTTTGGGGACGCATCTTTTATGCTTAGCTTTGCCGCACTGTTAGGTTTCTCGGTAGTTCGCGTATACGGACTTCGGCTTTCAAAGATGCAGCTCAGATAAGATAATTCGCAGAACGAGGCGGCAGCATAAACCGAATTGCAGTTCGTCATCCTGCTCAATGTTGACAGTATCAGCAGTTTTCTTTTGTTTAGTGGGATTATAGTGTCTAACGTTAGGTACGCTGTGATGGTGAATTCATGGATACTTGGGGCCGTATTGGGCCTTGCGACGACGCAGCTTGCTGTGATGGCTACGACAATCTATCTCCACAGAGGACTTGCACATAAGTCTCTAACTATGGACAAACGAGTGGCGTTGCTATTTCGGATTATTATCTGGATAACAACAGGTATTCGGCCGAGGGAGTGGGTAGCTGTTCACAGAAAGCATCACGCCTTTACTGATGAAGAACCCGATCCACACTCACCGGTTATCAAGGGATTTTGGAAGATTCAGTTAGCTAACGCCTATTACTATCGGCGTGAGGCGAGTCGCCGCGAAACCGTCGAAAAGTATGCTAAAGACTTGTTGGGTAACAAACTTGACGAAAAACTTCTCGATAGATCTTTCCTGGGCCTAGGAATCGGCATAGGGATTTTGTATCTCATCGGAGGATGGGAAGTCGCCCTTATCGGCTCCTTGGTGCATATTGTTTCATACCTTGGGATCTCTGCGGCAGTCAATGCGATCGGACATACATATGGTAAACGGCCCTATCGCAACCTCGCAACCAACAATAACTGGCTTGCCTTTATCTCCTTTGGAGAGGGATTACATAACAATCACCATGCAGCGCCTACAGCGGCAAGACTTTCTTTTACAAAGCGGGAGTTCGATCCGGCGTGGACGATTATCAGAATTCTGGTGAAGACTAAGCTGGCAACCGTTAGACATTCAAAGCCAATATTTTCTACTAGAACAGGTCAGGCAAGCAACCTGATAAAAGAAGCAAGCATTTAAAGTACCGACGATAGAACAGTCATGGATGTACGAGGCATCAGATTGCTTATATAAGTCTTGAAGTTTTGACGGAACTTTGATTGGGGCTGTTGCCCGCTCCTGAAGACGCTTTGTTCAGCTTGTTGAAGATTCTTTTGAGAATGGTTGAGTTGCTCAAGAGGGTGCCGCCGTTTTTGCAATGACTGTCGAGGCTCCTGCGGCGGTGATCACCCAGAGACTCAATTGATCTAGTTAGTTACCCTCTCGAAGCATCGCCCACATTAAAGTGTGGGATTGGTTTGTTCGTTGGTCGAGCATGCGTTTTGTTGTCCATTTGGCCCGCGTAGGTGGGAGCGGTGGAGCAAGTGTTTACAGTAGTCTCCTGGGTTGTCGAGGATCCCTTGAGCGCAATGTATGCAAAATTCACTAACAAAGTGTTATACATTGACGATGGAGCATCAAGGTAAGTGTGAACCACGCGTGCTATGGGAAGCAGCTGCACACTTGCACAGCTGCAAACATTTTGTTTTCGCTTAGTTGCTGACCTGGTTCTTTAAAACTTGCCTGTACGAATCTTGGTGGACGTTTGGTGATGCCTGCACACGTTCCTTAGTCCCTCCAATGAAGCGCATGAAAGAAGACCTGCATCCTCTGCTCGACCAAGTTGTGGTCAAACTGGTGGCGGCTCTGATAGTTCAGTTGTGCTTGTTTGTGCTAAACCCCTGTCGGCCGATATTTGTACTAGCTGGAGGGAGATGTTGACTATTGGACCTGGAAAACGGTGTCTGATGGAACTCATGGTTCAGCGATAGCCTCTTTGCCCCGATATCGAGCTGCCCGTATGCGTTGCTATGGTTAGTGTCTAATGGTGATTGGACTCGCCAGGTCAGTGAAGGAACCCCTTTTTGGGAAGTGGCTTGCCTCGTAAAGTTCGTAGATCTTTATCTTCTGTGACTACGCCAATGACCGTCGCCGCGGCTCTTTCGAGTATCTCATCCAGAAGCGCTGCAAGCGAAGCGCCGTCTTTTGTAAACAACAAGAGTTCGTAGTCTTCTCCTCCAAAAAGGGCCTCCTCTGGGGAAACTCCATCCACGATGGGTATATGACTAAGTTCGAATCCGACGTCGGAGGCGTCTGAAACCCTGTGAAGATCTAGCGCCAAGGAGTCAGATATATCGATTCCCGCTTTTACCCCATGAGATAACGCGGCTCGCCCTGCTTTAAGCAAAGGCAGGGGCCGCAGGTGGGCAAGCTCAAAGAGCGAAGGGTGCATAGGTCTTGTGCGTTTTTGGCTGAGAGATCTTAGACCCGCTGCGGAGAGCCCTGTAGGTCCGGTGAGAACTATCTCGTCTCCGGGAGAAGCCTTTGACCGGAGAAGAGAAGTATGGGTTTCCCGGGTTCCAATGACGCTCACAGATGCGGTGATCTCTGCTGATCTAGAGATATCTCCACCGACTAAAGATATGTCGTAGTGATCACATGCATCCTGGATGCCGGTCAGTATCTCTCCTAGCGGATAACTTTTTGGACCGCTTAAGGTGCAAAGGAGATAGACAGCGTTTGCACCCATCGCTGCAATGTCTGAAAGATTGACGGCTACGGCCTTATACCCAATATCTCTGGGATCGAAGTATGACGTTTCAAAGTGAATATGTTCCACTAGCATGTCTGCACACAGAACTAGATCTGTGTCGCCTAGGCGAGCTACTGCACAATCATCTCCAACTCCAACTTCAATATCTCGGGTTCGTTTCGTAGAAAAGCCACTTAACAATTTCAGTAGTTGTTCTTCACTCCAATGGTTGTCTGTCAGTTTTTCTGTACCTCGACTCTTCGTATTTGCGTTGTTGAATAAAATGAGTAAGACTTACACCTAACCCTACATGGTTACTAGTCGAGCTTAAAACGTTTGGTGTTGGAAGGAAGTATATGTCTGCTCTTACATTTCATGCTGATTTGCAGAGATGGGTTGAAGAGGTCGCTCACCATTGCAACCCTAAGGAAGTTTATTGGTGTGACGGCTCTGCAAAACAGTTTAAAGAGTTGGCGGATGAGCTTGTCGCTTCGGGTACGCTACTGCGATTAAACGCGAGCAAGCGACCTAACTCTTACTGGGCACACTCAGATGCGCGTGATGTTGCTCGCGTCGAGAGCAAGACCTACATCTGCTGTGAAAATGAAGAAGATGCAGGTCCCACCAATAACTGGCGGGCGCCTTTGGAGATGAAAGCCACTCTGACTGATCTGTACAAAGAGTCTATGACTGGCAGAAGGATGTATGTGATTCCATTTTCGATGGGTCCATTGGGGTCAGAGTTCTCGATTATTGGCGTTGAGCTCACAGACTCTGCGTATGTGGTTTTGAACATGATGTACATGACCGAGGTGGGAAACAGTGTTCTTGAAAAGCTGGGAGAAGATGGGCGTTTTGTGAAATGTTTGCACAGCGTGGGAGCTCCGTTAGGGAGTGAGACGGAAAGTGACGTGCCCTGGCCCTGCAACCCGGATAATACCTATGTTGCTCACTTCCCAGAGACTAAGGAGATTTGGTCGTTTGGTTCAGGGTACGGTGGAAATGCTCTCTTGGGCAAGAAGTGTCTGGCACTTCGCATCGCCTCTTCAATGGCCAAGGACGAAGGCTGGCTAGCTGAGCACATGTTGATCTTAAAACTTACGAGCCCCGCTGGTGAAGTGCATTACATAGCGGGAGCGTTTCCGTCTTCATGTGGAAAGACAAATCTGGCCATGCTCGTTCCGGCGATAGAAGGATGGAAGGCGGAGACGATTGGGGATGATATAGCGTGGATGCGTTTTGGAAAGGACGGACGTATCTATGCGGTAAATCCAGAGAAAGGTTTTTTTGGCGTAGCCCCTGGAACGTCCTATAAGAGTAATCCGGTCGCCATGGACACGATCAGGAGTTCTGCTATCTTCACTAATACTGCCCTTACCGAAGATCTTGATGTCTGGTGGGAAGGGATCGATAATGGAACCAGTGCATTCACAGACTGGCAGGGTAATAGATGGGATCCTAGCTCTGGAAAACCAGCAGCCCATCCGAATTCTCGTTTTACCGTTTCTGCCTCGCAGTCTCCAAAGATCGCACCAGAGTGGCAAGATCCAAAGGGAGTTCCCATCTCAGCGATTTTGTTCGGTGGACGTCGCTCGTCCTTGGTCCCTCTTGTGACCGAGGCCTTTAACTTTTCTCACGGCGTATTCATGGGTGCTACCATGGCCTCGGAAACGACAGCTGCCGCCGAGGGTCAGGTTGGGCAGTTGCGCAGAGACCCGTTCGCCATGTTACCATTTTGTGGTTACCACATGGCCGACTACTTTGCTCATTGGCTTGAGTTGGGCGCCAAAGGAGACGAGTCAAAGCTGCCGAAGTTGTTCTTAGTGAACTGGTTCCGCCGTAATGAGGCTGGTAAGTTTATGTGGCCCGGCTATGGCGAGAATGCGCGTGTTTTAAAGTGGATTCTTGACCGAGTTCAACATAGAGTTGAGGCGAAGGAGACACCATTAGGTCTGATACCATACACCAATGACCTAGACGTATCAGGTCTCAACATGAGCGATCACGAGCTTGATCAGCTCTTCGAGATGGATATTGAAGATCTGTTGAATGAAGTGGACTCTATAGAGAGTCACTTTGCCAGCCTTGGATCTAAGCTGCCAGAAGCTCTTAGGAAGGAGCTTGATCTGATGAGGTCCAAGCTCGTCTGAGCCTACTGAAGCTCTAGAGCAAGAACTTTTATGCCATGGAGCCTTGTGCTAGATGTAGCTCGGAAGGCGAGTTCAATGCGTCGCCCTGTCAATGAATCAGAGAGCGTTTTCATTCACCTGGTTCGGACCTACTTGACGGAACTGTCGCTAGTGAGAGTGATTTAGGTTCAATGGTTTTGCATACGAAGTGCCCAGCGAAGTCTGCCTGCATTTTGGACCGACGGTAGGGTATATTCGGTGAATTCAGAGAAAGGTTTGTCTGATTCCTTCTCGAGAAATCTCTGATGGTTGTTGATAAATAGCTATTAGTTTTGCCAACCTACTGAAAATCTTCAAGATCTTGCACAAGGCTTTGCTTTGTTGTGGATGACTCAGAGCAGGTCGAGAGTCGATCGCGACTAGGCACCGAAATCAGTGAACTTAGGAGGATGCGTAGGTGAAGTTCCGAAGGTACCAGGTGGAACTCCATGACTATATCTAGTTCGACGGCCAATGTTGACTAGATATAGTCAGGCTAAGATACTGGACTTCGTGCAACATAGTGCCCATGTGCAGATGCCAAAAGTGCTCCGAAACTATTTCCAGTTGTGCAGATATGGCATTGAACTCACGAGCCTGGGTTCCAGGTTCGTCCAAAGCTCGTCGACTAACCTTTGAGAAGGCAGCTCGCTATCACTTTTCTACGAAGATGTTCATTCCGCCAGCGATACGAGAAGTACTTCCCTTCATGGTTGCGACAATTCTGAACGGCGTGGTTGAACTTGCCATCACGTCTGTTGATACCATGCCATTTGAAGATGTCGAGTATGACATTGGGGAAGTTGCAGGGGAGCCCATTCCTGATGACATAGACGTCTTGGGAGTTACGGTTACGCTGGCACCAGGCACAGGACCAGACGGCGAGGAAACCAAAATACTTAAATGTTGGCTACTAGACGATGCAACCGTGGCGAAAGGTGAAACTGTGACGTAGTCGCCAATGGGAGCGGTGGGGGAAGTACCTGGACTTGTCCACCAAGCATCCATAGACCCTATAGCACCTTTTGTTTGACTAAACGTTGATAAGGTGCCTACCGATACCCCTATCATCTCCATAGTGTTCACCGGTTGGCCTTTTAAAATCAACGTTGCCTTGCCAGCGGAATCAGTGCGGGCGGAAGCCGAAACAACGTAAGGGCTAGCAGCTGTTGTACCTGACTTTACCCATGTTTTTACTCCTATCCCACTAAGAGGTACCATGGTGCCAAGGTAAAACGATACCGGTGCTTGTGGCACTGGTGCTCCAGACTTCGATAGTGCGGTCAGCGTAAACGTGGCATCTTGCCCACTTTGTACCATCTGTGCCGTTTTAGAGGTGAGGATCGTGTATACCCCCGTCTGTGGCTTGGAAACTGAAGTTGTGTTTGAAGTGCTCGATGAAGTTGTTCCACAAGCGCTTAGAAGCACAGAAAGCCCAGCGGCTCCTAAAATCGTTTTACGGGTCACGTACTCTTCCTATTCCGTATTGCTCTATGTTCTGTTATTAGAATATAGCTAATAGTCTAGTATGGCATTTGTATATGAATAATGCGTGGCTTAACTGAGTGTCTCAGGATATGTACAGTAAACAAAGCAGTCAGTTTTTGTCGATAGCCCGATGATGTCTTGAATAAATGAGACTGAGGGCTCTATGCTGCCTAAAGTTAGGCTATCAATGAAGGTTTTAACTACTTGTTTGCATCCCTCATCAGAGTTTCACTGTAAGACTGGATTTTCAACAAAAGAACCTAAGTCCACTAGACAAGATAATAAGTAGCGGCGGGGCAATGTTGTCATAGTTCCAGGGCGTGGTAGATGAACTCCGGTTCGCTATCTGATAGTGTGTACTTTGGAGTCCTCCACTCGGCAACAATGCCATCTAATGCCTCAGTTAGTCCTTGGACATGATCGAACTATCTATGAGGGATGTCGGGTACTCACGAGAGTACTCGTCTGTGACAGTGAGCAGTTTGATAACCTTTTCATCTCGAGTCTTATCGATCTGGAAGCTCAATTGCTCAGGTGATGTTGGCACCGACTGCCTGATGAGTTCCCATGGCAATGCTGTGACGTGCTCTGTTGTGCTAACGTATGCGGTATGGTGCGTCCAGTTCGGTATCCCTCCAAAGACGATGAACTTCTTCAGGTTCACCTTATATCGTTCTTCCAAGACGGCTCGATAGACCTTCTTGTAGCCCTGGCGAGGATGGTCGAAATCGAACTTCCTTAAGAACTCCGTCCGTAAGTTCCTCGATTATCGCCGCTTTGACTTTGAGATCTGCCTTTGAGTAGATCTTGGTTGGCCCGTGACCTTGCAGGCTCTGCGCTTTGAAACCCCGAACCGCTGATGTAGTAACTTCACCGCTCTGCGCCTGTGATTCGGGGTTACCAGTTTCTGATCTCGAACTCCTTTGGCATTGTCTTGTCGAGGTCAGGTCGACGATGATTGTCTTGAGCTTGCGGTTCTCTGTCTTGAGTTCCTTCAAGCGTTTTTCGTCATTAGCCTTCATACCGCCATAGTGGTTCTTCCATCGATACCAAGTGGTTTCGGTGATGCCAGAGTTCCTTGTTACTTCGGCAACCGTTTTGCCCTTGATAGGCATCCGGTCACCTTCTACAAGCCTTCCGTGACTTGCTCAGAGGTGCGCTTCTTACTCTATAAGTAGTTTCTCTCTCATGTATATTCTTGTCGGTCTTCTCGCAATTTGGGCGGATCAAATAGGGTTCACCATATCGGTGACTTCCGGGTCTAGTATCTGGTACCAATTGTAGAACCCAGAGATGGCGACCAGGCGCCGATTGCTACAGGAGGTGGCCAAGCTAGTGTTCCGGGTATCTAATCGAGTAGACATTGCCTCGTCTCGTCTCCGGAGCATTACTGCAGAAGTTCAAGTATCGAAGCAGCCACCAATAGTTACCTTCTGTGACGAATGCTGCTCTTCAACCAGCCATCGGCAGAAAGGCAAGAGGTCAAATGCGTAAGCCTCCGCTGTCCTTGGCGAGTGGCCCCGGTCCGCCAGATAACTGAGATAGACAACCACCAACTAGTTACGGTCAACCACCAAGCCCGACAGGCTCCAGCCCTCTTCTTTGTGATCGGGCCGCAACGTCTCTGTCTCCACGAGGCGTCAGTATTGCAGTATCTCAGCATTGTGCAAGTACCAATACGCGAGATCCCCAATATTTCCGAAATATCTGAGCTTGCGTGGAATACCAAGGAAATAGTGTCCACCATCATTGCTACTAGTTATTAGTCACATAAAGAGGGAGTGGAGAGGGGAAGTTCTCTCCCATCACTCGACACCTTGCCCTGATTGAGCTCGGTTGGCTTCTCCTGGTAACATCGGTTACATGAACTCGCTATATCTTAACAGACTGTCGCCTGAGGCGCGCCAGTCCCTAATAGACAGGCTCCATTCTATGCAGTCGGGAAACTGTTTCATTTGTGAGAGACCGATCGATCTCAAACTTCACGCGAACTCTTTTGACATCGATCACGTCGAACCTCTAAAGCTTGGCGGTAAGGACGGGGAGGAGAACTTCGCGCTAGCTCACTCGACTTGCAACAGGTCTAAGCAGGCGACGGATCTTCGTGTTGCTCGAGTCCTGGCGCGATTCGAAATGATCAGAGAGAGGTGTGCTCAGGACGATCGCGGTCCAAATCTCGCTGATATTCTTCGGGCTTATGGAGGCGCTAAATATGAGCTCATGTTTGGTATTGTAGGTCACAACATTCGCCTGACCTTAGACGCAATGGGTGATCCGGAGATTCAGTCTCTTCCGCTCTACACGGATCCACTGAGCAAACTGCAGTATTTCTTTAGTGTTCTGCCGATCGAGTATCTTCATCACGACGACAGGATTAATCCTCGCAACCTTGGTGGAAGCCTCGCACCTTTGGTCGAGGAGTTCCACCTAGGGAGGCCACAACTCCATGCGGCGCTCGCGTGGATTGATCGAAGCCAAGGACCTGGTCTGGTGAAGGTGTTTGACGGCCAACATAAGGTAAGCGCACAATTGCTGCTAGGCGTGCGGTCGCTTCCCGTTCGGGTGTTCATTGACCCTGATCCTGAACTTCTCCTTACCACCAATACGCGCGCAGGAACCACTCTACGTCAGGTTGCATTTGATAGGTCGGTCCAAAGACGGCTTGGAAGATCCCTCTTCACTGACAGGCTTGAGAGGTATCGGCTTGAAAAGGGATTACCAGATGATGATGAATCCATGTCTGAGCGTGACCTGGTCAACTTTTTCAGGGGAGAATCTAGAGAAGTAAAGCGCTACGCCGTTGATGCCGTTAGAGCTGCCATCACACATAACTCCCTGAACAAACTAACCCCCTACATTGAGTTCGGAGGTAGGTCAACTGAAAAGCCGCTCTCGTACAGCACGGTAGAGAAGACGTTTTTCTCGTTCTTCATATATACCGATGTCTTAGACACTCCTCTCAATTATAGGGCTGATGAGGGCCTCAATCCCCGTCAGTTGGAGATCGACCAAGTCGTCCGGCTGATGAATTTTGTTGCTGAGATCATACTCGTCGACCAGTTCGACACCGAGCTTGGCACGGCCCGCCTTGAGAATAAAGTTCAGAAGAACGAAGATATACCTGAACCTCATCTTAGGGCTTTCAGAATGTGTAAGGAAGAAGTACTTTACTCATGGTTAATCTATATTAGACAAATAGTTCAGGGTCACTTTACGTACAGTGGTCAACCCTTCGATCAGAACAGATCATTTCAATACAAGTTCCCAGAACAGTTATGGAGGCAACTGCACTCCTATCTTGTCCACTTGAGGGACTTTCCGCTCTGGGTTAATCGTGACTTATCTTCCACTGTTTTTGGAGGCAAGCAATCTAGCGAGTTTTGGAGAATAATCTTCGAGAGTGGCAAGACTCCTGAAGGACAGCAAGTGCTGAGTGGATCGATCAACCTAATGACCATGATCGAAGATGCTGACTCGGTATGACAGGGGCGTATCAGTAAGTTGGAACCTCATTTAGCGCTTCCAAATACCCAGGCTCGGATTGCAGACCTCAATCCGAATCGCAGGACATTGCCTCTTGTAGCTCTTGATCTGTGCGACTGCGTGAATGAGGACGTTAAACATAAGCGAGTTACACGTCGTTGTATGTTGTTCTGTCGTTCCAAAAGAGATATCTCGCTAGCTCGCGGTTCAATCTTTTCTAGGTTCGCGAATACGAGAAACAACGCTTATCTCTATCCATACCAAGCTGACCAAATTTGTTCAGAGACGGAGGGACTGCCCTGGCACCATACGGGAAGAGCGAGCGCATCGTTTTGCCCTTGGGGATTGATCCTTACGCTATCTCTACAGATCGTTGTGGTGTGGCTCTCGGAAATGAGTAGTGGCAAAGTCGTATTGCCGTGTATCGGGCTGGCGTGCGTCGCCATATCTCGGGCCTATTATAGGGTGAAACCTTTACGAAGATTTCACCAGAGACAGTTGCTCGTCGTCTCGTAACGAGAGTCGAGTCTAAGACAGGGAGAACCAAGCAGCGTGGATGTCTTTGAGCTACGCGATCGAATGGTCGCAGAATACGAAAGCTACGTGATGAGTTTCCTCACTATTGGCGACAGTCGGCTCGTCGCCGAAGTAAAGAAAGAACTCGACTCCGGACTGTTGTGGCCGGAACCGCGTATTGGCCTGAACCCAAGTTTCGCATCTGGTGGAAAGATCGGTCAGTTGGTGGACGAGGGACTCCTTCATCCTGAGTGTCGCCGGATCTTCCAGATCAAGAATTCAGCCGGCGATGTCGTAGCCCCTCTAGAGCTCCACCAACACCAGAGAGAAGCGATTAAGATAGCGAGGACCGGAGCCAACTACGTGCTCACTACAGGAACCGGCTCAGGAAAGAGTCTTGCCTACATCATTCCTATCGTTGATGCTGTGCTTCGTGAGGGGCCAGGTAACGGGATTAAGGCGATCGTCGTCTACCCGATGAACGCGCTGGCGAACTCCCAAGAACAAGAACTAACCAAATACATCAACTACGGGTACCCTAACAGTCAAGGGCCGGTTACCTTCAAGCGATACACCGGCCAGGAGACCGACGATGAGAAGCAGGCGATCATCGAAAACCCACCGGACATTCTCCTTACCAACTACGTCATGTTGGAACTCATCCTCACGCGTGTCGATGAGACGCGCTTGGTGGATGCGGCACGGGGTCTGCGGTTCCTGGTATTTGACGAATTCCATACCTATAGAGGCCGCCAGGGAGCAGATGTCGCTTTTCTCGCTAGGAGGACCAAACTTGCCTGCGGTGGGGATCACCTTCAGATCATCGGTACATCGGCGACGATGTCAAGCTCAGGCGATCAACGCGCCGAGGTAGCCAAGGTTGCCACCTTACTCTTTGGTGCAGAGGTAACCAAGGAAGCGGTTATTGGTGAGACGCTTCGCAGAGCTACCAAAGTACATGACTTCTCCCAGCCAGTCGAACGTGGGCTCTTGGCGACTCGTCTGCGCTCTGTCAATGAGCCTGCCGCAGATGTTGACACATTCATTGCAGACCCACTTTCGGCCTATATCGAACAGACCTTCGGACTCACCGAAGATGCCTCAGGGAGACTCGTTCGCCAGAACCCACGGCCACTTGGAGGCATATCCGGCGTCGCCCACGAACTGAGTGACCTTACCGGCGTCGCTGTACCCGAGTGTGAACAAGCCCTGCGGAAGCAGCTGCTCGCTGGCTACAACCTCTACCCCGATGGTGGTCGCTTCCCAGTCTTTGCCTTCAGAGTGCATCAGTTTCTTTCCAGGGGCGATGCAGTCTCTGCCACCTTGGAGGATCCACAAGCTCGGCGGATTTCCTTCGAGGGAGAGTCGTGGATCACAGGTGATTCGGGAGAGCGCGAGGCTCTCTACCCACTCGCATTCTGCCGCGAGTGTGGGCAGGACTACTACGTCGTGTCGCTGGTCAACAGCACGGCCAAGACTTTGCGACGTGACCTGGAGTACACGAAAGAGATGGCAGCGCAGTTGATTCCACGCATCTTCGACGATCGAGGAGCCGAATCCCAGGAGGAGTCTGGGTATCTCTATTTCGGCAACTGGGACGAGACTGCTCCCGACTACTACGAGACTCTGCCCGAGAATTGGATCACCTATCGAAACGATCAACCCGTGACCAACTCTCGCTACCGAGATCGATTGCCCATTGCGGTACAGGTTGGCCGAGACGGAGTGCTCGGTCACGGTGGAGTACGCGCCTTTTATTTTCGCACCCCACTGCAGTTCTGTCTTAACTGCCGTGTCACCTACGGCTCACGCCAGCGTTCTGATGTGCCGAAACTGAGTACTCTTGGCTCAGGGGGACGCTCGACGGCAACGACGATTCTCTCGCTCTCGCTACTGAAACAGTTGCGGACCTCAACTGGTTTGGATCCGACCGCCCAGAAACTCTTAGTCTTTACCGACAATCGCCAAGATGCCAGCCTTCAAGCTGGACACTTCAATGACTTTGTGGAGATGACCCAGCTCCGAGCCGGCCTCTATAAAGCCCTATGTCAAGCCGGGGACTCAGGGGTGTCATACGAGAACCTGACTAACGCTCTTTTTGGCGCGATGAATGTTGGCTTCGAGGTGTATTCCTCTTCGCCGGATGCCCGTTTCAGTGCTAGGGACAACATCGAAAGAACCTTCAGAGATGTCCTTGGCTATCGAATCTACCGAGATCTTGAGCGAGGCTGGCGCATCATGGCTCCAAACTTAGAACAGACTGGACTCTTGCGGATCGACTACCAGGATCTCGATGAGATAGTCGCCTCGGAGGATCTTTGGTGTGATACACACGCTGCTCTAAGAGGTGCCTGCCTTGAAACCCGACGTAGCCTGGCGCTGGTACTACTTGACTACCTGCGCAAGGAGCTTGCCATAAAGGTCGACTATCTAGACCCGCAGTTCCAGAGTGGCCTTGCACAGCGATCCGGGCAGAATTTGAAGACTCCGTGGGCTATCGACGAGAACGAGAAGTTGCTCACGGCTAAGATCGCCTACGTCGGCTCGGTGTCTGCGAGCAAGGACCAAGATGTCATCGGGTTGACACGGCTCGGTGCCTATGGTCAATGGCTTCGTAAGCGCTCGACACTGAACCATCTTTTGGACCAACTCCCCTCGGCCGAGGTGGAGACCGTGATCGCAGAACTCCTCGGCGTACTTGCTCGTGTGGGACTCCTTGCGGAGATTCGCTCACCAAGAGGCCAGAGATCTGGCTACCAAGTCAAAGCCGCGGCGCTCGTGTGGCACCAAGGGAATGGTGAGATTGCACCTGATCCGATCCACTTGCCTCGGCCCCCAAAAGATGGTCGTCGGCCCAACGAGTACTTTCAACAGCTTTACATGGGGGCTGCAGAGGGATTTGCTGGCCTTGAGGCCCGTGAACATACCGCCCAGGTTCCCCCGGAGGCACGAGTTGATCGCGAGACGAGATTCCGCAAGGGGGAGCTGGCGGCACTGTTTTGTTCTCCGACCATGGAACTCGGCGTCGACATCGCAGAGCTCTCGGTCGTCGGCCTTCGCAACGTTCCGCCAACGCCTGCAAACTACGCCCAACGCTCAGGTCGTGCTGGACGCTCCGGCCAGCCAGCGTTGGTCTTTACCTATGCAACCACCGGCTCTCCCCATGACCAGTACTTCTTCAGGCGACCGGACAAGATGATCTCCGGTCAGGTCTCTCCTCCACGCCTCGACCTTAGCAATCAGGATCTTGTACGAAGCCATGTCCACGCACTCTGGTTGAGTTCAGCCAAGTTCAGTCTTGAATCCAAGTTGAGCGATCTCCTCGACGTCAGTGGTGAACCTCCGAGCCTGGAGATGACAGACCGAGTCAAGGAGGCACTATCGGACCCGACCCCTAAGCGATTTGCTCAAGAGAACGCCCGGATGATGTTGGTCGCCCTTGACCACCAACTCGAGGCCTCAGGCTGGTGGAGCGAGATGTGGTTGAGCGAGACGATGAACTCGCTCGGTGCCCGATTCGAACAGGCTACTCAACGCTGGAGAAGTCTCTATCGAGCTGCCAGGACACAGAGCGATATCCAACATCGTATCTCCCAGGACGCCTCGAGATCCCCTGCCGACCGGGCCAATGCTGACCGGCTACGCAGGGAGGCTCGATCGCAACTCGAGTTGCTCCTGCTCGACACCAATGCGTCAACTCAGTCCGACTTCTACTCGTACCGTTATTTTGCAGCAGAGGGGTTCCTGCCCGGCTACTCCTTCCCCCGCCTTCCTCTCTCCGCCTTCATCCCAGGTAGGCGACACGGCTATGGTGAAGACGGCTTCTTGGCGCGTCCAAGATTCCTAGCCATAAGCGAGTTTGGTCCGCGCAACTTCATCTATCATGAGGGATCTCGCTACGAGGTCAACCGAGTCATTTTGCCAATAGCTCAAGGATCCACCGGAGCCGATGGCGAGAACCTTCTTACTCGTCGGGCCAAACTCTGTCATCAGTGTGGATACTTACACTCTCTGAGCTCGGATGCTGGCCCAGATCTCTGTGAGAGCTGTGGGGCCGAGCTTGGCGTGGCGATCCCTAACCTCTTTCGCTTGGAGAACGTAGTAACTAGGCGACGTGAGAGGATCAATTCAGATGAGGAGGAGCGACGCCGACAAGGTTATGACGTACTCACGACCTATCGATTCTCCTCGGCTGCGCCACTCCGTGGTGAGGTAGTAATCGACGAAGAGGCGGCTCTTCGCCTCACCTATGGGCAAGCAACCACGCTATGGCGTATCAACCAAGGGTGGCGGAGGCGGGCCAATCAAGCTCAGGTAGGTTTTGGCCTCGACACCGAACGCGGCTACTGGGCAAGTAGACCCGAGGAGGAGGGTGAGACCTCAGGCGAAGAGAGTGACCCAATCAATAAACGCGCGATCAAGGTCGTGGTTCCCTACGTTGAGGATGCGAGGAATGTCCTCGTCATCGAACCACTTGGCGGCACTGGTGGCACCCCTGATAGAACTGGGTTCATGGCCTCTCTACAAGCGGCGCTAAAGCACGCTATCCAGATCGAGTACCAGCTCGAAGACAATGAGCTGGCTGCAGAGCCGCTCCCGAATCCAGAGGATCGACGCTTCATCATGTTCTATGAGGCCTCGGAAGGGGGAGCCGGTGTACTGCATCGACTGATCGAAGAGCCGAATGCCTTCGCACGAGTGGCAAGGGTCGCGCTCGAACTCTGCCACGTCGATCCCGACACCGGCAAGGACCGAGACGACGTCGGCATACGACCCTGCAGCGTTGCCTGTTATGACTGTCTCCTCTCCTACTTCAACCAGGGCGACCATCGAAGGCTGGATCGACATGGTATTCGTTTCTACTTGAGCGACCTCATGAGATCGGTGACCAAAGAGACTGGTGGTAGTAGGGATGCCGAGGACGCACTCAAACGACTCAAGGCCACGACCGCGAGCAGCCTCGAAGATGCCTGGCTTGATTTTCTCGTAGAGCATCGGTTGCGCCTGCCTTCGAGTGCTGCGCACCTCGTCAAGGCCGCCCGGTGCCGCCCGGATTTTCTCTACGAACGCGACTACGTTGCCGTCTTCCTCGACGGACCAGTGCACGACGATGCAGACATTCAACTCAGAGATGAGGCGGCAACCGCGCGGCTCCGCTCTCTCGGCTGGAGCGTGGTGCGCTTTGGCTATCAGGATAACTGGGCTGATATCGCTGCGAGTCGTCCAGAGATCTTTGGAAAGAAGGACCTATGACTCACTCCGTTGGAAGCCTGGTAAGAGCCCGAGGGCGGGACTGGGTGGTACTCCCTGAATCCGATGAGGAACTCCTGGTCCTTCGACCGCTCGGTGGCACTGACCTCGAGGTCGCTGGAGTATTGACCTCACTTGAGAAAGTAGAGCCATCCACGTTTGCTCTGCCAAGCACCAAGGACTTAGGTGATAAAAGGTCTGCTCGGATGCTCACCGATGCCCTCAAGCTTGGCTTTCGTGCTTCAGCCGGCCCGTTTCGAAGCTTTGGTCAACTCGGTTTTGAGCCAAGGCCCTATCAGTTTGTGCCGTTGATGATGGCCCTCAAACTTGACCCCGTCCGTCTGCTCATCGCCGATGACGTAGGGGTAGGCAAGACCGCCGAGGCGCTCATGATTGCCAGGGAGCTTCTCGCCCAGGGTGAGATCACAAGACTGGCCATCCTCTGCCCGCCTCATCTGGCGAACCAATGGCAACAGGAGATGGCCGAGAAGTTTGGCCTTGGGGCTGAACTCGTTCTTGCCTCGACAGCAGCGACGCTGGAACGGGGATGTCGCACCGGGGAGACCCTCTTTAACCACTTCCCTATCACCGTCGTCTCCAGCGACTTCATCAAGGCGGAACGGCGAATGACGGAGTTTCTCCGCACGGCCCCTGAGATGATCATCGTCGATGAGGCCCATGCGGCAGCTGCTGACACCAGAGTTCGCTCTGCACGCCACCAACGCCACGAGCTCATCAAAGCCCTAGCACAAAAGCCAGAGCGCCATCTCATCCTCGTCACCGCCACCCCTCACTCAGGCAATGAAGGAGCCTTCCGATCACTCCTCGGTCTGTTGCGGAAGGACTTCACCGAGCTTCCAGAGGATCTATCTGGAGATGCAAACCGACGGATTCGCGAGCAGGTTGCCCGTCACCTGGTACAACGCCGACGAGCAAACCTGCGCGCCTACCTCGGCGATACCGAGTTCCCCGAACGCCTCAGCCGCGAAGCCCCTTACCAGCTCACCGAGGAGTACAAGCTCCTCTTGAATAAAGCGTTGACCTATGCGCAACGCCAAACTGGTCAACGCCAAACGGGCGGGCCAGATGACGCTCGCAGGATGCGTGTGCGTTGGTGGTCGGCACTGGCTCTTCTGCGAGCTATCGCCTCCTCCCCCGCGGCAGCGGCTGTCACCCTGCGCAAACGCGCTCAAACCCACGGTGTCGCGGACCCAGAGGAGGTCGAGCGTATCAGCCGCCAACGAGTTATGGATCTTTTTGGCGATGATGATGACGGAGAGGTCGACGAGGAGCTTGGCGTAGCCGAGGATGACAATGGCGAAGGTGAGCCGACGGCAGGTCTTACCAATGCCCCAGAGTTAGCTGAGCGACGAACGCTCTATGAACTTGCACGTCTAGCAGATGACTGCATGGGGGATAAAGATGCGAAGTTGATGATGCTCGTCGATGAGGTCAGAGGGCTTTTAGGCCAGGGTTTTGTGCCGATTATCTTCTGTCGTTTCATAGCGACCGCCGACTACCTCGCGAGCGAACTCCAAGGACGACTCACAGGCGTCGAGATACGCGCCGTCACAGGAGATGTACCCTCCACAAAACGTGGCGAGATCGTCGATGAGCTCGCTAGTCATCCAAGACGAGTGCTCGTCGCCACCGACTGCCTCTCTGAGGGTATAAACCTCCAGGATTATTTCAACGCGGTCATCCACTACGACCTATCCTGGAACCCAACCCGGCACGAGCAGAGAGAAGGCCGCGTTGATCGCTTTGGGCAGTCATCCAAAGAGGTACGGATCATCACCTGTTATGGAAGCGACAACCGGATTGATGGACTGGTGATGGAGGTTCTCCTGCGCAAGCATCAGTCGATTCGCAACTCGCTTGGCATCTCGATCCCAGTCCCTGGGGATCCAAACACCGTAGTGGAGACCCTGATCCGTGGAGTACTCAGCGAAGGCGAGCGCTTGGGCCAGGGGACTCAGCTTACTCTCGAGGGTCTTGGACCAGCCGAAAGTGAGCTCGCTACCGCCTGGGAGGCGAGTGCCAGACGTGAAGAGGTGCTACGGACCATCTTTGCCCAGAACACGCTTGGGCCAGATGTGGTAGCCAGAGAGCTTGATTCACTCAGAGAAGCAGTCGGTACCGTCGCAGACATCAAGAGGTTCACAAGTGACGCCATCAGATCCGTTGGCGCAACGGTGAGTGGCGACGACCCTTTGGTGTTCACCCTCAATGGTGTCCCACACGCAATCAAGGAGCTTGCAGGGGGACAAAGAGAGATTGTCATGCGCTTTGAGTCACCAGCGCGCAATCCACGAGAACGAACAGCGTCACGGGTCGAGCCATTCATCGCAGGCCTGAGTTCTTGGGTAATAGATAGCGCACTCGACAACTCCGGACCCGCTGCACGAGCAGGAGTACGGCGGTCCAATGCCGTTAGCATCGTCACGACACTAACGGTCGTGCGCCTTCGCTTCGAGCTGCGAACACGAAACTCACAACTCCTGGCTGAGGATGCACTGGTTGCCGGATTCGAAGGACTTGGAAGCGATATCGTCTGGCTTGACTCACGAGATGCTCTTTCGTTACTCGATGCCCCTTCAACCGGCAATGTCGCCTCATTTCAGGCTGAGGAGTTTCTCCACCAAGCCCTCGACGACTACGAGAAGTTCTGGCGAGATGACTTGGTCAAGTTGGCTAGACATCGAGGGGAGGTGCTCAAAGAGAGTCACCAACGGGTTCGCGATGCTGCCCGTCGCAGTGGCGAGGTTGACGTTTCGCTCATGGTTCCACTTGATGTCATTGGCCTCTATGTGCTCTTGCCTGACGCTTCTTCAGGGGAAGCTAAATGAGCGCTGCCATAGTTGGAGTCGGTGTCAGGAGCATTGGAGGACTCTTGCCGGCCGAGTTTCTTCTTCGGCTACGGGATCCAAAGTCGGATCTCATCGGCATACGTCCGAGTGACTATCATCTTGGTGCCAATGAACGCATGAGTGAGATCATCTCTCGATCGTGGAATCGTCTGGCGAATGCCTGGATTGGCTTTAGTAAAGCGCTTGAAGAACTCAACGATCAAGAGGTCACTGCCGGTGCTCTCACTCGGGAAAAGTGGCTCAGCGTGATCTTTGGTGAGCTCGGGTATGGAAGATTGTCAAGTGCCAAATCGATCGAGATCGAAGGGCGACTCTATCCGGTTTCTCATGAGTGGAGAGATGTCCCCATCCACCTGGTTGGAGCTCGCGTTCCCCTCGACAAGCGCACTTCTGGAGTGAAGGGGGCGGCCGGGAAGAGCCCACACTCCTTGGTCCAGGAGTTGTTGAATCGGTCAGAGGAGAGACTCTGGGGGATGGTCTCCAACGGCCTAATCCTGCGGGTCCTTCGTGATAGCACCAGTCTGACCCGTCAGTCCTACCTCGAGTTCGACCTCGAGGAGATCTTTTCGAATGAACTCTTCGATGACTTCGTGACGTTCTGGATGATCTGCCACGAGAGCCGCTTTGAGGGCGATGATCTCGCCCGGTGCTGGCTCGAGCGCTGGCGCGGGCAGATCAACGAATCGGGCATTCGTGCCCTTGATGCGCTCCAAGATGGGGTGAAACAGGCGATCGAGTCGATTGGTCAGGGCTTGCTCAGCCACCCGAAGAATATAGTGTTACGTGAATCATTGCGCATGGGAGAGTTGAGTAACCTTGAGTTCTATCGTGAGGTCCTTCGACTCATCTACCGAATTCTCTTTCTTTTTGTTGCGGAGGATCGAGAACTGCTCCACGCACCAGACGCGTCGCAACTAGCGATCGATCGTTATCGAAAATGGTATTCGACCAAGAGACTGCGAGAACAGGCTTGGGGGGCTCGTTCAAATAGTCATGACGATCTTTGGCAGATGATGCTTGCTGTAATGCACGGACTCGGTAAGCCAGAGGGTCTACCCGAGCTTGGACTGAGCGCACTCGGGAGTTACCTGTGGAGTGATGAGGCGATCCCAAAGCTCATTAATTGTGCGATTGGCAACAGGAGTTTCGGAACTGCACTCGTGCACCTCTCAAGCATGATCTCAGAAGGGGTACGTCGTCGAGTAGACTTTGCCAATCTCGGTGCTGAGGAACTGGGCAGCGTCTATGAGGCGCTTTTGGAGCTTGTCCCCGAGGTGGACATTGCCTCCGCGAGCTTTGAGCTGAGAGCGACACCTGGAAACGAGCGCAAGACGTCCGGTAGTTACTACACGCCGAGCGAACTGGTGGCCAGTCTGCTTGAGAGCGCACTCGACCCGGTAGTAACGGAAGCTCTTCAGGCTCCGGATCCAGAGCAGGCTCTCCTTGGGATCAAGGTCCTTGACCCAGCCTGCGGAAGCGGTCACTTTCTCATCGCTGCCGCCCATCGCATCGCCGAACGTTTAGCCGGCTATCGGGTTGGCGAACCGGAGGCTCCACCAACAGCGGTCCGTCACGCGCTCCGTGAGGTGATCTCTCGGTGTTGTTATGGGATCGACATCAACCCGATGGCGGTTGAGTTAGCGAAAGTGAGCCTCTGGATGGAGGCGATGGAACCAGGTAAACCATTGACTTTTCTTGAACGACATGTCATTACCGGTAATGCACTTCTTGGCACCACGCCTGCACTCGTCGTACGCGGTATCCCACATGAAGCCTATAAGGCACTCGATGGAGATGATCGGGCGAGTGCGAACGCAGCCAGGAAGAGGAATCTGGCTTTCTGTACAGGTCAAATTAGTCTTGACTCTGAACGGCTGCGAAGTAGCGCAAGCAAAGTCCGCGAAGAGGTTCTAGAGATCGACGAGATTGAAGAGAACAGTCTGGGAGATATCGAGGTAAAAGCCCAACTGTGGGAGGAGTTACAAACACAGAGCGCATTTGAGCGAGAGAAGTTGGCCGCCGATGCCTGGTGTGCGGCCTTCTTCTACGAGAAGGTCCCCCAAGGTGGAGAAATCACGACCGACACCATCCACAGGATTCTCACTGCGGGCCGGGCGGGAGGTGGGCAGAGGGAACTCGAGCTAATCGAGATGCTGGCAACTCAGAACAAGTTCCTTCACCTACACATTGCCTTCCCTGAGGTGTTCCCGATCGGAGACGAAAACACCTCGACAGGGACAAGCGCTGGACTGCGGGGGGGATTTGACGTTGTTCTTGGCAATCCGCCTTGGGAGCAAATTCAGCTGAAGGAAGAGGAATATTTTGCGGTGACAGCACCGGAAATAGCAGCTGCCAAGGGAAGTACACGTAAGCAGTTAATCCAGGATCTAGCAATAACAGATACAACCTTGTATAGCGGGTACCAATCTGCGCTACGAGCACAACATGCGATCAGCGCGTTCTTACGCTCGAGCGGCAGGTTCCCTCTGGCGGGAACCGGGAAAGTCAACAGTTACGCTGTTTTTGCTGAGTTGATGCGCCAAGCGCTCGGACCAAGAGGTCGCTGCGGTGTCATTGTCCCGACCGGTATTGCGACCGACGACTCGACCAGCGAGTTCTTCAAAGACCTCGTCGCGACGCGCACTTTAGTGAGTCTCTTCGACTTCGAAAACCGGAACAAGGTGTTTCCCGCTGTCGATAGCAGGCAAAAGTTCTGTCTCCTTACCATCTCGGGCTCCGAGCGACCAACCAAAGTAGCCCAGTTCGTTCTCTTTGCTCATACGGTCGCAGATCTCGAAGACCCGCAACGACGCGTGACCTTGTCCGATGCAGACTTTGAGCTCATCAACCCAAACACTGGCAACCTGCCGATCTTTCGGACCATGAGAGATGCTGAGCTTGCCAAGCAGGTGTACTCACGGGTTCCTGTACTACTTCGCACCGGATCAGAAGTGACGAATCCGTGGGGGGCTCGACTGAAACAGGGCCTGTTCAATATGACGACAGGATCAAGCTCATTTCTCACCTTCGATTTCCTGCTTGCCTCCGGTGCGGCGCTTGATGGCAATGTCTTCGTCGGTGTTGATGGCATCCGGTATCTCCCTCTCTATGAAGGTAAACTCATTCACCATTTCGATCACCGATTCGCAACGTATGAAAGGGCAAAAGGGGACAAACCTATCGAGGTTGAGGGAGCTTACAAGATGGATTCGAGTTGGGCGATCATGCCACGGTACTGGGTCAGCGAAGGCGAGGTTCGAGAGAAGCTCGAAGGTTGGGATCGGGAGTGGTTGATCGGGTTTCGGGGTATCACCAATTCCACCAATGAGCGGACAGTGATCGCATCGGTGTTTCCAGTGACCGCAGTGGGGAACAGTATGATCCTCGTCGACGTACCACACTCGCAAGGGTCCACGGTGGCCGCGTTAGTTAGCTGTCTCGACTCCTTTGCTTTGGACACGATTGCCCGCATGAAGGTTGGTGGCTCAAACTTTAATCTCTTCATAGTAAATCAGCTACCGGTATTGCCTCCTGACGTTTTTGATGATCGGGTGCCGTGGGGATCCGACCGATCAGAGACATTAGCCCAGTGGATCGCCTCTCGTGTGCTAGAGC
Source organism: Actinomycetes bacterium (assembly GCA_021785255.1). Classification (GTDB taxonomy): domain Bacteria; phylum Actinomycetota; class Acidimicrobiia; order Acidimicrobiales; family Acidimicrobiaceae; genus Ferrithrix. The sequence continues at coordinate 36,069 of JAJYGA010000088.1, forward strand.
TGACCTATACAGCCTGGGACCTACGGCCATGGGCAAAGGAACTTGGCTATGACGGCGAACCATTCATCTGGGATGAGCTAAGACGCGGACGGCTCCGTGCGGAGTTGGATGCTTGTTTTTTCCATCTCTATGGGTATACGAGAGATCAGGTGGTACATGCGATGGAGAGTTTCCCGATCGTCAAACAAAGGGACGAGCAGCAATTTGGCGAGTATCGGACCAAGCTCCGGATTCTCGACCTGTTTGACGAGTATTCCTCATAGCCTTCGACGCCGTCATGGGAGACTGCTCGATGGAGTAGTAGCCAGAGTCAACTTCGCCGCAGAGTAATTATCAACTCCATGCAGACCGATTCTCATGCATCCATTTGGTCTACCAATCTTTCACGAGTCGCGTCTCAAATATTGTGCAATTTTCATTAGATAAATGAAAACTAGTGGTGGTCATGGTATCGAGAAAGTAAGAAACAAAAACACCTAGTTGAAAGGACCGTACTGCACTAGCTGCCAGATTAGTTGTAGCCCCACATATTTAAGTACTATATTAAATTAATAGGCTGCAAGTAATCTGGCAGCTAGGGCGAATAGGAAGCTCCTTTAATGCTCCAAAGTGAGTAGCGCTCGAGTAAGTGTTTAAAATGGGTTGCCTCGAACTCTGAGTATCTAGTGTCTATGTGCGTTCTAGATGATACTAAGGGGTCAGAAGTACAATTTAGCAGGGAGTTATCGGACATTGGAAGTGGACTTGGAGCTTTGTCTTGTCCAGTAACGACGTTGTGTGTCTTATGTTTTTGGTGAACGACAACATGTCGAGGAACAGAAGTTGGGGAGCGGGACTCCGACGCTTTTGATTTCTGCGTTAGGATCCAAGCGTTCGGATACCAGATCCACGACCATCTCTACGAAGTCGTCTGAGTGAGATACAGTTGGTACTCGATAGAGGTTTACGCCCGCATGTAGCGCTCTTTGGTGCGCTAAGGTGTCGAGGTCGTAGCGTACTTCTTGATGATCTGAGATGAATCCGATTGGAACAACTACAAGGCGCTTGAAGCCTTCCTTGGCGAGTTCTTCAATCTTGTCCCCGATGTCAGGTTCTAACCATGGCTGTGAAGGTGACCCGCTCCGGGACTGAAAGGCCCTAAAGAACTCATAGGGTTCTCCTAGGTGTTTCACTGTGACGAACTCAAGGTGGGAACTCACGAACTTTATCTGCTCTTCGTAGTTGCTCGTGGAAGCCATCTCTAGTGGTATGGAATGAGCTGTCGTGATGAATGCGGTGTCCTTTACCGATGGCGACTCGACCTTGCTGAACGTCGACAATGTAAGTTGTTCAAGAGAAGACAAGAACTTTGGATGGTTGTAGAACCCTCTAATCTTGTGTAGTTCAATGAATCCGTTCTTTAAGTTTGCGTGTTTAGCTCGTTCGATGTCTTCAAGATACTGCCTACACGAAGAGTAGGAGGAGTATGCTGAGGTCGCAAATACTAATGCTTTAGTGATCCCGTCCGCTATCATCTCACGTACGGTGTCCTGGATGTATGGTGTCCAGTTTCTGTTTCCGAAGTAAATAGGAAGGTGGAACCCTTGTCTTAGCATGAAATCTTCGACTCTTTTGATGAGACTTCGATTTTCCTGGTTAATAGACGAGGTTCCACCGAATTGGTAGTACTGTTCGGCTACCAACTGCAAACGCTCTTTAGGTATGCGTCTCCCCCTGGTTACATTCTCCAAAAAAGGCATTACATCTTCCATGGACTCGGGTCCGCCGAAGGAGAGCCAAAGGAGAGCCTGGTAAGAAGAGTCCTTCTGGGAGGACATAGACCTAAGCTTTGGTTACTTTCCCAGCCCTAATGCAGGATGTGCAAACTGACAGGCGCTTTGGCGTGCCACCAACTACTGCGTGAACTCTCTGTATGTTTGGATTAAATCTTTTCTTGTTTCTACGATGGGAGTGGGAAAGACTCATGCCGAAGTACGGCTTTTTTCCACACAGTTCACAAACTGCTGCCACTTTATCTCCTCAAATGTCGACGACGGAACATTTAGTTTATACGCTTTGCTATCAAAGGCGAACTAGCGAGCAAGAGCGCTACTATTTGTGCAGTGGATGTAAAGAACTTTGACTCGATGAGCGCGCTCAAGAGAAGTTTTTCTCGACTTGAGGAGCTTCTAGAGGCCAACTATAAGAAGTTGAACAGGCTCAACGTGTTTCCGGTACCAGACGGTGATACGGGAACGAACATGTTGCTGACTGTTCGATCGGTAAATGATGCGCTTCGAAAGATGCAGGGACAAGCCGGTGAGGCAGCAAACTTTGCGAAGACGGTATCGATGGCAGCTCTTCTTGGCGCACGTGGAAACTCTGGGGTCATTTTGTCTCAAATGATTCAAGGGTTTGTTTCACATCTGTCCGGTTCGTTGACACAGGTGAAGAACTCAAGAGATCTCGTTTCTAGTTGGGCTGAAGCCCTTCAAGAGGCCTCTGAGGAGGCACGGTCCGCGGTATTGAAGCCCATGGAGGGAACGATCCTGACGGTGGCGTCAAGTGCGGCCAAACAAGCGTTAGCGGTATCCAAGATAGCAGGGGAGGATCTTGAGAGCGTCATCCGCAGTGCTTTGGAGAAGTCCAGAGCAACGCTTGCAGAGACACCAAATATGTTGGAGCAGCTCAAAAAGGCTGGCGTTGTTGACTCAGGAGGAGCCGGATTCGTGCATCTACTCGAGGCTTTCTATGAGGGCTTTTTGAGGAAGGAGCTACCGGAAGCTCTAAAGAGCCACCCCTGGTTAGACGAAGCGAATGAGCTAGAAGAGATCCCTGCTGATACTAGTTACCTAGATCGTTCAAACGCCGAGCGAGGACTGCGCTATGAGGTTATGTACATACTTGAGACTGAAGCGTCCGAGCTAGTAGAGAGTATGAAAACTGTATGGTCAGAGATTGGCGACTCAATCGTGGTTGTTGGAAGCGAAGGTGTGTACAACTGCCATATTCATACGGACGAAATTGGTCCTGCAATCGAGGCTGGAATAGCGGTTGGTGCAGTGAGCAACATTAGAGTCTCGGATCTTTATGACCTAATCGAAGATAGCAGTTCTCATAAAGATAGTGATAGTCGACACGCGGCAGACCGAAGCGTGATGGAGATGGACACTTTTGATACAAGCTACGACAATCAAGAGGTAACGGAAGCGGCTATGGTTGCGGTCGTCAATGGTGTGGGCCTCGGAGATACACTAGTATCTGTGGGTGTGGCTGGCCTAGTAGAGGGCGGGGATTCGATGAACCCTTCGACTCAGGATATCTTGAAGGTCATTGAGTCGGTTAAAGCGCATTCCGTTGTTCTTTTCCCAAACAATAAGAACGTTATTGCCACGGCGCATCTAGCAAGGGATCTGGCTACTAAACCCGTGGAGGTGATCCCGACGAGATCTGTTCTCCAGGCGTTTTCGTTGGCTCTTGACTTTGACCCATATAAAGATGCGGCAACGAACGCTTCATTAATGCGCGAGCAGATCTCTAAGGTTAGATATGGGGAGGTAACCTTTGCCTCAAGAGGCGGTATTACTCGTGATGGGAGAACAGCTTTCGGCGACGGTGATCTTATCGGAATATTCCACTCAGAGGTCGAGGTGGTAGGAAAAGATTTATCGGTTGTCGCCGTATCGCTGTGTGAGAAAATGCTGTTGGAGGGAGACGAACTTATAACCCTAGTTTGGGGAGGACAACTGAGTATCGATGAGGCAGAGAGAGTTGCAAGAGATGTACAGGAAAACTTACGCGACCTGAGTGTTGACTTGCTCTTTGGAGGGCAGCCGCACTACCCCTTGCTGATCTCCATAGAGTGATAACATACTTCTATAATGGAACATATGTACGAAAAAATCTCTCACGCCAAAGAGACAACTCTTGTAGAATTGACGAAGATACCTATTGAGAACCTCAGGGGTATAGGCTCATCCCGCTCAAAAGGCTTCAATGCCTTGGGTGTAAGTACGTTATACGATCTACTTACTTATTATCCTCGTCGCTACATAGACAGGACACGCCAATCTCCAATATCAGAGACTGCTCTTGAACAGGAGATAGTTGTGTTGGGAGTGATCTCCGACGTTTCGACTCGACGGTTAAGAGGCGGCAAGATGTTAGTCGAAGCAAAACTTTTTGATGGTAGACGTCGCTGCAAGCTTGTGTTTTTCAATCAAGCGTGGAGACAGCGGCAGTTGGCCAACGTGCAAGAGGTGGCGGTCTTTGGGAAACTCCAACGCTTCCGGTCGGAGTTCCAGATGACGAATCCTACTGTAGATACGGTAGGGGATCGTACGGGAATAATCGTACCGATCTATCCCATGAGCGAGAAAGCCCAAATCTCTACTTGGGACATACATCGTGCTTTGAAGGTACTTTTTAACGAGGTCGTACCAAAAGTTCACGATCCAGTGCCTCAGCAAGTTCAAGAAGAGTTTGATCTTGTCGATAGAGACATGGCATATAGATCAGTTCACTTTGCGGAGTCTATAGATCAAGTGGTTAGAGCCCGCAGGCGCCTTATTTTTGACGAACTGTTTCGTCTCCAGCTGACCCTGGTAGCGAGAAAGGCGCGATATGTAAGAGAATCTCGCGGCATCTCCCACGATGTATCGCCATTTAGTGGACGTGATCTCGAGGATGATACGTTAGCCGCAGCTTTCTTGAAGTCTTTGTCGTTCTCTTTGACTAAAGCCCAGATGCGCGTCGTGAGCGAAATAGCGAAAGATATGGCAAAAGACGTACCTATGCATCGATTGGTCCAAGGGGATGTTGGATCAGGCAAAACACTGGTGGCTCTCTTGGCTATGTTGTTTGCTGTCCAAAGTGGCCGGCAAGCGGCTCTTCTTGCCCCTACGGAGGTTCTGGCTGAGCAGCACTACTTGTCTCTCAGTCGTTACCTTGATGAGTTCGTGACCCGTGATCTAAGTACTTATTCTCTGTTCCAAGGTGCTGAGCGAAGTATCAACGTAGGACTCCTGACGGGGTCTTTAGGATCTAAGAGAAAGGTAGTAGCGGAGCAGATTCGCTCTGGTGAGGTCGATATTGTTGTCGGCACCCACGCATTACTTAGCGAAGGAGTGTCGTTTCGATCTCTTGGACTTGTCGTCATTGACGAACAACATCGTTTTGGTGTGGATCAACGGGGTGTACTTAGGGCCAGGGATCGCCAAGGAGAGGATCTTGACCCCGATACTTTGGTGATGACGGCAACTCCAATTCCCAGAACGGCTGCAATGACGGTATATGGAGACCTAGATGTGAGCGTGGTAGATGAACTTCCGCCTGGGAGAACCCCCATTAAGACTCGCTGGCTCTCGGGTGATGCAGAGGCAGATGCCTACAGGCATCTGTTAGAAGCTATAAGGGAGGGTGGCCAAGGGTACGTAGTGTGTCCTCTTGTGGAAGGTTCAGATAAGGTCGTGGCGAAATCGGCTGTTGAGGAGTTTGAACGTCTTAGGGCGGGACCTTTGGCTTCTGTGAGAGTGGGCCTAATGCACGGACAGATGTCTTCTGAAGAAAAAGACAAGGTTATGGATGCTTTTCGTAACCATAAAATAGACGTGCTGGTCGCCACTACCGTTATCGAAGTAGGTGTGGATGTTCCAAATGCGACGATCATGGTGATTGAAGATGCGGATCGCTTCGGTATTGCCCAACTACACCAACTGAGGGGACGTGTTGGTAGAGGGAAGAAAGCCTCTCATTGTTACCTGCTGTCCAAAGCTCAGCGGGAACAGGCCGAAGAGCGCCTGAAGGCACTTGAACGTTCTTCAGATGGTTTCTACCTGGCGGAGAAGGATCTGGAGCTACGTGGTGAAGGTACTATATTTGGTACGAAACAGCGAGGAAGTAACGATCTCAAGCTGGCGTCGTTA
>JAJYGA010000026.1 GCA_021785255.1 Actinomycetes bacterium
AGAACGAGGACGCAATATTCCAGGAGATTCTCTAAAGCCTGCTGCAAAGTATTGGACTCTTAGTGCTAGCACGTGTCTTGTGCAGTCTTGGAAGGTTGGAGAGTGTTTTTAGGGGTTGATCTTGTCGATCTTGCCGAGATGGTCGCAAACAAGGAGATCTCGGCTCGTGAGGTCTTGTTAGAAGTAGACTTGGCTTTAAAGTCGAGCAATAAAGAGATCGGTGCTTTTGTATCGGTAGATCTAGAGCGTTCCATGGACGCGGCCGACAGGTTGGATCAAGCAATAGCCAAGCGAGAGATCTATGGAAGGCTCCTTGGGGTTCCCTTTGGTGTAAAGGACCTAGAGGACGCTGTTGGCTTTACTACAACCAAGGGTTCGGCTTTGTATAGATCTGATCCCCCAGCTCAAATAGACTCAATCATGGTGGAGAGATTGAAATCTCAAGGCGCAATCGTTGTTGGTAAGACAAACGCTCCTGAGTTCGGTCTCAGATCTGAAACTGATAATGCAATCTTTGGACCTACGAGAAATCCCCTGGATCTGACGCGTACAGCAGGAGGATCATCGGGTGGATCAGCTGCCGCTGTGTCCGCGGGAATTGTCCCTCTGGCGACTGGATCGGACGGAGGTGGTTCCATCCGAATTCCCTCCGCAGCCTGTGGTATCTCTGGTTTCAAGTGCTCTTTGGGTCTGATACCGGTAGTTCCCACAAAAGGTTCCTGGATCGACTTGAGTTGTGTGGGTCCTATAGCGGCTACGTTAAAGGAGATTTCATACGTTCTAGATGAAGTAGTAGGTCCAGATGATAGAGACTTTCGCTCTAGAGATCGCCCGTATGGTCTGTTTTACCAACATTGGGCTTTGAAGGTGCCACCCAGACGGGTCTTGGCTTCCAAAACGCTCGGATATGCTTCCACTACAGATGACGTATCTGCTGGGTTCGACCAAGCTGTTCGTCTGCTGGAGTCTCAAGGAATAGGCGTGGAGGTCGTCGAGGATGTCTTGGATGCAGATCCCATTGAATCGTATATGACTTTGGCTCTCGCATATACGCTCAGTGGCATAGAAGACGACTTGAACGATAGAGGTTGGGAAGAGATCGAACCCGAAAATAGGCAGTGGCTTGAACATGTTAGAGAGCTAAAGGCAAGCGATCTCTTGGATGCGCAGGGTTTAGCTCAGAAAATCTCTCTTAGGTTTGTCGAAAAGATGGTTGATTTCGATCTTCTTATGACCCCCACTTGTGCAAGTATCCCTCCAGTTATTTCCAAGGACCAAGGTCCCGTCAAACCTTCAGACGCTAACTGGGTGAGCTTCACGTATCCTTTTAATATGACGCGAGCTCCCGCGGCGACTGTACCTTTTTATCCAAGAGAGGCTGCTATGCCAGTTGGTGTTCAGCTGGTGGGCCGAGTAGGTCGGGACCTAGAGCTTATGACGTATGCTAGCTTCGTCGAAGCGCTGTTCATGGAGAACATGTAAATAACTCACGACATAATTTGCCTAGCCATGTAATGTTAACTTGACATTGGGACTAAAGTTGACTCTGTGTCAAAGATCAGAGACAGACGCGTAGAGCTTGCCCTTACCCAACAAGAAGTGGCGTTGCTCGTGGGTATTTCTCGACAGGCTTATAGCGCTATCGAATCGCTGGCCGCGGCACCAAAGGTGGACGTGGCTCTTCGAATCGCACGGGTCCTCTGTAGCTCTGTGGAGGTACTCTTTGGAAGTACTGAGTCTTCAATTCAAAGAGATGGAGTGGAACTTTCGCGTTACGTAGTTGCGGATCTCGGAGGAAAGAGGAGCCTGATCAAACTTCCTAACCTATCTCAGGGCATACAGATGAGCGCGGATATCTTGGGATACCAACGTGGTGAGAGGGTAACAGAAGTTTCGTCCTCGGGATGGGAGTCGGTGATCTACACCGGATGTGATCCTATTGTGTCGGTTCTTTCTCAATATATGGTTAGATATGGTGGGAAAGTTCATCATCGCTGGTTGAATAAGCCCAACTACGACTCTCTCAGCGATCTCAAGGAATGCAAAACGCACTTTGCGGTCGTTCATCACTCGCAAGAGTCTCAAGTGATGAACGTGCATGGTTTCGAATCAATCCCGCTATCAGAGTGGGAACTTGTGCTGGCATTTAGACCAGGTTTTACAGCTACTTCACTTGTCGATCTCGTAGGTTCAGATGTTGTTTTTGCGGGACGTCCAGTTGGATCTGGGGTCTATGACTTCATGGCTTCGCAAGTGGCGTCGTTGGTTACAAACCCAATTGAGGCTTTCGGTCGATATATCACGTGTAAGGACCATGAACAGGTAGCAACTCAACTAGCACAAGGTTCTGCAGATGCGGGAGTTACCTCCCTGTCTGCTGCTATGTCCTGTGGAGTACCCTTTGTCGAGGTGGACTTGCAACGTAGCGTACTTCTATATGACAAAGAAGTTGTCGACGAGCGTCTTGTTACCAAGGTGGGTGGAGAGGTCTGTTCTCGAAGATTTCGTCTCGAGGTACAGGCCATCTCGGGTTACCGTTTGAGCTAGAAAGTGTTGGATAGAAAGGTTGGTTAGGACCATAAGGACGGCTATGAGAAGCGTTGCACCTTTGCTACTTGTGGGAACGTTGGCAAGTGCTTGTGCAGAGCAGACGTCGACGTCGACCAGCACCTCTTTGATAACGTCACGAGACGGCGGTGTCATAAGGGGATCAGGATCGGTCGATGTTTTATATGCGGGATCGCTTGTCGGGGCGATGAATAAGGTGATCGGACCTGCATTTCACGAGACAACGGGTTATACCTTAGCGGGACTTCCTGGTGGAGCCACGGCATTAGCAAACGAGATAAAAGATAGGGTCGAAGTGGCGGACGTCTTCATCTCTGCTTCCCCGAAAGTCAACGCCACATTGGAAGGGAGCTCCAATGGAAACTGGGCGAGCTGGTACTTGTACTTAGCGAAAGCCCCACTTGTCATCGGATACAACCCGAACTCTTCTTTTGCGTCTGAACTGAAGGCGAAACCCTGGTACCAGGTGATGACCAGGAAAGGATTTCTCTTAGGAAGGACCGATCCAAAACTTGATCCTAAAGGAGTTCTTACGATCAAGTTGGTTGAGCAGGAGGCACAGAAGTTACACGATCCAAGACTTGTGAGTCAAATTTTGGGATCTCCAGAGAATCCTGCACAAGTATTTCCTGAAGAGACGCTAGTCTCTCGGCTGAAGGCTGGCCAACTGGATGCAGGATTCTTCTACTTTAATGAAGCCGTTCTCGCCAATATTCCTACGATAGAAACTGGAATCGATCTTGGTGCCACCTTTACAGTCACAGTTGTCAAAGGAGCACCTCATCTGCGGGCGGCGGAGTCGTTTATTCAGTTCCTTTACTCTCATCGGGGTCAAGTGCTTCTTAAAAAAGTAGGACTTACGCTCGTTGCGCCAAAACTCTTTGGCTCTATAAATCAAGTTCCACCTCCGCTTCGGTCCATCATAAGATAAGAGGCAGTACTTGGCGCAACGCTTTAGAGCCATCATAAAAGGAGAGAGTCTACTTGGCGGGCTTGGCGCTCTTGGGGTGCTTTATCTGGCCGTGCCACTATTGGCATTTTTCTTTTTTGTTTTGTCTAATTGGAGACAGATCAACTTTTCTGGGGTAGGGTCTGCAGCTTTGGTTTCAGTAGGCGCAACCACCTTAGCTACGCTGATAGATGCGTTCTTGGCGATACCGTTAGCCTTTTTAGTAGCGAACTCTAAGAGTGTGTGGACTAGGTTGCTGGGAGATCTTGTGCGTCTCCCTCTAGGACTTCCACCTTTGGTGGCGGGTGTTATGTTGCTGCTTGCTTTTGGACCCTACACCTTGGTTGGCCGTGCTTTTCACGGTTCGTTGGTGAACTCGTTCGCAGCCGTGACGCTGGCACAGCTGTTTGTATCTTTGCCTTTTGTTTTTGAGGTCTCTCGTTCCGCGTTCATAGCGAGTGGATCAGAGATGTTAGAGGTCGCTACCACTTTGGGTTTTTCCAAAGCGAGGACTTTCGTGGTCTTTTCTCTAGTCGAGAGTTGGCGATCCTTAAAGAGTGCATTGGCTCTTGGCTGGCTACGTGCTTTTGGAGAGTTTGGCGCCACGATTCTTGTCGCTTATCACCCATATTCGCTTCCGATCTTTACATACGTACAGTTCTCTGGCTATGGTGTTCCTTCCGCGGTTGGCGTTGTGCTTGTCACGTTGGCTCTCGGAGCCTTGGGATCATTGGTATTTTTGACTCTACCGTCTCCATGGTGGATTATAAAGAAAATGCAAAGAGAGGTGAAAAAAGACAGAGACCTTACGTTGGAGCCAGCAACACGCTGTGCCCGCTTTAAAGTTGAAGGATCGCTAAAGGAGTTCTCGCTCTCTCTTTCGTGTGAACAGTCCTTTGAATCCCTCTCAGTGTTAGGGTTCTCGGGCTCTGGCAAATCGCTTGCTCTTTCATATCTTGCGGGTGTGTCACGACTCAGTGAAGTTAGTGAAGTCAGCTATCTCCAGGTGGAAGAGGAGGTGGGAGTCCCGAGAAACGGTTTTCTGGGGCGCTATCGAGTGGCTTGGATACCGCAAACTTCGGGCGTCTCGAAAGGATACAAAGTGAAGGACGAGCTGGAGATCGTGCGGAGGAGAAACGGCACGTCCAGGGAGTTGTTTGACGATCTTGTCAGTCACTTTGAGGTTATGGATCTGTTGGATAGATCCGGAGAGTCTCTCTCTGGAGGTGAGCGTCAGCTGGTGGCTCTTGTCAGAGCGCTGCTTACACGTCCTTATTTGGTTTTGTTGGACGAACCGTTTTCGGCGCTTGACTTCGCACTTCGTAAAAGGATTCAACGAAAGATGATCCTGTGGCTAGCTCGTAATGAGATGATAACGGTCTTGGTGACTCATGATCCCGAGGAGGCCGTCGTGCTGAGTGAGAAAATTGTCGTTTTGGCTCAGGGCCGAACCATCTCTACGGGCACAGCAACGGACATTTTTGCTACTCCAACTTCCATCGAGACAGCGACCGTGGTGGGTGTCGAAAACATACTGTCCTATGAGTTTGTGACGATGAGAGCTCCTGAACTAAGGACATCAACCATTACAAGATACTTTGGAGCCAGGGCTACGGATCTTGTAATCTGCGTTCCCGGAGTGGTTACGGAGGCGCTACTGCGGTTTTTTGGTGAAGTAAGGGTCTTCAGACGCCTAGGACAAAAAGCCAGAGTACTGCTCGAGGTCGATGGCTTGAAAGACGAGGTCGTTGTCGAGTCTGTCTTATCGTTCGATCTGCGAGTAGGCGAACAGGTTGAAGTGGCCGTGGTGCATCTCATGGAGTTACAGTGACGTAACGTCGTCTTAGCAGATGAGACCTGGCCTGATGGGTGTATGAGCAGGTCAACTTACGTGGAGCCACCTATGATTGAATCTCAGCCAGCTTTTCCAGAACTAACCCGAAGACGGCGTCGAGTTGCCTCTCGACCCACGGTGATGTGGCAATGTCAGCAGATACTTGATTTTGAAGCACGTCTCGCCACTTTGAGATTAGATCGCTCAGATAAGAGCGCCTGTGGGCGTTTTCGAATGAGATAGAGAAAGAGTACTCAACATAAGCTCTAAGAGTCGACTTAAAGCTCTCTAGGTGATGGGAGACGACATCTTTTATCTCTAACTCCGTATTGGTGCCTTTGATCTCTGACTTTAGTGACTCAATTTCTCGAAGCTTTATCTCGTCCATTATCAGTTCAAGTAGTTTGGCTGAGGTCTCAAAGTGGTAGAGAAGATTTCTAGCTGAGGTGTCCAAGTGGGCAGCTAGAGGTCTCAAGCTCAAAGTTGCAACGCCATTGGACAAGACATAGGGGACGGAGTCGCTTATTAATTCGTACTTTCTTTGCGGATCCGGAGTTCTACCCATATGCCTTCCTTTCGGAGGTAAGGCTTATCTTTGATCTCTTCTCGGTGATAGTTCTAGTAAAATCTATCATAGCTATATGCGATCTAGATTCTTCTAGAACAGTTTTCCTTGGACTTTATGAGAATTCCCAAAGAAATTGGACATGTGGGATTTACTTCAGTCAAGGTCTTCTCACGCTATGGCTGTTTTGCACGTGAGAGGCGCCTACACAACGCTTTTAAGTGTCTTTCTAGTTATGTGGCGAATGTTTTGTCAAGACATTTTTTGAGGGATGTGAATAACTCTCATGAATTATTTTTTTAGATTCGCTATAGTGATCTTATGACTAACGATTGGATGAGCTACAGAGCTTCCCATGACGATAGAACTCTGGTGGAAGCAGAACTCCGAACCGCGTTTCAAGACGGACGTCTGGGAATCTCCGATTTTGAAGAAAGACTTGAAAAACTGCATCAGGCCCTGAGCTATAGAGATCTTTCAGTGTTGGTGGAGGATCTGCCTCGTGGAGTCTCGTTGATAGAACGCATCGGCAATCCGCGATATAGGATGCAAGTGCCAACAGCAGCGCCAGAGCAGCAACCGCCCAGACGACTCGTATCGGCTTATCCGATGCTTAGTGTGGCAGCAGCTATCGTATTTTTCCCATTTCTAATGATGATGCTGGTTATGGCTTTTAACTTTGTCCAGGGTTTTTCACCGATCCTACTCTTGGTTGGTTCTATTTTCATTCTGAGAGGACGCCGACGCTACAAGAGGAGAAGCGGTTGGTATCGTTAGTCCTGGCCATCATTATTGGAGCCGGTGTTCTCTCTTTCATGCGCAAGTACTCCGATAGGAGATTTTTTGGCAAGGATGGTTATTTAGGGAAATACCTTCCAAGGAGGTAGATGGTTGATGAAAAAGTTACTGTTGGCTGGAGCAGCCGTGGTGGTAGTGTTAGTTGCCGGTTCGGTGGTTCTCTCTTTTGTTTCTCTAGCTTTTCATGTAGTCGAGGTCGCTGCAGTTGTGGCCGTAGCGGTCGGTACGTATAGGGTTCTCAAGGGTAGAAACTCCAAGAGACTAGGTTCTTCTGGCACTCCCAAATCACTTGGTTAACCTTCCCTCTCTTTGCGTCCAAGTCCGTAAAATTCTCGATTTGGACGTAGGTGAGTCATTCCTGCAAGCCGATTTGAAAGTGCAAAGAAGGCGGCAAGGGACCCGATTGTCCAAATATCATCATCTGTGAAGTCATGGTCATAAAGTGGCTCGAAGTCTTCTTCAGAGATGTCTTGAGCGTGAAATGAGACCTTATGTGCAAAGCGGAGCATCGCCTTTTCTCGTTCACTGATGTCTGCCATCTCGAAGTCTACGGCCAGCTGGTCGGAGATGATAGCGTTCTTGGAGCGGATCCTTAGTATTGCTCCATGTGCAACGACGCAGTATAAACAGTTGTTAGCGGCGGAAGTTGATACGATGATCATTTCTTTTTCAGCTTTGGACAATGTGCCTTCTGCGCTCAACAGAGCATCATGATAGGCAAAGAAGGCTCTAAACTCTTCAGGCCTATTTGCAAGTAATGCGAAGATGTTTGGAAGGAACCCGGACTTTTCCTTCACGTCTTTCATAGTTGATGTAATATCTTCAGGAAGGTCGCTTGACGATGATAGGGAATCGAACCAGCTGGGAACCTTTGTCATCTATCTCTCTTTTCATCTCATAATCTGATACGTCTGTGAAGTGGACGGGGCGAGCGTCTACTACCTTAGCGCATCTTTATCTTCTTGTATGGACTTTCATTTAGAACGCATCTTTGAGCCCACGTGCGAATCTCTGATTATTTCCTCGCACGGTCACGAGGCATTTCATTCGGCAAGGATTCTAAGCCGCTTTTGAAACGGAGTATGGTATGTTTTCTTCGGAATCATTCGATTTCGTTCTTTTCCGTAGCTGTATTGAACCAACGGGAGCGCAGTCCCCTTCCATAAGGGGAGGGATCAGGCGACTTCATTCTTTCTTGGTCTCCCTGATTTACGTCTAGGAAGTCTCTGGTTGTCTATATACTTCTTCACCGTCTCTAACGGGGCTCCACCACAAGAATCGCTGGTCGAGGACGCCTCGAAACAATACATACCCCGCCTGTAGAACCCTGGCGTCATGCTAACGGTGCCAGCCTCTCAGCCTGCTGCGGCACAGTCCAGAAGGTCAGCCAGTTCACTCGGTCGCGTGAGCATCGGCCAATGACCAGAGTCAATGTCAACGTAGTCGAGTTGCCGCGCTCGGGCAAGCTCGGGCACCTCTCCTCCATCTACCCATTCCCTGGCCTGCGCAACCGTGAACTCGGGGCAGATGACCGTGACGGGCACTTCGTACCGCCGTTCATTGCCAAGCTTGACGACCCCTTTCGCCACGCCTTCGGGAACCGGGATCGCCTGTGCAGCTATGACTCGGCGCTGCTCTTCGTCAAGATCGGCAATGACGGCGCTCTCAAAAGCCATCCAGCCAGGAAAGGGAATCATCCCATCCACCACGGGGAAGGAGTCGGCATATGCCTCGCCGTCACCGCACGGGAAACCGCCAATCAGCACTACGCTCGCCACTTTGTGTGGCCGATCATCGGCCGCCATCCATGCGAGCGTGGCGGCCGATGAATGACCAACGACCATGACAGGCCCGGCCGAGGCGTCAACCGCAGCAGTAAGCGCCGCACGCTGGTCCTCGAGCGTTGCCGTTGCTGGTGGTGCTCCCTGGCCGGGAAGAAAAAGCGGAACTGCCCGGTGCCCCCTGTCTTCAAGGTCGGGTACGACTCTGTTCCAGCAGGACCCGTCAAGCCAGAGACCCGCAATAAGCAGAATGTCAGTCATGTTCTTCCCCTCCATAAGGAGCCCAGCCGGTCGCGCTACGACGGCCAGAGCCCAGCGACGCCCCAGGGTAAGGTGCCGTAAGCAGAAACAAGAACCATCCTACAGAAGCGTAACCCGACTTTCTGCGTGCGTCATGAATGAAAGAGGTTGTAAATCATGTAGAAGCTGATAATCAATCACACTGCAATGCTACATAGACGATGGAGGTAGGCCCTCCGAAGTCGCCTTTTGGGAGGAGGCTTCAAAGCACCGTACGGGGCATTAGCTAAAGACTGTTGTCCAAAGCGGTACGGAAAAGTTAGAGCAATGACTCTTTCAGGTATGAGTCCAAAAGACGAGCGAAAGCGAACCACTGCTGAAGCGTTCGAAATTGGTCTGGATGATGTCGAAACCGGGGGACGTCGAACTCCCGGGATAACTTAGAGACGTAACCCAATAAGTGCTCTTTGGGCATCCGGCGTAAAGGTGGCGTGAGCTTGATATCAGGCGTTTATGTGGAACATGAGAACCCAACCTTAGACGTTCCCGGGTGAACTCCCGGGATAAGGGAAAACCCCAAGTTGCTGATCAACAAGGGGGAAAGTACCAAATGCCTAAGGCTGGGGGCGGACCATCTCGTAGTAGCGATAAAGGTCTTGTAATGAGACTGGAGCCAAGGGGATGGACTGAACAGGTAATGCAATTGATCAACTCAACAGCAGTAGCTGAGGGGGAGGAACCAAGTGACAAAACCACGACAAGAGAAAGCCTTTGACATCGACAAACATGTCGTAGCAAATGCGTTCAAAGAGGCAAAGGCCAACGGCGGAGCCCCAGGGATTGACGGCCAGAGTATCTCAGACTTTGAGAAGAATCTGAAAGACAACCTCTACGAGCTCTGGAACCAAGTGGCCTTAGGGAGTTATTTTCCAAAGGCAACCAGATATGTCGAGATAGACAAGGCAGACGGTGGAAAGAGAATTCTAGGAATTCCTACTGTCACTGATCGCATCGCTCAAGGAGTAGCAGATCCTACAAAACAATCAAAGAGACTCTATCTACTCATGCCAGAATGACTATTTCATTTTTAGACCGAGACAACATATCTC
>JAJYGA010000017.1 GCA_021785255.1 Actinomycetes bacterium
TCTTTTGTTGTCTATTGTGTGGTCACACTAACAACGCAGATGTCAATGCAGCTCAAAATATAATTGCCGCAGGACTTGCGGTCTCAGGACGTGGAGGGATATCGCACGCTACCAAGCACAGCGACCCGGTGAAGCGTCAACTACCTATACCTGTTTACGCAGGCGTGGGAAGCCCCATCCGTAAGGGCGGGGAGGATGTCACAGGGTATTTGTGGATGTTGAGTGCAAGATTTCCAAACTGTACATATTAAGTCTATTGTGCGAGAGGTGATGTATCTTCGGTGATCCGGTTACATTTGTTTAAGTGAAGATAGCAGAAACTAGTAACTCAGTAAGTCTACAACATGAGATCGAGCGATTTGGATCTGCAGTGTTCAAGAAGTCTGGTGTTAGATCGGGAGTCAATCAGTTACCCTTCTTAGCACGCCAGCTGATGCGCGTTGCCATGGCAGATCCGCTCTTTAGATCGCAGTTGTTCCGTCTGGTAGATGTATTCCCGACTTTAAACAGTGACGATGAGATGTTAAGTCACTTGAATGAGTATTTGCAGAGTAACCAAGACAGATGGAGTGCTTCTAAATTGGCCTCGTTGGGAGCCAAGTACTCAACCCGATGGCCAATTGCTAGATCGGTTACAGCGAGTTTGACACAAAAAAATGTCCGAGGCGTGGCGCGTCACTTCATCGCAGGTACGAACGTGAAGGAAATTGCGACAGTCTTAGATGGATACAGGAGTAGTGGTCTTCTTGGAACTGTCGATGTGTTAGGGGAAAAGACCCTCACGGAGGCGGAAGCCGCTGTCTATGGATCAAGGGTTGAAGAGTTGGCTCAAGAACTATCCGCTTTAGTCTCAAGATGGAGTCCAGACACGACTTTAGATCAGGACTCATTAGGAGAGTTTCCCAAGAGTTCTATCTCAATTAAGTCGTCGGCGCTGTCACCTCACTATCATCCCCTTAGTTCTTCATTAGGTGTAAGTGAGGCAAAGCTACGCATTGAGAGCGTGCTGAAGAACTTTTCTCCAGAGAACCTTATTGTCTTTTTGGACATGGAGGACTACGAGACCAAGCCTCTTACGTGGAATGTATTTACAGATCTGGTGGAAAAGCCAGAGTATAAACACTATAACCTTGGGATCGTTGTCCAGGTGTATCTTCGCGACGCGTTCGATGATCTCAAAAGATTGGTTCAAATATCAAATAAGAGGATTCAAGATGGAGGAACTCCGCTTTGGGTGCGAGTGGTCAAGGGAGCATACTTCGACAGCGAACTAGTGAAGGCGGAAGCTGAAGGATACAGCACACCCACGTTTACAAACAAGATGGATAGTGATTTCAACTTTGAAAGAGCAGTTGACTATCTACTGGAACATATCAGATCAATTAGACCAGCATTTGGATCTCACAATGTGCGTTCAATCTCTTACGTCCATGCTAAAGCACAAGAGATGCAGATATCCAATAGTGACTACGAGATTCAAATGCTTTATGGTATGGCAGACGATCTTGCCCGGGCGGTTACAGACCTAGGGAAACGCGTACGCATGTACGTACCCATGGGAGAGTTGATCCCAGGTATGAGCTATCTAGTAAGACGATTGCTCGAAAACACGGCTAACGAGGGATTTTTGCGCCAAGGATTCGCGTCCAAGGGCAGCTATAAGGCGTTATTAAGTGCGCCAACGCCTTCTGCAGCTTATGCGTCTGCCGACAAGGAAAAAGATGTGCTTGCTCTTGATGTTCCATATGAGCACTATGGAACTTTGCAGTTTCACTTACCTCAGGTGAGGGCGGTATTTAAAAAGGAGTTGGAGACTATCTCTTCTAGAGGGGCTCCAAAGTTGGGAAGAACTCTTCCATTTATAGCAGGTCGATACGTTGAAAAAGGCACACCGGCTGTCTCTGTCAATCCTACGTTTCCAGACGAAACAGTCTCAGAGGTCCTAAATGCAACACCTGAAATGGTGGATGAGGCTGTGTCGGTTGCTAAGACGGCTCTTTCGGAATGGTCTCGTACTCCTGCTGCAGTGCGCGCCGAGTACTTGCTGAAGGCCGCTCGATGGATGAGAGAACATCGAAACGAAATATCGGCCATAGAGATTTTGGAAGTCGGCAAACCTTGGCGAGAAGCAGATGCCGATGTGACTGAGGCGATAGACTTTTGTAACTATTATGCACATGAGATGCTCCGTCTTAAAGATGGAATAGCTCTGCTATCGCCTAAAGGTGAGCATAACGACATGCGTTATCGCCCTAAAGGAGTTGCTGCGGTTATCGGTCCTTGGAATTTCCCTCTGGCGATACCAATGGGAATGACGGTAGCGGCTCTGGTAGCTGGTAATACCGTAGTGTTAAAACCTGCCGAACAGAGTCCGGCGACAGCCAAGGTAATCGTGGAGGCATTTAGAGCGGCAGAACTCCCCGATGGCGTGCTGAACTTTTTGCCAGGAGACGGTGAAGAGGTGGGTGCTCATCTGGTAAGACATAAGGACGTTTCGCTTGTTGCTTTTACAGGATCGCGATCGGTTGGTTTGGGAATTATAGAAGCTGCGTCTAAATGGCAAAAAGGTCAGTCTCATATCAAGAAAGTCATAGCTGAGTTGGGTGGCAAAGACGCAATTGTAGTCGATGCCGATGCGGACCTTGATCAGGTCGTGCCGGGAGTTATCTATTCGGCCTTTGGATTTACGGGACAGAAGTGTTCCGCGTGTTCCCGACTCATTCTCTTGAAGTCGAACGCTGAAGAGGTGATCTCTCGTGTTATAGGAGCTATGCACACATTGGTCGTTGGTGACCCTTCCAAATCGGAGACAGATATGGGACCACTCATTGATATATCTAGTCAGCAACGCCTGCTCTACTATAGCGACATCGTCCAAAGCCAAGGTGAACTGCTTACGGGACGGTCTCCGGTACCAACGCTGGGTTACTTTGTTCCGCCATCGATAGCGCTTAACTTGCCTGAAGATTCACCCGTTCTTACCGAAGAGATCTTTGGCCCTTTGCTCGCTGTTCAGATAGCAGAAGATCTAGAGGAAGCAGTATGGATGGCTAACTCCTCCGACTATGCACTAACTGCCGGGCTGTATTCTCGTTCACCTAAAAATATTGCATTTGTAAGAGATGAACTCATAGCAGGAAATATTTATATAAATCGCCAGATAACTGGCGCTATTCCGGGTCGCCATCCTTTCGGTGGCTTCAAACTGTCCGGTATCGGCTCAAAATCTGGTGGTCCTGACTACTTGCTGCAGTTCCTTGACCCTTATGTCATTTCAGAAAATACTCTTCGCCAAGGATTCACCCCCGATATTGTAGATTGATTTCGGCGCAAACGAGACGCCCTATTAACCCCCATGTACAAACGCGGGATAATCCAACATTCCACCGTCGACTACAAGGGTTGTTCCTGTGATGTAGCTAGCCAAAGGAGAGGCCAAGAAGGCGATGACGTTGCCTATCTCTTCAGGTTCGCCGGGACGTCCTAACAGTATCTTTTCGTCTAAGTCAGACAGTGAAGATGGCTGGGACCAGACATCTTTGTTGATAGGAGTTTTAATGGCGCCGGGAGCTACGGCAATTACTCGCACGTGGTATCTTCCTGCTTCTTGAGCTAACGTCTTGGTCAACATGGATAGGGCAGCTTTGGATGCTGTATAGGCGCTATATCCGCTCCAGGCGATGTACTCATGAACCGAGGTCATATTTATAATGATTCCTGAACTTTGCTTTTTCATCCTAAGTAGCGCTTCTTTGGCGCAGTAGGTTGCGCCAAACAGATTTACCTTTATGACCTCTTCCCATTTTGAGATGTCGGCATCGACGAGTTCTTTTCTTGGTCCGTCTATCCCCGCGTTGTTGACTAGAACGTCGACTCTTTGGAACGTTTTGTCTATGGTGTCATACATCTCACGTACAGAACCGTAGCTCGAGATATCTACAGGCACACATATCGCCTCGTCGCTGGCACGCTCGAGCTGATCAAGAACGAGGTTTGCTGATTCGGCCTGGGAAGGGAGATGGCATATAGCGACCTTAGCTCCACAGTTCGATAAGGCTTTGACAGAGGCTTCACCTAGGCCAGAGTTGCCACCGGTGACAAGCGCCACTTTACCTTCTAGGTCAATATTCAACACGACGTGCTTTCCCTTTCTCCTGGACTACCTGTTTATTTTCGTTGAATTCACTTTTCGTGAGAGTTATGTGGAAACCAGAAGTGGTCCGTCTTGACATAAAAACACGATTCACGTTGCGGTTCCGTTGCTGCTCAACTCCTTAGAGCCTATCGTTGGCGAATATGAAACTCATGTGTCTCAAGGTTTCTCTGTTTTATCTCGCGTCCATTTCGATCGTTACGAGACAATCTTAAGAAAAATAGATCAGGAGTTGTCAGTCTTGGTTGTCTGAGATTGTTGATGGATGATTCGGTCGAAAGCAAATGATGTACGGGAGTTGTTTTATTCAATATAAAACCCGTTGACTAGCGTCTGATTTCCTCCCCACGGAGAAATCCGGGAACTTCCTAGGCCATTACGCTGCTTCGGCTGTTTGACGCTTCACTGGGTTGCCATGATCCCCCTAATGGGTTTCACGTGCGATGCCTCTCCACGCCTTGTGACCGTGTCTTACGGCAAGTATGTTCGTAGCCGTATTTACATCTGCTTTGTCGGCGTAGCAACATGTTTTGCAACAAAGGATTGCGTGACTTTTGCGATGCTCTTTGTCCGGGTAATACACTTTGACCAACGGATAGTGGTACCTACAGGATCGATGAAGATAGTTTCTGTCGGCTAGTAGCGGCGTGAGTTGTCTTGGTGGTTTGTCGTTGGTGCAACAGACTCGGGCCCTGTTCAAGAACGACTCGAGTTGAGTCCCGACTTGACTTTGACGTTTGTTCCTTCGTTTTCGACTGTGCCTTTACCTCTGGTCGAGGGCGTGACATGGTTTACTGGAATCTAGGAATACTTACGCGTCACTCGACCCTAAAGCTGAAACAGGGGCTTGTACTTTCATGTCGGTCGTGATGTCTTGCTTAGATAATTGATCAGTAAGCTCGTGCTCTCGCTATGTTGTCACGTTGGATCCTGAGGCGCAGTACGTGCCGCACGTAAATGCGGTGGGGCTTCAAGAGGAACCAGTATCGTAATAGGTCCTGATCCGCAAGCTGCAACCGTGCACGAGAGATATCCGAACTCAAGTCCATTAGGAACTATGTGAAAAGCCGTGTATATCTCAACTTGACTATAGCCAAATGGGTTTGCCTGTGTCGGTGGGCCGTAATCACTCATTATACTCCCTTGCGCCGCGTGAAGGAGTTATATACCGTCCATGTGTTACGGTACTGTGGATGAGGAAGATACACAATCGGAGCAGGATGCGATGGATGCCTATAGTTCCATAGGGTGACAAGTTTGTCTTCCGCGCAAGGTCGTGGCCGTCTGTGGAGTTGAGGGAACGATGGGCGAGACGAGGGAAAAGTGCACTAGCTGTCGGAGGACCACCGTTGACATAGGCGTGTATTGGTGTGGGGAAGAGCATACGGTCACGAATCTCTGGAAAAATAGAGCGATGACCTGGTTTTAGTCGCTGTTTTGCAAAAGAAAGAGACCCGAGGTCTATCGGGCTTCTCTTGTCAGTGGTTGGCATCGCAGATATTGCGAGGTTAAGTTCTAGTTTGTCCTTCGCCACATCACCATTCCTGGGTATCAGGGCAACGGTTTTGATGGAAACGTTCGTGGAGGACAACGATGACATGTTATGTGTTGGTGCATGCGGATCGATGAAGCCTGCTGAAGGCATTGATAGAGACAGAAGTGATGATCTATTAAATCTCATCCAACACACGAAATCTTCCTAACGTCATTCACATTTAGTGGTCGACAATCATCGTAGTTCACTTTAGGTGATAACGGTCATTCTGTGCCGCCTCTGTCCGTATGGTGAAAGGATGTGGATGGATCAAAGTTGAGTACGGACCGCTCTGGAATAGAAGAATTGGATAATTGCAGAAATCTTTTACTATCTCGGTGGAAGTGTTATGTCTGGGTACTCCTCAATGGCAGCGTTCAGAGGAATCGGAGGATTTCTTTATTGCGTAGAAGCGTTTCCTGTACCTTTGGAATTCGAGGCCGAATAAGAACGAAGGAGTAAGGTGCTGCAACCTTGCGTGCTTGGTAAAGGTTAGAAGCGGTATTCGAACTCTCCGCAAAACGGGATACGCGACTCCTTAGCACCTAGGAGAATGGTGGACATGATAGGTATGGGAGAAGATGAGGGGAAAGAGACAAAGGTTCGACGAAAGTTCGTGCCCGAACTCAAAAATGACGCGGTCAGACTCGTGGAGCTTTTAAATCGATCTGTCAAGTAAGTGGCCGAAGAGTTAGACATCTCTAAGGTGACACTGTCGAACTGGGTATATAACGTCCAGAAGACAAAGCGATCCTCTGATTACAACAGCCCAGATATCGTCAGTACAACCGTTGGCTTCTTAAGGAGAACGAGCAGGTCAAAATGGAGAAAGAGATCCTAAAAACGATTCTTGGCCTTCAGGGTCAAAGAGACAGGTGAGAGCTGATATATCGGTTCATCGACGCTCAGAAGGCCGAGTTCCCTGTGTCTGTGCTCCGCAAAGTCTTAAGGGATCTCTCGGTCGGCTTATTACTCTTGGAACGCCCAAGGGGCCCTTCTCGAGGCCTTCGAATCCAATCTGGAGCATCTACGGGGCTCCGAGGCTTGCACCCGAGCTCAAGAGCAGCGGAATCGACATCTCTATAACGACTGTAGGCCGTATCATGGCTACCTTGAGATTCAAGGGGCCAGCAACGCTCAGGTTTTACGGCCAAGTGCAATGAATTAAATAGCGCATTTGCGAACGATTACCAGCCTCTACTAAACGCTATTGGGGCCACTTCCATACTCTGGCGAAGGTCCGCTCTCAAGTTTGCACTTAGGACGATTCGGGACACTATCGAAATTTGTGATGATCCCTGGCCTTACGTTTGACTTCTGCACGAAACTCCTGCATCTCTTGTTTGTGTCGATCTCGCAAGGCCCGTGTTTCAGACTTAACGTTATTCCTAAACTCCTCGACGTGACCGTGCAAGTGCTCCCAGGCCGCCTGCCGACTAACACCAAGCGAGCTTCCAATTGCCTGCCAGGTGGCACCCTCCGCAACTGCCTCAACAGCAAGCTTTGCCTCCCAGGTAGAGAGAAGGGCAATCAGCGCGCGAGTGGCACCCAGAGCTGTTAACGGATCGGGATCAGTCGTTGCACTCTCCCAGGTAGCAACCATCAACGGCGGAACTCTTCTGGGTATATCATGATTATCATCAGTCATCTGTCAAGTATGACTTGACAGATTGTACTGTGTCAAGTACAATTGAGAATTGGTAGTGTTTGAACGTTTATCATTCAGCCACAATTGTTCCACCTACTACATGGTTAAGAAATGTCGATTTATGATAGGAAGTCGTATCTATCATCAAAAATAGAGGTCTTCATTGAATTTGCAGCTCCAACAGTTAGTTGAACAAATGTACACACAGCCGAATGGCCTGGGGAGGTGGAATGAGTTCACCTAATGATGCTGACACCTGGAATGGACCAGCCATCTATGTTGAGAATGTTCACAAGTCATTTGGCGAGGTCCAGGCTCTTTCTGGGATCGACCTGATGGTCGAGCGGGGAAAGGTGCTAGGACTACTTGGACCAAATGGTGCTGGGAAGACGACAGTAGTCAAGATTCTCACCACCCTATTGAGGCCGGATAGTGGTAGAGTTTTGGTGGAAGGTCGTGACGTTGTGCGCTCTGCTGCCGCGGTGCGTGAGATCATTGGTTTGGCTGGCCAGTCTGCAGCCATCCAGGAAGATTTGACCGGCAGGGAGAATCTCGAGATCATGGGTAGGCTCTATCATCTGGACCCTGAGAGTAGACGAAAACGCACAAGTGAACTCCTTGAGCGTTTCGACCTTCTCGACGCGGCAGACCGTCCCACCAAGGGATATTCAGGTGGCATGCAGCGTCGGCTAGATCTTGCGCTTAGTTTGGTGGCACTTCCAAAGGTCCTATTTCTGGACGAACCCACTACAGGCCTTGACCCTCGAAGCCGTCTTGGAATGTGGGAGGTTATAAGAGACCTAGTTTCAGCCGGGACCACGCTTCTTCTCACCACGCAGTATTTGGATGAAGCCGACGAACTTGCTGACCAAATAGTCGTAATTGACCACGGCAAGGTAATCGCCGCGGGCACAGCCAGGGAGTTGAAGAACAGGGTTGGAGGCGATGTGATCCAATTCGAAGTGGTGGAGCGATCCCGCCTCGGTGAAGCCGCCGAAGCGGTCAAGCCACTTTCTCAGTCCGAGCCAGTCATAGATGAGGCGGGAGGAAGCGTTAGCCTCTGGGTTGGCAATAACGGTTCAGATGCCCTGATAGAAACGGTGAGGCGCCTTGACGCCCTGATGATCCGGACTGAAGGATTAGGAGTTCGGAGACCTTCGCTCGATGATGTGTTTTTGTCTCTCACCGGCCATGGTGCGGATGAGCCAGAATCCAGTTCGACCGGAAGCCGTCAAAGAGCCCGTCGGCGGCGCCGAAAGGAGAATTTATGACTCTTGCAAATACGCAGACTTTGGTGGCGCTAGATCTTCCAAGTCCTCCCAGATCTGAGCGGCTCAAGCTCGGTATAGCTGACACTGTGACTTTGACTCGCAGAGATCTTATGATTTGGGTCAGGAATCCAGCATTCATATTTTTCACAATTATCCAGCCAGTAATGTTCGTTCTATTGTTTCGTTATGTATTTGGCGGTGCAATCCCGGTGAATGTGCCCGGTGGATACGTCAACTTTCTCATGCCTGGAATAATCGCACAGTCAGCAGCTTTCGCTTCGTTTGGCACCGCGATATCATTGGCGAGGCAGCTCCAAAAGGGAGTGATAGATCGCTTTCGAGCAATGCCAATGGCACGTTCAGCGGTGCTTTTGGGACGTCTCCTTGCCGACACTATCCGACTCGTGGTGACAGTCCTTGTGATTTTAGGCGTTGGATATTTAGTGGGTTTCCGCTTTAGCAACGGAGTTCTTGCCGCAGTAGTTATGCTCATCTTCGGCGTGCTACTCGGAGTGACCATCTGCACAGTGAGCGCATTCGTTGGCCTTGCTATAAAAGACGAGGAGTCTGTAGGCTCGTTCGGCCTGGTCTGGCTGTTCCCGCTCACATTCGTAAGCGCGGCCTTCGTGCCAGTTCGGTCAATGCCAGGCTGGCTACAAGCGTTTGCAAATAATCAACCAGTAACGATCGTGATAGAAGAGATGCGCTCCCTGGCTCTCGGCGGACCTCTCGTCCTTCACGCGTGGGAAAGCCTGGCGTGGATGGCCGGGATCGCAGCAGTTTTTGTGCCACTTGCAGTCAGGGCTTACCGGAAGGCAACCTGATCCGAAGTTAATCTTACCGAGACTCTTACTCCTGGCGGGAGTTTCCTGGCTGGCCAAATGCTGGGAATTTGAAGATTTTCAAAAGTATTTTCAAATAGGGCTCTGACCAGCGCGTGTGTGCTGGTCAGAGAGTCGCGAAGTTAGTCAAAATATGGTAGTAGCTATATATGGCATATCTGGTTGGCAAGACCTATTACTACCTCACAGAGCCAGCATGTGTAGAGGGAATCCCCGGATAGTCTCTCAGCAGTTAGACGACGACCGATCGAGGGATTCAAGTTGCCTCGTAAAGAACCTTCGCCTGTTACCGAGAATTGTTACCAGCAACATTAAATTGACCCAGGATCAGCAACTTTAATTTGACCCACCCTCCAGTA
>JAJYGA010000081.1 GCA_021785255.1 Actinomycetes bacterium
CAAAACCAACAGATTACGAAAAAACAGATGACCAAGCCAATATATGGCACATGTACCGAACTCTTACATCCGGTTCGTTTGACAAATATTTGACATGAAGGCCCTAACGCAGAGGGCCCCTCCAATTGGAAGGGCCATTACCTGCATACTCTTTGGTGGCGGGGATAGGATTTGAACCTATGACCTTCGGGTTATGAGCCCGACGAGCTACCTGACTGCTCCACCCCGCGATGTATCCACCAGTCTATAGGACTAGGTCTCATCATCGGCGTCCCAGGCACTAAAGATCCTTGAGTTTTAACTAACCCGAAGGAGTAGTCGTAGTAGTGGAGGTAGTCGAGGAATTCGATACTCCCAGCAACGCTCCGATGGCATCAACATCCTGTTGGTAAAGGGCGAGATTGCCGCTTTTCAAGGCTGCCTGCGCTTGCTGATATAGGCTTGCCGCCTTGGATATGACAGACGCCGATTTTCCTGAAGTTCCGTTTGGCGCCACCGGTTGTGACGGCCCCGTGGGGCTACTTTGAGAAGAACTGGCAAGCTGATTGTACCCCTGGACACCGGGTATGTTTACTCCAAAGATATCGTTCAAGGCACCAGCTAGGGTAGGTTCCATTGCTACTTGAGTTCCATAAACCACGATAACTTGCTTAATCTCAGGTAGTTGGTTCTGGGTACTAGCCACGTACAGTGGACGAACATACATCAGGTTCTGCCCAAGAGGAACGATCATCATCGAACCTAGTTGCACTTGAGAGCCATGCTGATCCAAGAGACTGATCTCCTGTGATATAGCTGTCTGAGCCGTTATTCTCGCTGCAGCCAACGCTGGTCCGTCTATCTGTTGCCCCGTAGGCGTTACAAGGTTTACAAGGCGCTGTGCGGTTCCTCCGTTAGTAATTCCGACCATTATTCCCGTTAAGTTTTGCTGCACTTGCGACTGACTTATCGGAACAAAAGCCTCGACAAGCCCAAAGTGGGAACGATTTGAGTTGGGCAATGTAATTTGTTCGTAAAGTGGTGGCATGGCACTAACTTGACTAGAAATTGGGAAACCAGCAGCATTCGTTGTAACTGTTTGGCTAAGAGCTGCGCTTGGGGATCCATTTCCCGGATTCTGCGAGATGGTCCATGCACTACCAGCACTATAGAAATTGGAAGGATTTGTAATGTGGTACTTTCCGTACATGGTGGCCTGGACTGTAAATAGATCTTGCGGATATCGCATATGTGATCGTAAAGCTGCACTCATGTCCGACATTGGCTTGAACATGCCAGGAAAGGCTGCTTCATAGGCACGTATGATCGGATCCTTAGGATTGGATACATAAAACGTCATCTGGCCGTTATAAGCATTCGTGACCACCTTGACCGAATTACGAACATAGTTGAAGTAGGCATTTAAACCGCTGGAAGAACTTATATTTGAGACATCTGCGGCTTGTCCATAAGGAAGTTGGCTCGATGTTGTATAGGCATTTTGCACCCAGTAAACAGCACCATTCGCAATAACAGGATAGGGATTCGACCCGAACTTAAGAAACGGAGCTGCCGTCTGTGCCGCGACTTGAATATCTCTGTGCATCATAAGACGAGAATCTTTACCTATCAAAGAAGAGATCAGTATGTTGATATCTCCGTATCGCAGAGAAAACGCCGCCTTAATGAGCGTTGATGAGAGACGGACCCCGCCACTCCCGGCATAGTGGGTTTCAACACTTGCACCAGAGGGAGTTTGATAGTCAATCTCAGGTTGTCTAGAGTTAGCTATGACGTAGCCTGGATTATTAAGAGAGTAGTAGACCTGCGGTTGCGTAATAATCGGTGCACCCGAGCGAGCCGTTGGAGGGAGGTCGGAAAGTACGAAGGTGGGATTACCGTCACTACTAACTTTGTTTGCTTGCGCAACAACTGCACCATATCCGTGAGTGTATTGAAGGTGTGTGTTTACCCACGACTGTGAGGGAAGGTTGGAAGCATTGATTTGACGAATACCAACAATCACCGGCGCTTTAGTGCCGTTGATGGAATAGTCGTCTACAGCCAATGCGTTAAAGTGATAATAGGATCGAATGTCCTGAAGTTTGTCGAACGTCGGCAAAGCCAACGATGCGTCCCAAAGCCTGACAGAGGAGAGGCTTTTTGCATACTTTTGCACACTATGGCTAGTAAGATTTTGTGCCGCACTAAACGTCTGGCTTTGCACCGACTGAATACCCATTCCATATCTTGTTGCGGCTATATTTCGAGCAATGTAGGGAACTTCCTTTGTACCTTGAGCTGGCTGCACAACAAACTGCTGAACTATAGCTGGATAGATAGCTCCCAGAACCACCGATAGAAACGCCCACAGACCAAGACCTATGACAGGGAGAACCCAGCCTTGTCTTCTAATGTTGACTACAAAGAGTATTCCAGCGCCAAGCGAGATGAAAACAAGGAGCGTCAAAGCAGGTAGTTGAGCGTGCACACCCGTGTAAGACGCACCTTCGACGTAACCACTCGTTGATGTATCTAGTTGAAATCGCTGCAGATAATAACCGTATGCTTTTACGACCGCAAGAAGAGCCAGAAGCACCGACATATGTGCCTTGACCTTTGGAGAAACTCTTGGAGCCCTTCCTTGAGTTCTGATGTTACCGTTCAAATAGTGAAGTGCCGTGGTAAGGATAAAGATTATTACCAGCGCCAAGAAACTCCACCGAACAAGGAATACTAGGAAAGGCAGTCTAAATACAAAAAAGCTGTAGTCGAGATGAAACTGTGGATCTACTCTATGGAAAGGAACAGAATTTTGAAACAATATAAACGACTTCCACTGAGCCGATGCACCTGAACCCACAATGAGTGCTGCAACTATAGAGACCAGGATTCTTCCAAGCTTGGGGAAGCGCGTCTTGGATTGTTTATATCTCGCTACAAGTTCATCTTTGGTCGCTTCTTCAGAAGTCGGACTCTGCATCCTGTCAGCAATAGTCAGGCTTATCATACTCAATATGAAAAAGCCAGCTGTGAATATACCAGCCAGCTCCAACTTAGCAAATAAGGTATTTCGCCATACCACAGAGAGATTAACACTTTTAAACCACAGATAATCGGTATAAAACACCGCAATGCCTCTGAGAGAGAGCATCAAAACCACTACTGCCGCTACCACTAGAGCTATAATGACTTGGCGTCTTGAAGACCCACTTCGCCGCTGAACTATGTCACCTGGAACACGCATACCATCAAAACTAGGCGATAGTTGGAACAATCATACAGCGACACCCCGGATGTACGGGTGGAATACGGTGTCCTGTAGGGAAATCTTCATCTTTTGGATTGGGGTTGGCAAGAGCGTTATCATCGCAGTCGGAGCAGTTCCCTCCTAAATCAAAGGTTATCCAGTCAAAACTTAGCACTCCAGGAGTCTCTCTAACTCCAATACAAAAGGCAGCATTCACGTAGTCTCCAACGATCTCGTCAACCTTCTGGATTCGAAGATCCCTGTAAATCGAGTTTATAAGTGACACTTGGCCCGGACTTTCGCCGCTTTCCAGCGACGCATAAATCGATGAAATACGCTTCAGTGAAAGTTCCGATATGAGACTAGATAGTTCTTCAACGACTCTTTGCAGCTCAGTGTTTCGATCTTCTGAACTCTCTCCCACTCCAGCAATGAACTGGGTCCCGAGAGTTCTCGCTTGATCTAGATACGGATAAAGAGCCTCACTATGTTGTTCAAACCTGCCTAGCAGTTCAGTAACTCGTTTGAGCAACTCTTCAACTCCACCTTTACGTAAAACGTCAAGAAGGTCGTTCTGATCGTCTTGCAAGATGCGCTTTACTCTTCGAGACATCTGAAGTGTAACGTCAGCCAAGGAACTGTCTCTTTTTGCTATAAATCCTTTGTCGACGGGAGCCTCATATACAGCATCGGCTCTTGGTTGATCGTCCATCACTTGGTATGGTGATTCAGGCTCGTCATCTTCTGTGGACGTTACCTCTTTTTTGTCTGTCTTCACCACTGGAGGTGCCTCACCACTGATATCTTCCAATGCCGCTTTGGCTTCACGGTCGCGGCCTTCCTTTAATCTTTCAAACAATCTCTCCAGTTGATCTAGCTCTGCAAAGTCAGGCTCAGACACATCACCACCTTGTTCGTCTTCTTCTAGAGGTAAAACGTCTGCCTCGTTCGGATCGGCAAAGTCCTCACCACCAAGGGTTCCACCTCCATCAAATGTCTCGGGGGTTTTGTCAGGTGCTTTAAAGACCACTTGAAACTCCGTCGTCTTTTCATCTTCCGCCTCCACTTCATCGTTAGGCTCCACTACCGGAAGATTAAAGTCATCAACGTTTGCCGTTTGTTCCATGTCGATATTCCGATCGTCGTTTCCGACCGGACTCTTTTGGGTGTCAGACCTCGCTTCATCGTCCTCTCGAAGACGTGCTTGCCCGCCGGCTTTCAACGGCCATACAGAGATAACTCCCTCGAACTCTGAAGTACTGCCACCTTTAAATGGAAACGCAGGTTCAGTAGCACTTTCAGGTTCACTTTGAGAACTATCAAGAGATTTTTGAGATCCCGACCCTACGTCGTCTGGATGGACCGTGGCACGTTCATCATAGTCCTCACCGTCTTGTGCAGCAGTGCTCGAAGCTATCTCCTTGGACGTATCTAGGACCACGCTCAGCTGTTCCACACTGGGCAGGGTCTCCACCGCCAACTCATCTCCTCCGTCTTTCAACTCTTGGTAAACGTCACTATCATGTTCTTGCGTTTCTTCCTCTACGGAGTTAGCATTCGCATGACCATCATCCAGACCTGGAGCAGATCCATTGTCGGCAATGTCTTTACGATCTCGATTCAAAATATCGTTACGAACCTCAGACAGCACCGTGTCCGCAGCACCTAACATCTGCAAAAGAGTAGTTCTAGATGTCTCCAATTCTTCTATGTCGCCATTTAGAAGCTCAATTCTCGCCTGCATCTCGTTAAAAACCTTGCTCCTCAACTCACGAGCACGATGCAAAAGAGATCTACCTTCTGCCTTAGCCCTTTCAGAGATGCTCTGAGCACCCTGTTCGGCCAATGCAATCATCTCAGCCGCTTCAGATTTTGCTCTTTCGATGATCTCTTTGGCTCGCTCAGAAGCCTCAGTCATCTGTGCTTCAGCCGAAACTGAGGCTTGGAGTTCGAGGTCAGTAGCTTCCCGTTCAGCCCTAGAAATAATGTCTCTGGCATTTAGTTCGGCTCGCTTGCGTACCGAGGATGCTATGTCATGAGCACTTCTAAGTATCTCCGAGGCCTGTTTCCCAAACAACTCGGTCACCTTATCGACATCGAGGGTCGGATTTTCTACCTGACGACGCAGGTCTGCCACCTCTTCCACCAAGAGACTATTTTGCCTCTCAAGATCAAGGACTCGAAGTCGAATGCGTTCAATGTAAGGATAGACCTCTCTTTGGTCTAGCCCCTTCCGTACGATTGGAAACCGTGGTGCACTCTCTGAGTTTTCGCTTGACAACCCTTCGCCTTCTCTGTTGACGCGCATAGCAATAGCTTAGGTACTCTAAGAAGTACTTTGCAGCCGCTTTATAATATCAATTGCTTGAGTAAGAGATGAAACCCCAAATATCTTCAACTTGTTACCCACATAGGTACGAGCTTGGGCAACCTGAGCGGTCGGGACAAGAAATACTCTTACTCCAGAGCGATAGACTGCAACAGCTTTTTGAGGAACTCCACCAACCTGACCGACCGTACCATTTGGAGAGATCGTCCCAGTCGCAGCAACCTCTACTTTGGGATTGAATCTGCGATGAGAAAGTTCCTGCACCAGCTGCAACGTAAATGCAAGTCCCGCAGACGGGCCACCAATATCACCTGTCGATATCTTGATTGACCCAGGAAGAGCATAAAAGACACCCTGTGTAAACTCGACACCCAAAAACGCTCGCTTAGGATCTCGCGGATCATGACCTAACTTGATGGCAAAAGTAAGGCGGCGAAAAGCAAGCGAAGTTGAACTCGTGCTCTGACGAATCACGTGCAATTTGACCTTAACGCCAGGAGCGCTTGACACAATAGCCGATGAGAACGTCCGCATCGAAGTAACGATATGAGACCCCACTTTAGTTATGAGATCCCCTGGTTCTAGTATCCCAGCCGCCGGAGTGCCAGGTACCGTTGCTAGAACCTCTGCCCCGTAGACCTTGGGCACAAAACGACCAAGATAGGTAAAAGCAGCTACTCCAGCAGCAAGCTTTGCGTTCGCCATCTGTGACAGCTGTTGTCTATTAAACTGAGACGGATTAGCATTACCGACTATTTCAGAGGATGGATAAATAGTGACGTTCGAGCTGAAGTGATCGTAGAGCCAGAGAATCGGCGTTAGATGAGTGAGCGTAACATCTGTCATAAATATCGATCTCTTGTACTTTTGTGCCGACGCGTGGGGAACTGAGATTAAAGACGAAGTATCTAATGCGTTACCAGGTGAGATGGAGTAATAGGGAATCGAAAAGCCAATTGCCCATCCAAGGACTACTACAAAGGGCAGTGCAACTAAGAAAAAACGCCACCTAATCTCTAACTTTGCCAACGATCCACCTTTACCACACCCAATACTCGACTAAGCTGCTAATTCACTACAATATGCACAGGTCTGCAGCAACATGGAGAACAAAAACCAACATTTGAACCAACGCATCTCTCTCTTTACCATAGCAAAGAGCTCTCTGACTACGGACACTGACGCCTTATTGGAATACCTGCATCTCCCTGAGACGTTCAGCCCAGAGGCAGACGTACAGGCTTCGTTGGCACTTCTCGCTCTTTGGCGGAACAACTTCCAGCTAAGTGAAAGTTTTGTCAGCAACCTCATCAGGGATCTGACTTACAAAGAACTTGCGACACAGGTAGCTCTAACTTATGCCCGCATATATCCCACTGCTCTACACGAACTCCTCAAACAAGAGCAGGCTGTTGACGTTCTGGAAGCAGCTTGTTTCAGCGCCGGTGAACTTCAAGACGCAGAGTTCCGAACGCAACTCGAACATCTAGCAGTTCATCATCCTGACGATTTAGTCCGAGAGTCCGCCATAGCCGCCTTGGGATCAATAGGAGCACCAGAGTCCTTAGCTATCGTATTACGTGGTCTTGAAGATAAAGTCTACATAAGGCGAAGAGCGGTTGTTGCCCTTGCGGCTTTTGAAGGTCCAATGGCCGATCAAGCCTTGCACAAGGCAACGTCGGATCGAGACTTTCAAGTGAGATCCATTGCGGAAGATTTGCTAAGACAGTGATAGAGTTCTTGTCACCTTTGAATCTCCCGTCATAAGAGATAGGACGCCTTCAACCACGGCAGTGGATGGCCTTTGAAGTAAAGAAACCACAACTTGGGAGCGTTGTTCGACTATCTCTTTAAAGCCTGGTACAACCGATAGTCCTCCAAGCATGTACAGTCCTTGATAACTTATATCAGAGACTAGTTCAGCCTCACAGTTGGTGAATACCAAAGATGGAAGCGATGCTATCTCATTAAATATTGAAAGAACCTCGCCGATAAAGATAGAATCCTCCACTCGCACTTGGCGACTCTCACCGGTCTTTGCATCTCGACCCCAAAGGTCCGCTACCCTAATTTTGGTTTTAGGCACAAAACTTATCAAATGTTCCTTTATCTGCTCAATCGTGTCAGCAGCAACAATTAGGCCGAACCGATCCAAAATCAATTTAGAGATTCGATCTCCAATTAATGAACCACCCTGTTCGCAAGATCGCACGACGGTCATCTGCCCTAGGGAGAACACCGCTGTTTCGGTACGCGAAGCACCAACAATCATGGCCATGAAACCGTCGGCTTTTGATCCGTCCATACCTGCGGTAAGAGCGGCTGCTAAGAGCGAAGGGACGAGGAATACTCCTTTCGCTCCCACATCTCTCACACACTCACCCAACACGTCCGTCTCCAACGGGGTCAATTGAGATGGTATTGCGAGACCAATTTTGTACTTAGACGGCGATGCTATTCCAATCTGATGAAATAGAACGTGTAGATAAGATGCCAAAATATTTGGATCCGATGTGATCCCATCCTTGAAGGGAGCTTTTAGAACGTAACGACCCCCACTTTTGTGCACCAATTCAACTGCTTCTTCACCGCACGCCTTTATAGCTCTAGCTGTAACATCAATGGCAACTACAGATGCAGCGTCGTATACAAGTCCCTTCCCTTGTAAGCTAACTCGCGAACGACTGGCACCTAAATCAACTGCGCAGACGCTCCCCACATCAATCCTCACTCCTACTTATGGGCCTCACGCTCTTTGCAGAGTGCGACAACGCCTGGATAGTCTTGGAAAAGTCTTCGATACCAGATTCAACCGACTTAGGTTTACGATCTTTTAAGCTGAACGCCAACCCCAACACGACAAATATGGCCACCGGAACCACGATGTATAGCAAAACACTCATTCCTAGCACCCCTTACTTCAATAACATAAAACCTAATCTGAAACCAAGTTAGCCTTAT
The DNA here is from genome assembly GCA_021785255.1 of Actinomycetes bacterium. Lineage (GTDB taxonomy): Bacteria > Actinomycetota > Acidimicrobiia > Acidimicrobiales > Acidimicrobiaceae > Ferrithrix. The sequence goes on from JAJYGA010000081.1 coordinate 8,520, forward strand.
AAACACTATGTATCGATAATCATCGATGTACTGTCCGACCAGTCTTCTCCACCGACCCAGGTCTCCTTCTTCCAAATCGGAGCTTTGACCTTCAGCGTGTCAATAGCATACTTTGCGCCCTCGAACGCTTCATTACGATGTTCCGAAGAAACAGCAACTACAACAGCAGACTCACTCAAAGCAAGCAGACCCAGTCTGTGAACTATAGCGACCTTTCTAACACCCTTATACAACTCAAAAATCTTTTCGGCAATTTCGTAGAGTACCTTGATCGCCAGCTCCTCGTATGCTTCGTAAGCGAGAGAGGTAACATTAGGGCGTCCCTCAGAAAAATTCCGTGCCGTTCCCGAAAACAATACAACGGCACCGCAGTCAGGCTCCAAGCAAAATTCATAAAGTTCTGGGATCGAAATCGCTTCTTTTTGAATCGATATGTGTATGTTCGTGTTCACTTCAGATCCCGCCGCATCTCTTCTTCAACCTAGTTATCACACAATGCCCTCTTCACAGTTAAGTCTACTCATCTAACTTTCTAGCATGCACTTCTCGCCGCCCTCAAGCAGTTAGTGTTTACAGCTCGTCCCGCCGTTCACGATGATGCAACTCTCCTCATAGTCAACTCTCTCACAATACCAACGCTCCAAAGAGTTTTCTCTTGCAAAAAATGTCTAATGCTCATAACATCTTGAACGAAAAGGAGCGCAATCCCCTTCTGCAAGGGAGGGGTCAAGCGACCTCATCCTTTTTTGGTCTCCCTGATTTACGTCTAGGGAGTCTCTGGTTTTCTATATACTTCTTCACTATCTCTAGTGGTGCTTCACCACAAGATATAACAGCATACGAGGGTGACCAGAAGTGTTTCCCCCACAAAGCGTTCTGGACTTCCGGCCAGTTCTTCGCCCGTACTCTCATGGCTGAGAGTGTCTTCATAGACATCACCAGTCTCGATAGGGCAACTTTAGGTGGGTGGCTAATCAACAGGTGAACATGATCACCGTCTGTCTCAAATGCATCAAGGGTGGAATCAAAACGAGTACATACCTCTAAAGTCGCTGATCTGATCTCGTCACTTACTCTCTCGGTCATCACATTACGTCGATATTTAGGCACCAGCACAATGTGTGCATGTAATTGATAGACCACATGTCTTCCATTGCGCCAATCATCGATCATGCAGTGCAATATAGTACATAGCAATTAATGCTATTGTAGGATCGATATGGTTGCCAAGTCTGGATCGGACAGTGAAAAGACAAGGTACAGAACAGCCATTATCCCCG
>JAJYGA010000057.1 GCA_021785255.1 Actinomycetes bacterium
CCAGTTGTCTTGTTCTTCGTCTCCTTAGCCCTGATATACACAAAGCTAATCTACCAGGTATAAGTCAACTTCATGTCTCATACTTAACATACTCTTATATTAGGGCACTACATTCACAATCTCTAATTCCGACAACACAACTACCAGCACTTTGACAAATCCCTCCAACCACTAAACCCCCAAATAGGGCTCACTAGGTACTGAAATCGGGGGTTGGAAACGAAAGTTGGGCCAGGATCAGCAACTTTAATTTGACCCACCCTCCAGTAAAACTTGTCCGTGGAACATTAACAACCACAGAGGAGTGACGAAGTGCTGAAGTGAAGGTTACTAATGGATTGATTGGAACTAAGAGCGCAAGGACACAGCTATCACGAGATGGCGAAACTTAGCGGTGTATCTAGAAACACGGTACGCAAGTACCTACGAGATGGACGGGGGAGTCCCGCTAATGATGAGAGACAGTCAAACGCCCAACATTACTCAGCCTTGGTCAAGCTGGGGAAAAGAACGATGCTGTGTTTAGTTACGTCACATAGACGGAAGACTTCAGCTGTTATCACGGTGGACATTAGCTGTTTCTGTCTCGTGAGCATAAATGTCTATCGATAATTGGAATACCTAAAGTGCTATCTCTTCATGGATTACAGCTAAAAGCGACTCCAGGGCCACTTGATCTCCAGGTTGAACCCGAACTTCGCTGACGACCCCTTGAGTGGGAGCTGAAATAACATGTTGCATCTTCATGGCTTCGAGAATCAGCAAAGGAGCACCTTTTTCAATCTTGTCACCCGTTCGTACATGAACCTCTACAACGGTGCCTGGCATAGGAGCGAGAAGGGAACCAGTAGGACTTTCGTAGCTGGAGCTAGGGAAGCGCTCTTTTACTGCGACGTTTAACGATCCCTTGGGGCCTATGAGGCGGAAAGAAAGCTCAGACATTTTAACAATAACTAGTCTTTGCATGACGGATCCAGCCTCTATGTAGATATAGTCATGACCCACGTGTTTTACCTTGAAGTCTGGGAGTTCACGAGATCCAACTTTGATCTTCAACTCGGGAGAGTATCTATATGAAACCTCGGTGTCAACTCCTTGAACTACCAGAGTCTCACTGAATGCGCCATTGTTAATATTCCTCCACGGATAAGGAATTGTGGCCAATGAACGCCGCGAGAGGACTCGTAGATGGGCTCTAAACATCACGAGTGCGGCCAGATACAAAGTGGATTCACTCTCGTCAAGAGCTATTTTCTGAGTTAGCTTTGCAGGGTCGTTCCGCTCGAGATAAGAGGTGTCGATCTCACCTTTCAAAAACTCTTGGTCAGTGAGTATTCCTCTTAGAAGTTCGATGTTCGTCGAAACACCAGCCACTTTTGCTGAACGCAACGCGAGTTCCAAAGAAGAAACAGCTTCGATGCGGGAACTTCTATGGGCGATTACTTTGGCTAGCATTGCATCATAAAAACTGGAGATCTCAGATCCGCTTTTGAAACCAGCGTCAACTCTCACCGAAGGGTCAGTGATCTCAAATTCTACTAGAGTTCCAGCTTGGGGAGAGTAGTTCTCAAGGGGATCTTCGGCATAGATTCTAGCCTCAACGGCCCACCCATTTGATGTGGCCGCCTTGGCAGCTTGTGAAATTGGTTCACCCATAGCTATGCGGATCTGTTCTTCAACAATATCGACTCCAGTTACAAGCTCGGTTACTGGATGCTCCACTTGAAGTCGAGTGTTCATCTCGAGGAAGTAGAACGTGTTATTGGGTGCAAAGATGAACTCGACAGTTCCGGCTCCGATATACGAAACGGCTTTGCCGGCCTTCACCGCAGTGTCGAGAAGATTTAACCTTGTATCTTCGGTGAGAAACGGAGACGGAGACTCTTCGATGATCTTTTGATATCGACGCTGAACAGAGCATTCTCTCTCAAAGAGATGAATGACATCTCCGAATTGATCCCCGAGGATTTGTACTTCTATATGACGAGGTCTCTCTATGTACGGTTCGACGAACACAAGGGGGTTCCCAAAGGCAGAGAGCGCCTCTTGTTGTGCGATTTTAATTGAGTCAAGCAGTTCAGAATGGTTTCTAATTATACGCATGCCGCGACCACCACCCCCGAAGGCCGCTTTTACCAACAAAGGAAATGTCAGCGAGCTAAATTGATCGCTAGTTATTTCAGTGTCGCTGTCGATAACCACCTGAGACAGGGTAGGCACTCCAGCTTGGTTCATTATCTCCTTGGCTCCGGTCTTTGAACCCATTTTCGCTATTGTTTCAGATGTAGGACCGATGAAGGTGACTCCCAAATCCTCTACTGCCTTGGCAAACTCCGCATTTTCTGAGAGAAAACCATACCCCGGGTGTACGGCGTCCGCTCGAGTGAGTTCAACTGCTTTTAAAATGTTCTCAATATTCAGGTACGTATCTTTGGGTGATACCCCCGGCAGATTTACTGCAAGTGCAGCTTCATTTACGTAAGGAAGATCGATGTCGACGTCGGAGTAAAGCGCTACTGTCTCAAGTCCCATTTTATGAGCGCTTCGAAATATCCGAGAAGCAATCTCGGCCCGGTTAGCTACGAGAACTCGCTTAAACTTTGAAACTGTCATAGTCAATTACATACGGAAAATTCCGTATCCCTTTCTACCTGTAACTACCTGAGAATGGACTGCCGAGAGTGCAATACCCAAGACCGTTCTAGTATCGCGAGGATCGATTATTCCATCGTCGTAAACCCTCCCACTCATGAAAAACGCTTCAGACTCCCTCTCTATCTGTTCTTCGATGGCCTTTCTGTTCTCGAGGTCAGCTTTTTCATCGAACGGTTTTCCGAGCGAAAGTGCAGATTCTTTTGCAACTATGGACATTACGCCAGCGAGCTGTTGCGGTCCCATTACAGCAACCTTTGCGTTGGGCCACATGAAGAGAAATCTTGGATCGTAGGCTCGACCGCACATCCCATAGTTCCCAGCACCGTAGCTAGCCCCGATGATAACGGTTATATGAGGAACCGTTGAGTTGGTGACAGCATTAATCATCTTTGCACCATCTTTGATGATGCCTGCCTGTTCATAGTTCTTCCCCACCATGTATCCCGTGGTATTTTGAAGAAATATCAGAGGCGTATCATTTTGGTTCGCACTCATTATGAACTCTGTCGCCTTTTTAGCCTCGTCCATGAAGATTACACCTCTCGCATTCGCGAGAATCCCTACAGGATAGCCATGTATAGAAGCCCATCCCGTAACCAGAGACGTTCCATAGGTGGGCTTGAATTCATGGAATCGTGATCCGTCGACGACGCGAGCTATTACCTCTTTGGGATCAAGAGGTTGTTTTAGATCGAAAGGGGCAATCGAGAGTAGTTCGTCGGGTGAATAGCGGGGTTCATCAGGAGGGAAGGAGGGTTGAGGTCCAAGTTTTTTCCAGTTCAAGTCATAAACTATCTCTCTGCCGATTTTAATTGCATCGTACTCATCCTTGGCGAAGAAGTCTGAAAGTCCTGACACTCGTGAGTGCATCTCAGCGCCTCCGAGTTCCTCGTCACTTGACTCTTCACCTGTGGCCATCTTTACCAATGGTGGTCCACCCAGAAAGACCTTGGCGCCCTTGTCTACCATCACCGTGTAGTCACACATGCCTGGCACATAAGCGCCACCGGCTGTCGAGTTCCCAAACACAATTGCTATCGTTGGAATACCTAGTCCAGATAGTCGAGTCAGGTCGCGAAATATCTGTCCAGCGGGAACGAAGAGGTCTGCCTGGGTAGGAAGGTCAGCACCTCCTGACTCAACTAGGTTTATTACGGGCAAGCGGTTGACTCGCGCAATCTCTAGTGCGCGGAGATTTTTGCGTAAGGTGTATGGGTTCATTGATCCGCCTCGAACTGTGGGTTCGTGGGCTATGACTATACACTCGACATCTCCGATTACACCTATTCCAGTAATGATGGAACCTCCAATTTGGAAGTTGGTGCCATAGCCTGCTATGGGGGATAGTTCCAAAAAGGGAGAGTCCTGGTCTAAGAGCAGTTCAATGCGCTCTCTTGCCAAGAGTTTGCCTCGTTCTTTGTGGCGCTTTACGTAACGTTCACCACCACCTGCTACCGCTTCAGAAACTAGATCATGGTATCTATCCAAAACGCCGGCGATGTTGGCTCTGTTGTTCATGACGGAAGGCGAGCGTGGGTCTATTTGGCTGACCAGATGATCTCGTAGAGTGATTCTATCGCTAGGGATTGCTATACCTCCGAGTCTGTGACGTTTCCTCCAATGCTACCAGAGGATATGGATTTCTGATAGCACAACTGGCGTTTATGAACTTTGCGTATATAGTCTTTCAGTTGCGAAGGCTGGAGTCAAAATCCCTTGAAGGTGGTAAATCGCAAGCTGTTACTCTCAGGCCTAGAGAGATAGAGCTATCTCACGTAGGTGTCTGTGTGCACCGGCATAAGGTTGCTTATCGCCAAGATAACTTTTGAGAACCTTTGCGACGGAGGTATAGTTTGTGTCGCAGACGTTTGCAAGTGGTGAAGTAACTGCTTGTGATGCGAATTGATAGGCATCCATGACAGATAGGTCTAAGAGTTCGCTGAGCCAGGTGACCATGTCGTGTTGAGCTACTCTGAAGGCGTCTTCGAGAGGGCGCGCAGAGCCTGTGGTCATGATGTGCGTGTCGCTTTCGATCCTTGGCCAAGGTGTTGAAACTCCCTTGATTAACTCGACTAAAACTTTGGTATTCATAGCACACTCTACGGCGACTCCACATGACTCACCTTCACCTTGACGTGCATGTCCGTCACCAAGAGAAAACAATGCTCCTTCGACATTTACTCCCAGATAGCAGGTAACGCCGGCTTTCATCTCGGGGGTGTCGAGGTTCCCGCCGTGAGTATCCGGTACTAGTGCCGACCTAACTTCGAGGTTTGCGGGAGCGACACCGACCGTGCCGTGCATGGGTTCTAGTGGAAGTGCGCGTTTAAAGTCGGAGTCTTTGGCTCTGAAGGTGCAGGTGTTTTCCGCTTTGTCGATCTCCCAAATCCAAGTCAACTCTGGAAGGGGTGGCTGCAAGGTTGCTGTGGTATGTGTAGAGGTAAGAGCGCCAAAAAGTGGGACAGTCGAAGACACGGCCCAGTCTCTGGCTGGTTCGATAGAGACGAAATGTATGGCAAGTGTATCTCCTGGCTGGGCTCCTGCAATGAAAAAAGGTCCGGTCTGTGGGTTGAGAAATGGAAACTTACAAGAGATAGATACAAGGTCACTCTCTGAACGTATTTTGCCTGCAAAGCAGTCTTCTGTATAGAGATCTAATACCGTACCAGAAGTTATGTGCATAACCGGAGCCACGCCTCCAAATGTCCATGCGAATTGGTCATCCGTGGGTTTGAACTGTATTACCTGCGTCAACACATGCTCCTTCAGTGATTTTCCGGTTACTGACAATCTACAACCAAGATCATCTGCTTTAAGGTCTTTAACATTTCGATGACGAAGTTTACGTAAATTGGTCAACTCTCAGCAGCTGTTGTAGTGGCTGCCGACTGGTCATTCTGCCAACACGTGTTTCTCGTAGTTGACGACTTGTGTCTAGATGATCCAGAGCTTTCTCTTGGGAATGAGTAGACGCATCTCCGTGCCTAGTCCATCGGCTGTGATAGGGGATCGATGACCAACGCTAAAACCGAGTGATTTGGCTAACTGTCCTACCACGAGAAGACCTATTCCACTGCCTGGCTTAGATGAAGTCTTGGGCGAGCGATACTGTTCTTTGAATATCTTCTGGCTATCTTCCGGAGAGATTCCAGGTCCGTCATCTTTTATAGAGACGATCACATTTTGATCGTCTTCTGATACTTCTAACCTTACCCAAGTACTTGTGAACTTGAAGGCGTTGTCCAAGAAGTTGGCGATGATCTGCATGAAACGTTGGGGATCGGTCTCAAGCGTCAAGGACCTTGGAATACTTTGGAATTGGAAGTCTATCTTGCTTTCTTTGGATCGGAGAGCATAAGCGTTAGCGAGATCCTTGATCAACTGGGTTAGGTCACAGTTAGTTACCTCCAAGGAGAAAGTTGGCGATTGGACCTTAGCTAGTTCAAGAAGGTCTCCGACGAGTCGTTCCAGCCTGCGTGACTCTTTTAGAATTGTCTCGGCCGCTCGCTTAGGATCGTCAACTGCGTCGTCGATTATAGACTCCGAAAATCCAACTATTGAAGTCAAAGGGGTCTTTAGATCGTGAGAGACGGAGAGTAAAAATTGTTGTTCTTTTTCTTTGGAGGCAGAAAGCTCTTCAGCCATGGTGTTTATAGCGTCAGCAAGGTCTTTGAGTTCTTTGTCAGCGGTTTTACTGAGATCGACTTTTGCGCCAAGATCTCCTTTTGCTATCCGCTTGGTTACTTCGATAAGCGAATAGAAGCCACTTGTAATACGATCGGAGATCACGCTCGATATGAGATAGGCGAAAAGTAATACTAGCGCACTTACTGTGAGTAGATAAGCGATAGAGATTGCGTTACCCGGAACTGGCCTCGCCAGCACTATTACTCCAGTGGTGGCATGAAACACCGGCTTGGCAAGGGGAAACGGACGAGCAAAAAATATTTTGTTATGTTCGATCCAGGTCACTACATGACCCTTCAGCAGAACCTTGGGTTTAATCACACTTGTCGGAATGCGTGTTAGCTGATGACCAATTATTGTACCATTGTTCGAAACCACACCCAGTAAAGCTCCACCGAGTCTTCGACCCTCCACCAGATCAAGGTAAAATTTTGAGGGTGCCCGCTGGGACAAGGTTACAAAAATAGCGCTTGACCTGGACAAAAGGGCAAGGGTTTGATCTTTGTTTATTCGGTTTGTGACTAATAAAACACCTAATCCTGCCGCCAGAACCGTTACCGCGACAGCGGATACGAAAGCGACGACCAGCTTTCGCTTCATGGTCGGATCTTACTTGAGTCGTTAATCGAGGCGGTACCCAACGCCCCACACCGTGGCTAGTGGAAATTCCTCTGCAAGCTTCTTTCGAAGTTGACGAACGTGGACATCTACGGTTCGATCGTCCCCATACCACTCCGGCCCCCAGACCCCGTCTAAAAGCTGTTTCCGAGTGAGAACGAGTCCACGATTTTGCAGTAAGAACGCCAAGAGATCAAACTCTCTGGTTGTAAGGGCTACTGGTTCCTCAAAAAGCGTGACGACTCGGCGTTTTTGATCAACGACTATCTCACCTAAGGTGAGGGTGTCGGTGTTGGTGACGGGAGTATGGTTATATCGACGTAGTATCGACTTTATTCGAGCGGTAAGCTCTCTTGGGGAAAACGGCTTTGTCACATAGTCGTCAGCTCCAAGTTCAAGTCCTAACACTCTGTCTAGCTCAGCGTCGCGCGCTGTCACCATCACGATTGGAGTATCTGAGGTCTTTCTCAACTCTCTACATACATCCAGGCCGTCTAGCGCTCCAGGCAGATTTAGATCAAGAACGACAATATTTGGCTCAACTTCTTTAATGACCGTCAGAGCTGTAGTACCTTTGTCTGTAACCCAAACTTCAAACCCTTCTTTTCTAAGGTATGTGTTTAAAAGGTCAGCTATCGAGGTATCGTCCTCTACGACTACGACGCGGCCACTGGTTTCCATAACTTCCATTGATCTTAGCTATAAATTGTTATGAGATGACTTTGAAATTCTTATTAGTTGACATAACTAGGTACTGCCCGTAACAGGGTCTTTTGGTACAACTGGGAGCTGTTTACTTTGTGTCTTCACGAAGTCAGCACTGATAGCACCACTTTGAGCTGCTTCCTTTAGCATTGTTGAATCTTGATTGGCGGGTGGACTTGGCCGCAAAGAGCTTTGAGGTAAAGATCTCTTCTATCTGTCTTGGTTGCAAGTTAAATGTCCGTCGTCCGCTGGCTCTATTAGCAGGTTGAGTCCAGAGCGTTTGAGCTATTATACCAGCTCGTCCATGGACTTGAGTTAAAGAAAAAGTAGCAACGGCAGCGCGCTCACGATCCAAGCAATGGACGCTACGGCTGCCGTAAAGCGTCTTGAGGTCTGCGAGTCCCACAGAATTAATATGGCTATTACCCATGCTAAGGAGATAGAACGCAAGTAGTTTGCGTTCGCCCAGATCTCAGAGGACAGTGAGAGGGATGTTATAACTGTGACGATCCAGGCTATCTTTTCCCAAGGCCTCGCCGTTGACTGCCGGTATTGGATAGCGGCTAAAGCTTGAGTTGTCGCCCATGTCGCAACTTGTCCAAGCCATAACAACGAGGTCACACCCGTTAAGTTCGATAGTCTGTTGGCAAGAGCCTCTATGGGAGCAGCTAATGGAAAGTAAAGATTGGCTGCCAGATCTGATCTAATGCCGACTTGATGAACATTTAAGTAGGTGACAACTCCCCAGGTGATGTATGTTAGCGCCGGTGCAATCCAGACGTAGATGGGAAACGGCGAGTCGACTACTTTGTTGCGCGGCGAAAGCACGTATCTGTGACACCAAAGCCAATACAGTCCGATTCCGAAAACAACCAAGGTGGCTGTCTCTCGGGTAATCACGGCATAAGAAAACGCCACCGTGCCAAGAATCCATCTTTCTTTTCGAAGAAGAAGCAGTCCTAACAGTACGAATACTGTACCGGATACTTCGGTCAGATCCCGCCCAATTGAATACGTGAAACCGAAGTAACCTGCAAGGAGCAGTCCCCACCAAGGAGAGAGTCTTGAGCTAACTGCGAGGTAGGACCCGCTTAGGCCTATTGCTCCTATGGCTAAGAGATTCGTGTAAACCAAAGATGCAGGAACAAGCGCCCGATCTGTGCCAGCGAGTAAGTAAACGAGAGCGGGATAGCCGATTCGGGAAGGACGATATGGGGTGTCAAAGGTTATCCCTAGCGCAGTTCGTTTAAGATCAAATGGGTCTAAGGCCAAGCGAAAGTAGAACTGGCCGTCGTAACCCGGTCCAGGGATTTGAGGCAGGTGTTGGATAGGAAGTCGGGACGAATTGACGAAGGTATGTCCGAGTATTATTAAACTCGCCAAGTTGCCATGACCGGCAACCATCACTCTTATCCCGAGGAAAAGTCCATATATTACTACAGCGGATATCGCTACCATCCAAGGCGTGGCGCCTGCCTTTTTCTCCAGAGCAAATGGCGTTAAGTTGGGCACCTAGACCGAAACTCCTATCGAAGATAACTTTGTTGACGTGACGACAATACTATTAGAGGCAGGATCTTAATCCAACGCGCCGGGAAACCCCGTCCTTAGGGCGGGGAGGGATAGGCGCATATTAGCTCGGTCTCCTTTGGTTCTCTATGTATGTCTGTAATACATCCAGGCTTGCGCCTCCTGCTGATCCGACAAAGTACGATGGTGACCAGAAGTGCTCTCCCCATAAGTATTTCTTTACTTGTGCCGACCTCTGTTTTCGTAGAATCCTTGCCGACACGCCTTTGAGGGAATTAACAAGACGAGATAGCTGTACTGTCGGTGGATATTCAACCAGGAGATGCACATGATCGTCCTCTCCGTTGAACTCAACCAAACGAACGCCAAAGTCCGCACATACTTGTTCCATTGCCGTTTTACAGACATTAAGCAGATCGTCGTTGAATACACCTCTTCTATATTTAGTAACAAAGACCAAGTGGGCCTGAAGCGAACAGACTACGCTCCTACCTCTACGGAACTCTTTAGGAAGTGTGCTGATTGTCATATAGACCAAGTATAATGATAGATGTGAGCAAGATCGTCGTGCCTATCAAGATCCAA